>NZ_QBIZ02000008.1:0-194930 GCF_003057735.2 Pseudomonas sp. RIT411
GACGGCATAGGAGTTCTAGTACGGCCTCGTGGGCTGGGAGATGGGAATAAGAGACGGGTCAGGAGCCGGAGGGGTGGAGGCCTGCAGCTTCCCCCAGCGCTCCCGGCGACCCCTACCCCGCCTGTGGCGGTCTGCATCGGCAGTGCAGATCGCTCCCGGCGCTGGCTACACTGGAGCGGCTGTCATTCACCTCTGGCCCCAAGGAGAAACGGGGAATGTCCGAGCTTCGCTTCGCACGTCTGGTGTTGGGTCTGCAGGCCCTGGTCTGGTTTGGACTCGCCCTGGCGCATTGGTTCTATCCCTATGAGATGGCCAATGCCCGCGGCATGGTGCTGATGGATTCGGCCTCGGTGGCCGAGGCGCGGGTCTGGTACGGCGGCATGCAATTCGCCCTGGCGCTGTTTGCCGTACTGGCCTTCCGGCGGGCGGAATGGCTGTCGGCCGGCCTGCTGCTGGTGGCCTTCGTGCAGCTGACGCTGTTCGTGGTGCGCCTGATCAGCGGCGTACTGGGCGAATCGGCCACCGCCGAGCTGGATCTCTATTCCCAGGGTTATCGCCTGGTGATCGGCGTCCTGGCGCTGCTGGCGTTGCGCGCGCACCGCCGCCACGAGCAGCGGGAGCTGGAGAATCGCCGGATCTACCAGGGCCAGTGACTAGCGCCCTGGCCGGGGCCGCGCGGTGTCGATCTGATCGCTGCGGGCGAGGCCCAGGGTCAGCTGGCGACAGAGGTCGAGAAATTCGACCATGGCCCCGGTCTGGTACTTCTGCTTGTGCCAGATGAAGCAGAACTGGCGGCGCAGATCCAGGGTCGGGGTCGCGATGGGCACCAGGGTGCCGCGGGCGAAGGCGTCTCTCAGCGCCAGCCGCGACAGGCAGCCGATGCCTAGTCCCGATTCCACCGCGCGCAGGATGGCCTCGGTGTGTTCCAGCTCCAGCCGCACGTCCAGCGGCTGGGCGTGATGCCGCATGGCCTGGTCGAAGGTCAGGCGGGTGCCGGAACCCTGTTCGCGCAGAATCCAGGCCTGGGCTTCCAGTTCGGCCTGGGTGGCCTCCCTGCCTGCCAGGACGTGTCCGGGCGCGCAGAACACCACCAGTTCGTCCTCAATCCAGGGCTGCACCTCCAGATCCGGATGCTGGCAGTCGCCTTCGATCAGACCGAGGTCGATGTCATGGTTGGCGATACGTTGCACCACGCTGGCGGTGTTGTGCACGTGCAGTCGCACCCGGCAGTCGGGATGGCGCTGCATGAAGTCGCCCAGCAGTAGGGTGGCCAGGTAGTTGCCGATGGTGAGGGTGGCGCCGACCTCCAGGGAGCCGAAGCCGGTCTTGCCGCGCAGCAGATTTTCCACCTCGGCGCTGCGGTCGAGCAGGGCCACCGCCTTGGGCAGCAACTGCCGGCCCAGGGCGTTGAGCGTCAAACGCTTGCCCGCGCGGTCGAATACCCGGCAGTCGAATTGCCGCTCCAGTTCGCCCAGGGCGGTGCTGGTGGCCGACTGCGACAGACTGAGCGCCTCGGCCGCCCGGGAAACGCTTTCCTGGCGCGCCACGGCGACGAAGACCTCGAGTTGACGCAACGTGAATCTCATATCTGCCTTTTGGATAACCTATATTCGAATTATTCATTTCACGGATATTTTCCCCCTCTATAAACTGTCGCGCAATTTCTATCCAGCCCCGGGCTGTACCGATTTTTCCTGGAGTCATCGATGAGCAACCTGTACACCGAGCGCGTCCTGAGCGTTCATCACTGGAACGACACCCTGTTCAGCTTCAAGACCACCCGCAACGCGGGTCTGCGTTTCGAGAACGGTCAGTTCGTGATGATCGGCCTGGAAACCGAAGGCGGTCGTCCGCTGATGCGCGCCTACAGCATCGCCAGCCCCAACTACGAAGAGCACCTGGAGTTCTTCAGCATCAAGGTGCCGGACGGCCCCCTGACCTCGCGCCTGCAGCACCTCAAGGAAGGCGACAACCTGATGGTCAGCCGCAAGCCCACCGGCACCCTGATCCTCAGCGACCTCAAGCCCGCCAAGCACCTCTATCTGCTGAGCACCGGCACCGGCATGGCGCCCTTCCTGAGCACCATCCAGGATCCGGAAACCTACGAGCGCTTCGAAAAGGTGATCCTGGTCCATGGTGTGCGCTACGTGAACGAGCTGGCCTATGCCGACTTCATCACCAAGACCCTGCCCGAGCACGAATTCATCGGCGACCTGGTCCGCGAAAAGCTGATCTACTACCCCCTGGTCACCCGCGAGGAATTCCGCAACCAGGGTCGTCAGACCGACCTGATGCGCAGTGGCAAGCTGTTCGCTGACATCGGCCTGCCGCCGATCAATCCGCAGGACGACCGCGCCATGATCTGCGGCAGCCCGAGCATGCTGGACGAGACCAGCGCCGTGCTGAACGAATTCGGCCTGACCATCTCGCCGCGCATGGGCGATCCGGGCGACTACCTGATCGAGCGCGCCTTCGTCGAGAAGTAACGCGACCCGGCTCCCCGAAAACCCGCCCTCCGGCGGGTTTTTCGTTTCCGCGGCCCGGCGGGCTGAACTCCCCCGGCGGCGGACCGGTCGGTTGCTGCAAGGCGTGTCATGGCGACACGCCACTGCCGGGAGTCCCCATGAAGCCCTATGTGATCTGCCATATGATGTCGTCGGTCGACGGTCACGCCCTCACCGATGGCTGGGATCGCGCCGTCAAGAAACAGGCCGATACCACCTACGAGCGCCTGGCCGAGCGCTTCGCCTTCGATGCCTGGGCCTGCGGCCGGGTGACCATGGAAGAGATCGCCCATGGCGAAGGCTATCCCACCGGCGTCGCCCAGGCGCCCATCCCGCGCACCCATCATTTCGCCAAGCGTGACGCCAGCAAGTACGCCATCGCCATCGATCCCCAGGGCAAAGTGGCCTGGAAAAAGAACGAGGCCCTGGATTCCCACGTGGTGGCGGTGCTGACCGAAGGCGTCAGCGACGACTACCTGACGCACCTGCAGAACATCGGTGCCTCCTACGTCTTCGGTGGCAAGGACGAACTGGATCTGGCAGCGGTGCTGGAATTGCTCAACGCAGAACTGGGCATCGAGCGGCTGGTGGTGGAGGGCGGTCCCCACGTCAGCGGCTCCTTTGTCGCCGCCGGTCTGGTGGACGAGATCAGTGTGCTGATCATCCCGTTGGTGGACGGCCGTGGCGCCCATCCGGCCTCCTTCGAGATCGCCGAGCAGGCCTGGCAGCAGCCGCTGTACCTCAAGCTGGATACGGCCGAAGCCCAGGACGACGGCAGCGTCTGGCTGCGCTATCGGCGCGGCTAGCCGAGCGCCCTGGCCAGCGCCAGGGCGTCGGCATCCACCTCCGCCTGGGCCTGCAGTGGGCAGACCCCGCTGGCATAGCGGGCGATCACCTCGGGCACCTGGGCCAGGGGGACCGGTCGGCTGATGTGATAGCCCTGGATGAAGTCGCAGCCCAGGGCGCACAGCAGCCGCAGCTGCTCCAGATGCTCGACGCCCTCGGCGGTGACCTTGAGCTTGAGCGGCCGGGCCATGCCGATGATGGCCTGGACGATCTGGTGATCGGCGTTGCCCTCGGCCAGCCCGGTGACGAAGGAGCGGTCGATCTTCACGGTGTCGATCGGCAGGCGCTTGAGATAGGCGAGCGAGGAGTAACCGGTGCCGAAGTCGTCGATGGACACCGTCACGCCCAGGTCGCGAATGCGCTGCAACAGCTCGGCGGTGGGCTGCACGTTCTTGACCAGGGCATTTTCGGTCACCTCCAGTTCCAGGCGCCGCGGCGACAGTTGGTGGTCGTCCAGCCGCCAGGCGATCTGCCCGGGGAGGGCGTCGTTGCTCAGGCTCAGCGCCGAGCAGTTGACCGCGATGCGCAGCTCCGTGAGGCCAGCGGCGGTCAGCTCGGCCAGGTCCTTGCAGGCCCGCCGGAGCACCCAGGCGTCCAGCTCTTCGACGAAGCCATTGGCCTCGGCCACGCCGAGAAAGTGGTTGGGCGCCAGCATGCCGAGGCGGGGATGGTCCCAGCGGATCAGGGCTTCGGCCTTGTCCAGCTGACCGCTGGCGACGTCGAGGATCGGCTGGTAGTAGAGCTGCAGACCGCGCTCCTCGACCAGGGCTTCGCGTAGTTCGGCCTCCAGCTCCAGTTGCAGCGAGATCTTCTCGCGCAGGGTCTCGTCGAAGAAGCTGAAGGTGTTGCGGCCATTGCCCTTGGACAGGTAGAGCGCGAGATCCGCGCTCTTGAGCAGCTCTTCGCAGCAGCCGCCGTCGCGAGGATAGAGGCTGATGCCGATGCTGGTGGTCATCACCAGGGTGCGGTTGCCGATGGTGACCGGATTGCGCAGGCGCTCCAGGATGCGCTGGGCCAGGTGCCGGGCCTCGTCGGGTCCGGCGAGGCTGGCCAGGATGCAGAATTCGTCGCCACCGAAGCGAGCCACCAGGTCGCCGTCACGCACCGCCTCGCGAATGATCTTCGCCATGGCCACCAGCAACTGGTCGCCGGCGTCGTGGCCGAGGCTGTCGTTGATGCGCTTGAAGTGATCGATGTCGAGAAACATTACCCCCAGACTGCGCCCCTGCTGGGCATGGCGCTCGAGGATCTCGGCGAAGGCCTGGTTGAAGGCGCGGCGATTGTGCAGGTCGGTAAGGGGATCGTAGTGCGCGGCCTGCTGCAGCGACGCGCGCGCCTCGTCGAGCTGGCCGACCAGGGAATTGACCCGCTCCAGGTCGTTTTCCTTGCGCTGCAGCTGGCGATCGGCCCAGGCCGCGCCCAGGCCACCTACCACCAGCAGCAGGGCGATGATGGCGATGCCCACCCCCAGCTGCCAGGAATTGCTGGCGCCCTGTAGGGCGTCTGCGGTCTCGGCCGGGGCGACCAGCACCATGGACCACATGCCGGTGAAGTGCATGGCGGCGATTGCCAGGCCCATCACCAGGGCGGTGGCGATGCGCAGCCAGCGATAGATGCCGGTGTAGTGGCGACGGAAGATCTGGATCAGCTGCAGGGCGGCGAAGCTCGCCCCCACGGCGATGCCGATCGACAGCAGGAAGGGCAGCGGGCGATAGAGCACCATGGCCTCGGTGTGCACCGCGGCCATGCCGGTGTAGTGCATGAGCACGATGCCCACGCTCAGCACCGTGCCGGCCTTGAGCCGCTGGCCCAGGGTGAGGTCGGGCTGGCTGAGGGCGGGCATGGCCATGAGTCCGGCCAGCACCACGATCAGCAGCGAGGCCAGGGTGATGAAGAGGTCGTAGTGCACCCGGGTGGGCACGGTAAAGGCCAGCATGGCGATGAAGTGCATGCCCCAGACGCCAAAGCCGAAGCTCAGGGCGCCCATCAGGCTCCAGGCGCGCCGCCGGGCCAGGGTGCGGGTCTGGCCGATGCGCTCGGCGAACACCAGGGTGACATAGCAGGCGCTGACCGCCACCAGATAGGCAAGGGCGACCAGCCAGCCATTGTGCTGGCCGTGCAGGTGCACCTGCTCTTGGGCGAGAGGGGCGACGAGAAAGTCGAGTCCCAGCCAGTTGTTCATTCCGTGGCCTCGGCAGGAAGTCTGGCGCGGCTGGAGGAAGACGGCCCGGCGGGATCTCCGCCCGGGTAGATTTCACTACGGCAACCTGCGCTCTGAGATTAGCTTGCCTTGCCCTATCGGCGCGGTGAAGAGGGGCTTTAGCCTGCGGCTATGCAGTTAGCGCGCGAGGTTTTTTCTGTAGCGGCAAAGTGACTTCGCCACCCGGCGAGCGCCGGTCAGCGAAGCGCTCTGGATAGCTAGCTAGCGACTTTTTGATATCACCTGGCTAGCATCATGACCGTTCGTCGAACAGGATGTGGACGAACGGTCATGACGGGAGGAAATCGGCCAAAAAGGCCAACGTGAAAGGATTCAGCTGACCACGCGATAGCAGGGCTCGTAGGCCGCGCCGCCGGGCAGCTTCATCCGGTGCTGTTCGACGAAGGCCTGCAGCAGCCGATCCAGCGGCCGCATGATGTCGGGATCGCCATGGATCTCGTAGGGCCCCCGTTCCTCGATCAGCTGGATGCCCTTGGCCTTGACGTTGCCGGCGACGATGCCGGAAAAGGCGCGGCGCAGGTTGGCGGCTAGTTCGTGCGGCGGCACGGCATGGGTCAGCTGCAGGGCGGCCATGTTCTCGTGGGTGGGATCGAAGGGGCGCTGGAAGCCTTCCTCGATGCGCAGCAGCCAGTTGAAGTGGAAGGCGTCGTGGCGCTCGCGGCGGAACTGCTTGACCGCCTTGAGGCCCTGGGCCATCTGCCGGGCCACCTCGACCGGATCGTTGACCACGATCTGGTAGTGACGCTGGGCGGCTTCGCCCAGGGTGGCGCCGATGAAGGCATGCAGCTGCTCGAGGTAGGGCGCGGCGCTCTGCGGCCCGGTGAGCACCACCGGGAAGGGGATGTCCCGGTTGTCCGGGTGCATGAGGATGCCCAGCAGATAGAGAAATTCCTCCGCCGTGCCGGCGCCACCCGGGAAGATGATGATGCCGTGGCCAACGCGGACGAAGGCCTCCAGGCGCTTCTCGATGTCGGGCAGGATCACCAGTTCGTTGACGATGGGATTGGGCGCCTCGGCGGCGATGATGCCCGGCTCGGTGAGGCCCAGGTAGCGGCCGCCCTGAATGCGCTGCTTGGCGTGGGCGATGGTGGCGCCCTTCATCGGGCCCTTCATCACGCCCGGGCCGCAGCCGGTGCAGATGTCCAGGCTGCGCAGGCCGAGTTCGTGACCGACCTTCTTGGTGTACTTGTATTCCTCGGTACTGATGGAGTGACCGCCCCAGCAGACCACCATCTTCGGCTCAATGCCGGCGCGCAGGGTGCGGGCGTTGCGCAGCAGGTGGAAGACGTAGTCGGTGATCCCCTCGGAGCTTTCCAGATCGATGCGCAGGCTGCTCTGTTCGCTCTCGGTGTAGACGATGTCGCGCAGGGCGCTGAACAGCATCTCGCGGGTGCTGGCGATCATCTCGCCGTCGACGAAGGCGTCGGCCGGGGCGTTGATCAGTTCCAGGCGCACGCCGCGGTCCTGCTGGTGGATGAGTATCTCGAAGTCCTGGTAGGCCTCGAGGATGGTCTTGGCGTTGTCGCTGTGGGCGCCGGTGTTGAGGATGGCCAGGGCGCACTGGCGAAAGAGCTGGTAGAGGTTGCCCGAGCCGGCCGCGCTGAGCTGCTGGACCTCGCGTTGGGAAAGGGTCTCCAGGCTGCCCTTGGGGCTGACCTGAGCGTTGATGACCTGTCTGCTTGGAGCCATAGATGCTTCCCTATCGGTGATACGGCCGAACGGCGGCCGTAGCCGGGTGCGGACCGCCTCATGCGATCCGGCAATGTCATTGTTGGGGCCTTGGCCGCCGGAATGCAAACCGGGCGGCATCAGGACGCCGCGGTCACGTCCAGTACCCGGATCTGTTCCGCGGTCGGATAGTGCCAGTGCACCTCGACGTCCCAGAGGCGCACGCCATAGCGGCGCTCGGGCGTGGGCGCCTGGTAGGCCGGGCGCGGATCCTGGGCCAGGCACTGCTCGATCAGCTCGGCCAGGGGCTCACCCAGGCGCTGGCCATGGGCCTCGGCCTGGACGCGCGCTGCGTCCGCCCAGCCTACCGCCAGGGCCGGCGGCGGCGCCTCGGCGATGGCGTTGTGGGCGCCCGGCGGGCTGTCGGCGTAAGGCACATAGGGCTTGATGTCCAGCACCGGGGTGCCGTCGAGCAGGTCGATGCCCGAGAGCAGCAGCCGTCCCGGTTCGAGGCCGTCCAGCCGGACCACCGACTGGCCGATGCCATTGGGTCTGTGGGTGGCGCGGGTGGCGAACACCCCCAGGTAGCGATTGCCGCCCAGGCGCGGCGGCCGTACCCGCAGGCGCGGCTGGCTCTCCAACGCCTGGTGGAAGAGAAACAGCAGCCAGACATGGCTGACGCCTTCCAGCCCTTCGACCGCCTCGGGCCGATCGAAGGGCGGCAGCAGTTCCAGCACGCCGCGGGCGGCCGGCGCCAGGGCGGGCTGCCGGGGAATGGCGAATTTTTCCTTGAAGCAGGAGCGGACGTGGCCGATGGGGGTGACGCTGTGCTGCATGGGGGCGGGGCCGTCTGACGCAGGGCCGGTCATTATGCCCTGCCCGAGACCTCGGCGGCGGCGGGCGCCTCGTCGGCGTTGCGGCGCACGCCGCGCAGATTCATCGCCGCCAGGCCCAGCTGCAGCACGATCAGGGCATAGGCCTCGGCCTGCAGGCCCCAGGCGATCCACAGGGCATTGCTGAGCAGGAATACCCAGAAGCCGAGGCTGCGCCGGCCCTGGCGCTGGGAGGCCACCAGCCAGGCGGCGAGCAGGGTGATGGCCATGGCCGGCCATTGCAGCAGATCGAGCGCTTCCATGGAAAACCTTCAAAAGATTGACTAATGAAGGTGAGCCTTGGGAGGCGCCTCGAGTTCCAGACGCTGGATTCAGGACGCCGGATGGCGCGCCCGGGCGTAGGCGATGAAGCCGTCGATATCGGCGCTGCACAGGTATTCGCCGGCGGCGAGGATCTCCGCCTCGGGCCAGTCCCACCAGGCGATGTCGAGCAGCGCCTGGCAGGTGGTTTCGGGAAACCGCCACTTGATGAAGCGTGCCGGATTGCCGCCCACCACCGCATAGGGCGGCACGTCGCGGGTAACCACGGCGCCGGCGGCCACCACGGCGCCATGACCGATGGTGACGCCGGAGAGGATCAGCGCATCGGTGCAGATCCAGCAGTCGCTGCCGATCACCACGTCGCCACGGGTGCCGCCGTAGTCCTTGATGTGGGCCAGGTCGTCGACGAAGGCGGGAAAGGGATAGGTGGTCACCCAGTCCAACCGGTGCAGGCCGCCAAGCAGAATGCGCACCCCTTCGGCGATGGAGGTGTAGCGCCCCAGGCGCAGGGTGGCGCCTTCCTTGAGATCGAACACCCTGGGCGCGCCATAGGTGCCGGCGCCGATCTCGTAGTCGGGCAGTTCGCGGCGCAGGCGCGCCGTGCGCTGGTGCAGGCGGGGCAGGGCGGCCAGGGCCTGGCGTTCACGTTTCTTGCGCAGCTTGTCGAGAAAACCCATGGCGGTGCCCTGGCGAAAAGTATCCGGCAGGATACAGAAGCGCCTGGGCCGCGCTCAATCGCCGGGCTCGGCCCGCTCGTCCTCCATCGCTGGCAGGCCGAGCTGGTCGGCGAGATCCTGGAGGTCGCTCGCTTCCAGATCCCAGCCGCCTGCGGAGACTTCGCCACCGGCCGGGCCCCTTTCCCGCGGGCGCTGGATGAAGGCGGTGGCCAGGCCCAACTCCTTGGCCGCCTGCAGGTCGCCATTGTGGGCGGCGCAGAGCATCACCTGTTCCGGTTCCAGGTCGAGCAGGGCGCAGGCACCCAGGTAGACCTCCGCGGCCGGCTTGTAGCGCTGGAAGAGATCGGCGCCAAAGAGCATGTCCCAAGGCAGCCTGGCATGGCGGGCCATGTCCAGCAGCAGACTGACGTTGCCATTGGACAGGGCGCAGACCGGATAGCCCTGGCGCAGCCGCGTGAGACCCGGCACGGCATCGGGCCAGGGGGTCAGCTGGTGCCAGAGTCTATTGATCCAGGCCACCTCGGCGGTGGTCAGGCCGACCAGGCCGTAACGGGGCAGCAATTCGTCCAGCGCCAGCCGATGCACCTCGTCGAGGGGCAGCCAGGGCAGGCTGCGGGCCTCGATCTGCGGCAGGATGGCCTCGTAGGCTTCGGCGCGCCAGGCATCGGCCAGCCGCTCCCAGTCGCCCTGGACGCCATGCTTGGCCGACAGTCCCTGCAAGCCCTCGACCAGGCTGCCACGCCAGTCCACCACGGTGCCGAAGACATCGAAAAGTAGCGCCCGGACGGTCGTCGTCATGGGTAGACTCCTGCAGAAGGTTGTCTCCACCAGACGGAGCACGGGTGACGGGGGTTCCCCCGGAGTGCCCGAAGGTCACCTCTCGCCAAAGGATCCCTGCATGACACTGCGTCACCTCAGCCACTGGGTGTTCGACCTGGACGGTACCCTGACCCTGGCGGTACACGACTTCGCCGCCATTCGCCGGCATCTGGGCATCCCCGAACAGGCCGACATCCTCCATCACCTGGCCGAGCTGCCGGCCACCGAGCGCGAGGCCAAGCACGCCTGGCTGTTCGAGCACGAGCGCGAACTGGCCGTCGCTGCCCGCCCGGCACCGGGCGCGGTCGCCCTCATCCGGCGCCTGCACGAGGACGGTCGCCCGCTGGGCATCCTCACCCGCAATGCCCGCGACCTGGCACTGCTGACCCTGGCGGCCATCGGTCTGGAAGACTGCTTCGCGCCCGCCGCGGTGCTGGGGCGCGACGAGGCGCCGCCCAAGCCCGATCCGGGTGGCCTGCTGCGGCTGGCCGAACTCTGGCAGGTGGCGCCAGACCGCCTGGTGATGATCGGCGATCACCGCTACGACCTGGAGTGCGGGCGGGCCGTGGGCTGCCGGACGCTGCAGGTCAATCAGCCGGGCGATCCCTGGCCGGCGGCGCGGGACCAGCGCTTCGAGACCTGCACCGAGATCCTGGCGGCGCTCTGACGCCAGGAAATTGCCCGTCAGGCGCAAATAGTCTGTTGTTTGCCGGGCCACTGGCTAAGATGCCGGCTTCGGATCCATCTCAGGCCAGCCCTATGAGCCTCCACGCCCCATCCAGCGACCAGCCGTCCTCCAGCGATCTGCGTCAGTACGAGCGCCAGACGCTGGAAAGCCTTGCCACCGGGCTGCCTCTGACCAGCGTGCTGCACGCGCTGCTGCAGAGGGTGGAGGCCCTGGCCCAGGTTCGCCTGCATGCCTGCATCCTGTTGCTCAGCGAGGATGGCCGCTATCTGCAGGACGGCATCGCGCCCAGTCTGCCGGAAGCCTACAGCCGCGATCTCGGTCGGCTGGAGATCGGCCCGCTGGCGGGCTCCTGTGGCACCGCCGCCTACCGGCGCGAAGCCGTCTATGTCGAGGACATCGCCTGCGATCCGCTGTGGGCGGGCGCCCGTGACCTGGCGCTGCGCTACGGCCTGCGGGCCTGCTGGTCGATGCCGCTGCTGGCCCTGGATGGCCGGCTGCTGGGCACCTTCGCCAACTACTATCTGGAGCCACGGCGCCCCCTGGCCGCCGAGCGCGACGCCTTCCGTCTGGTCACCGAGACCGCCGCCCTGGCCATCGAGCGCCACCAGGCGGATCTGCAGCTGCGCGAAAGCGAAGACCACTATCGGCATCTGGTGGAACTCAATCCCCAGTACACCTGGACCTGCGATCCCGACGGCGGGCGGATGGTCTTTTCGCCGCGCTGGCAGCAACTGACCGGCCAGCCGGCGCTGCACGCCGATACCTTCTGGACGCTGCTGCATCCGGACGACCGCCAGGCGACCCGGCAGGCCTGGGATGCGGCGCGCCGCGCCGGTCGGGCCTACGACCAGGAACACCGGGTACGGGTCGCGGATGGCAGCCACTGCTGGCTGCGCACCCGCGCCTATCCGCGGCGCGATGAAGCGGGCGCCGTGATCCGCTGGTACGGCACCAGCGAAGACATCGATGACCGCCGCGAGGCCGAAGAGGCCCTGCGCCGCGAGCGTGCCACCCTGGAGGTCCAGGTGCAGGCGCGGACCGCCGAACTGGAGGAGAGCAATCGCCAGCTGCGCGAGGAGATGCACAGTCGCGCCCAGGCCGAGGAGCTGCTGCGCCAGGCTCAGAAGATGGAAGCCGTGGGCCAGCTCACCGGCGGCATCGCCCACGATTTCAACAACCTGCTGGCCGGTATCCAGGCCAGCCTGGATCTCCTGCGCCGCCGCCTGGCGCCGGAGGTCCTGGCCGGGGTCGGCAGTCTGCTCGACACCGCCACCCAGTCGGTCGGACGGGGCGCCAGTCTCACCCATCGACTGCTGGCCTTTTCCCGTCGCCAGACGCTCAATCCCCAGGCGGTCGACGTCGCCCGGCTGATCGGCGGCTTCCAGGAATTGCTGCTGCACAGCCTGGGACCGCAGATCCGCTGCCAGTTCGAACTGGAGGCCGGACTCTGGCCGGTCGACGTCGATCCGCACCAGCTGGAAAATGCCCTGCTGAATCTGGCCATCAACAGCCGCGATGCCATGCCGGCGGGTGGCACCCTGACCATCCGCGCGCGCAACTGGGTGCAGTCCGACGCCGATCCGGGGCTGCCGGCGGGCGACTACCTCTTGATCGAGGTCGGCGACGATGGCGTGGGCATGGCGCCGGAGGTGCTGGAGCGGGTCTTCGAACCCTTCTTCACCACCAAGCCGGTGGGCCAGGGCTCGGGGTTGGGACTGTCCATGATCTATGGCTTCGTCCGCCAGTCGCGCGGCCAGGTGAGCGTGACCAGCGCGCCGGGGCAGGGCTGTCGGGTGAGTCTGCTGCTGCCGCGTCATCCGGCCCTGGCCGCCCAGACACCTCAGCCGGTCGCCAGTGCCCCGACCGCCCGCGTCCTGCCCGGCGTCCGGGTGCTGCTGGTGGAAGACGATACGGTCATCCGCGAGTTGCTGGTGCAGGTGTTCGTCGACCTGGGCTGGGATTATCGCGACGCCGTGGATGCCGAATCGGCGCTAGCGGCCCTGCGCGAAGGCGAGGGCTTCGACCTGCTGATCACCGATGTCGGCCTGCCGGGGCTGAACGGCCGCTTGCTGGCCGGCGCGGCCCGTACCCTCAGACCACACCTGCCGATCCTCTTCATTACCGGTTATGCGGCGGGCAACGAGCCGCCCGTCCCGCTGGTCGGCGAGCGCATGGCGGTGCTGGGCAAGCCCTTCACCCTGGAAGCCTTCGTCGCCCAGGTGCAGGAGCTACTGGACGCGCCCGCCGCCCTGGCGCGCTGAAGCCTGGTCGCCGGCGCCGAACAGCGCCTGGCGGCCTGCGGGCGAGGTAAAGATGGCGTCACCGTTGTGGCCCACGCCGGGGACCTCGATCAGCGCCTGGCGCAGCCCCGGATGGCGGCCCTGTAGATAGCGGTAGTAATTCAGCCCGCGGGCCAGACGATAGGGGCCCTGGGCCTCGGCGGCGCAGCCCTTGTCCAGCGCCGGATGGTTGGGATTGGTGTCTTCGGCGCCCAACAGATAGGTCAGGTCGAGTCCCGCATAGTGGTCTTCCAGGCTGGCGGCCGTGCGACCCGCGGCATAGGCCGGCAGGCCCTGCATGCCGTATTTCCAGGTATCGAAGTCCGGGCAGCTGGACGCCGCGGCGAAGGGCACGGGCTGGCCCTGGGCATCCGGTCGGTGGGCATCGAAATAGGCGTAGGACGAGGGATTGGCCACCACGTATCTCAGGCGAATGCCCTGGGCGGCGAGGGCCTGCTCGCCCTGGCCGAGCACGGCGTAGCGCTGCACCACCTGGCCACCGCCGGAATGTCCGGCGATCACCACCTCCTGCAGATTGGGTAGCAGCCGACGCTCCGCCAGGCGGGCGAGCAGGGCATCGAACACCGCGAAGCTGCTCAGCGGCTGCGGACCCAGGGCGGGCTCGCCGCCCATCCAGGCATTGCCCTGCCAGCGCAGCAGGGTGTCCGGCAGCCGATGGCGTTGGACGTCCGTTTCATTGAGGAATTGCGGGGCGATCACCAGGGTGTCCGCCATGGCGCCGGCCGCTGCCGTGGCCGTCTGGCCGGAGCGAAAATAGGTCGCGGCATTGCGCAGCCGGCCATGCACGATCACCAGGGCGCGACGGATTTCCGGATGGGGCCGGTCCCAGTCGGTGGACAGCTGCAGCGCGGCCTGCGCCTGGCCGATCGGCAGCCGGTCGCTGACGATACGGGCGACCCCCTCATGGGGCGCCGCCAGGGCGGAGCCCCAGGCCAGGGCCAGGCACAGCGCGAGCAGGCGACGCATCGGGTATCTCCCGCTAGAGGTCAGAGCGCCTTGGCGGCGAAGGTGTCGCAGCTCTCCACCTTGCCACTGTCGAAGCCGGTGCGGAACCACTTGACCCGCTGCGCGGAGCTGCCGTGGGTAAAGGAATCCGGTACCACGCGGCCCTGGGACTGGCGTTGCAGGCGATCATCGCCAATGGCGTTGGCGGCGTTCAGCGCCTTCTCCAGGTCCCCCGGCTCCAGCCAGTTCAGCCGCTTCTGGGCGTCGTTGGCCCAGACACCGGCATAGCAGTCGGCCTGCAGTTCCAGGCGTACCGACAACCCGGTGGCACCCTCGGTGGGAATGCCACGGCGGCGCGCCGCTTCCATCTTGCTGGTGGTACCGGTGAGGTTCTGCACATGGTGGCCGACCTCGTGGGCGATCACATAGGCACGGGCGAAGTCGCCGTCGGCGCCGAAACGCTGCTGCAGTTCCTGGAAGAAGGTCAGGTCCAGGTAGACCTTGCTGTCCACCGGGCAATAGAAGGGACCGCTGGCCGCGGTGGCGCCGCCGCAACCGGATTGCACCTGGCCGTTGAACAGCACCAGCTTGGGCGGCTGATACTGCTCGCCATGGGCCTGGAAGATGCGCGTCCAGGTGTTTTCGGTCTCGCCCAGCACCACGCGGACGAAGTCCACCTGGCGATTGTCGGCCGGGGCGGTGGTCTCCTGCTGGCTCGGCGCGCTCTGGCCGCTGAGGCTGATCAGGTTGCCGAGGATCTGCGTCGGACTCTGGCCGCTGAGCAGGCCGAACACCACCACCAGGGCCACGCCACCCAGGCCGAGGCCGCCGCCGATCTTCATGCCGCGTCCACCGCTGGCCTGTTGCACGTTGTCGCTACGTTGTCCCTTGTCCCACTGCATGGCGGCCGCCTCGTGATTGTCGTTATCGCTTGCTTCTACCCGAAAAGTGTCTGCGCATCGGTGATGCTTCGTTGAAAAGCCCTTCGGAATGCTCATTTACCGCTCGTAAATTCCGCTTCCTCAGGACTTTTCGCCTCGCCTGACCTTCGCTCGACGACTTTTCGGACAGAAGCTAGGACCGCGGGGCGCGCCAAAAATGCGTTACCGGAAATGACAACGCCCGCGACGGGCGCGGGCGTTGTCGGCGGAGCGGAGCGCGGGATCAGGCCGCGGTCTGGCCCTGCTTGAGGCTCTGCATGTCGATCACGAAGCGGTACTTCACATCGCTCTTGAGCATGCGCTCATAGGCTTCGTTGATGTCCTGGATGGCGATCTGCTCGATGTCCGAGACGATGTTGTGCTTGGCGCAGAAGTCCAGCATCTCCTGCGTCTCGCGGATGCCACCGATGAGCGAACCGGCCAGCTGGCGGCGCTTCATCACCAGGTTGAACACGCTGGGCGCCGGGTGCGGCTCGGCGGGTACGCCGACCAGGGTCATGGTGCCGTCCCACTTCAGCAGGGTGAGGAAGGCGTCCAGGTTGTGCGGCGCGGCCACGGTGTTGAGGATGAAGTCGAAGCTGTTCGCGTGCGCGGCCATCTCGTCTTCGTTCTTCGACACCACCACCTCGTCGGCGCCCAGGCGCAGGGCGTCGTCCTTCTTGCCTGCGCTGGTGGTGAAGAGCACCACGTGGGCACCCATGGCATGGGCGATCTTGACGCCCATGTGGCCGAGGCCACCCAGGCCGACGATGCCGACCTTCTTGCCCGGGCCAACCTTCCAGTGGGCCAGCGGCGAGTAGGTGGTGATGCCGGCGCACAGCAGCGGCGCCACGGCGGCCAGGTTCTCGGTGTGGCTCACCTTAAGCACGAACTTCTCGTTGACCACGATGTGGTCGGAGTAGCCGCCCTGGGTGTTTTCGCTGCCACCGTAGAGGTTGCCGTTGTAGGTGCCGGTGAAGCCGTTCTCGCAGTAGGACTCTTCACCGGCGTCACAGGGGGCGCAGTGCTGGCAGCTGTCGACCATGCAGCCGACGCCGACGGTGTCGCCGACCTTGAAGTTCTTCACGTGGGCACCGACCGCGGTCACCTTGCCGACGATCTCGTGACCGGGCACGGACGGGTACAGGGTGTTGTTCCACTCGTTGCGGGCAGTGTGCAGGTCGGAATGGCAGACGCCGCAGAAGAGGATGTCGATCTGCACGTCGTGGGCGCCGGGTTCGCGCCGCTCGAAGGAGAAGGGCGCCAGGGGCTGGTCGGCGGACTGGGCAGCGTAGCCTTGGGCTTGGCTCATGAGATACCTCATCTAGGTGGTGGAACTGAGTGGTGGAGCAGGGCGGCCAGGTTGGCCTGGCCCGGTGACAAACCGTCGATCCTGCTGAGCCAGAGCCGACGGCACCAATCGATCGTCTCGATAATCGTCATGCCGCCCATCGATGGAACTCAGGGGCGAGCGGGCGTACGAGGTTTTACGACCGGGGTGTCCGAGCGGATGTTCCCGTCCGTGGCGCGGCGGCCGGGGCCACTGGTCGAGCGGTCGTGGCTAGCGCGAAAGCTTCGGCGCCACCGTGGGCAGCAGGCGACTGGCCAGGTGCTCCAGCAGCAGCCGGACCCGCGGCAGACTCTCGCGACTGCGCGGCCACACCAGGTTGATCGGCGAGCCCTCGACGCCGTGCTCGGGTAGCACGTCCACCAGGGCGCCGCTGGCCAGGTGCGTGGCGATCAGCCAGGTCGGCAACTGGGCGATGCCATGCCCGGCCAGGGCGGCCAGCACCTCGCCTTCGCCATCACCCACCACCAGACGCGGCTGGAAGATCCAGCGTTCGCTGTCGCCCGGCTGTTCGCCGCGCAGCTGCCAGGGGCTGATCAGGCCATCGGCCTGGCGAAAGCCGATGCACTGGTGATCGACCAGCTCGGCCGGGGTCCGGGGGCGGCCATGCTGGGCGAGATAGGCCGGGGCGGCGCAAAAGACCTGGCGCTGAGTGCCGAGGAAGCGATGCCCCAGGCTGGCCGGCCAGGCGTCGGAGCCGCCGATGCGCACCAGGATGTCGATGCCCTCGTGGACCGGATCGACGAAGCGATCCGACAGCGACAGGTCCGGTTGCAACAGCGGATAGCGGTGCAGCAGCTCCAGGATCAGCGGCAGCACATGCAGCCGGCCATAGGAGGCGGGCAGGTCGATGCGTACCCGACCGTGGGGCTCGCCGTCCTGGGCGGCCAGGCCCACTTCGGCCTGTTCCAGCTCGGCCAGCACCCCGGTGCAGGTGCGATAGAAGCGGGTGCCGGCTTCGGTCAGGCTCAGCCGGCGGGTGGTGCGCTGGAACAGCCGCACGCCCAGCCGGCTTTCCAGCCGGGCCACGCTCTTGCCGACGGCCGAACCGGTGAGATTGAGGCGCTCGCCCGCCGCGGTGAAGCTGCCGAGATCGGCCACGGTGACGAAGACGTCGAGGCCCTTGAGGCGTTCGGAGGAATACAAGGCGGGCTCCCGATTGCGGAATCTGATTCCGATTAAAAAGGAATTTATACCCAGGATACGCCGTTAATTCTCCAATAGGCTGGAATCAACCCTGAGACAAGGCACTCCCTTATCTACAGCGCCTGCGACCGCCGCAGGCCGTCTCCCATCCCTATCTGGAGGTTTCATGCGCAAGGGCACCGCTCTCATCGTCGGCGTGACCGGCATTTCCGGCTACAACCTGGCCAATACCCTGGTCGCCTCGGGCTGGACCGTCTACGGTCTGGCGCGCAAGCCGGTGGCGCAGGAAGGCGTCATCCCGGTCGCCGCCGACCTGCTCGACGCCGAGTCCACCCGCCAGGCGCTGGCCGGTCTGCCGATCAGCCATGTGTTCTTCTGCACCTGGACCCGTCGCCCCACCGAGAAGGAAAACGTCGAGGCCAATGGCGCCATGATGGACAACCTCTGCCAGGCCCTGGACGGCGCGCCGCTCGAGCACCTGGCCCTGGTGACCGGCACCAAGCACTACCTGGGTTCCTTCGAGGAATACGGCAGCGGCAAGGCCGAGACGCCCTTCCGCGAAAGCGAGCCGCGCCAGGCCGGCGCCAACTTCTACTACACCCTGGAAGACATCCTCTTCGCCGCCGCCGAGCGCCATGGCTTCGGCTGGAGCGTGCACCGCTCCCACAGCATGATCGGCCAGGCCAAGGGCACCAACGCCATGAACATGGGCCTGACCCTGGCGGTCTACGCCTCCCTGTGCAAGGCCACCGGCCAGCCCTTCGTCTTCCCCGGTTCCCGTACCCAGTGGGACGGCATCACCGACGTCACCGACGCCGGCCTGCTCGCGGAGCAACTGGAATGGGCCGCCCTGGCGCCGGCCGCGCGCAACCAGGCCTTCAACACGGTCAACGGCGACGTCTTCCGCTGGCGCTGGCTGTGGGGCGAGATCGCCGCCTTCTTCGAGCTGGAGCCGGCGCCCTATCCCGAGCAGCCCATGCCGCTGGAAGCGCGGATGAAGGACGTGGCCCCGGCGCAGTGGCGCAAGCTCGCCGAGGAGCACGACCTGGTGGAAGCCGACGTCGACAAGCTGGCCTCCTGGTGGCACAGCGACGCCGACCTGGGCCGCGAGATCGAGTGCCTCAACGACATGACCAAGAGCCGCGACCTGGGCTTCTTCGGCTATCGCGACACCCGGGCGAGCTTTCTCGACCTCTTCACCCGGCTGCGGGCCCAGCGCCTGATTCCCTGAGCCGCTCTGGACCGCCGGTCCCCGTGAACGGGGGCGGCTGGCGGTTTTCAGAGGTTGCACGCGGGGCGCAGAATGCGATCTCTTCTCGCAGGATGCGCCCCCATGCTCGACTCTCTCGTTGCCCTCGTTCCCGCCTTCAGCCCGCTCGACTGGCTGTTCATCGAAGCCATCGTGGTCCTGGCCTACCTGATCTTTGGCGTCGCCGGCTTCGGCAGCGCCCTGGTCGCCGGCCCCTTGCTCACCAGCTGGATGCCGCTGTCGCGCATCGTACCCCTGCTGGTGATGCTGGATTTCCTCGCCTCCTTCCACAACTGGCTGCCGGATCGCCGCGCCATCGCCGGACGTGAACTCAGGCGCCTGCTGCCCATGCTGCTGCTCGGCGCGGCCCTGGGCACCTACCTGCTGATGCGCACCGATGCCCGGTTGCTGATGCTCTGGCTGGGGCTCTTCGTGGTGGCCTATTCCACCTACAGCCTGCTCAGTCCCAAGGGCTTTCGCCAACTGGCGCCGGCCTGGTCGATCCCGGCGGGCGGGGTAGGGGGCCTGTGCGGCGCCCTGTTCGGCAGTGGCGGCTTCCTCTATGCGCTCTATCTCAACGGCCGCCTGGAAGACAAGAACGCCATCCGCGGCACCCAGAGTTTCCTCATCGGCTGCAGTGCCTCCATCCGCATCGTCCTGCTGCTG
Source organism: Pseudomonas sp. RIT411 (assembly GCF_003057735.2). Taxonomy (NCBI): domain Bacteria; kingdom Pseudomonadati; phylum Pseudomonadota; class Gammaproteobacteria; order Pseudomonadales; family Pseudomonadaceae; genus Pseudomonas; species Pseudomonas sp. RIT411. Next base: position 19,152 of record NZ_QBIZ02000008.1, read on the forward strand.
ATCGCCGGCGCCTACAGCGATGGCAGCCTGCTGCTCCTGGCGGTCTGCCTGCTGCCCGCCATGCTGCTCGGCGGCTGGATCGGCCGCCACCTGCAGCGCCGCCTGTCCCGCGAACGCTTCACCCGCCTGGTGACCTGGCTGGTGCTGGTGTCGGGCGTGACCCTGATCGGGCGGTATCTGGCGGGGTAACCAACGAGCCTACGGTGGTCCGCTATCGAGTTTGGCGTTGTGATGATCGCGGCCATGGGCCGCTCCTACAGTGACCGGTGACTCCGTAGGAGCGGCCCATGGCCGCGATGCTCTCAGACGCCGTAGCCTGGTAGGGTGGAACCGCGTAGCGTTTTCCACGCGACGCTGCCACCTTGGGAACTCCCAAGCCGATCCACCTCTCCGCTCTACAACACCCGTGGCGGAGATCCCCCATGCTCACCTCCATCCAGGCCGGCGTCCTGGACGTCGCCTACCAAGTCCAGGGCCCGGACGCCGGCCATCCGGTCCTGCTGCTGCATGGCTTTCCCTATGACATCCACGCCTACGCCGAGGTGGCCGATGAACTGGCCGCCGCTGGCTGCCGCGTCCATGTGCCCTTTCTGCGGGGCTATGGCGCGACCCGCTACCTGAGCGCCGACACCCCGCGTTCCGGTCAGCAGGCCGCCCTGGCCCATGACGTCCTGGCGCTGCTCGACGCCCTGGGCCTGGAGCGGGCGACCCTGGCCGGTTACGACTGGGGTGGTCGCGCTGCGGGTATCGTCGCCGCCCTCTGGCCCGAGCGGGTCGCAGGGCTGGTGCTGGGCGACGGCTATCCGATCCAGGACATCGCCCGCGCCGCGACCCAGCCTGCCGAACCGGCGGCGGAGCTGCGCTATTGGTACCAGTACTACTTCCATAGCGAGCGAGGTCGCGCCGGACTGGCGAAACATCGCCGCGAATTCTGTCGACTGCTCTGGTCGCTGTGGTCACCCAGCTGGCGCTTCAGCGACGCCACCTACGCCCTTACCGCCGCGGCCTTCGACAATCCCGATTTCGTCGACACCGTGATCCACTCCTATCGCCACCGCTACGGCCTGGCCCCGGACGACCCGGCCTATGCCGAGACCGAGCGCCGGCTCGCCGCTCAGCCACCCATCCGCGTACCCACCACGGTATTGGCCGGTGCCGACGATGGGGTCACTGCGGTGCAGGATGAAGCCGGGGTAGCGCAGCACTTCAGCGGACCCTTCCGCTACGAGGTGCTGCCCGGCTGCGGCCACAACATCCCCCAGGAAGCCCCCGCCGCCTTCGCCGCCGCGGTAAGGGAGCGCTTGCCGTAGGTTGGGTTGAGACAGCTTCAGCGTCGAAGTCCAACAGCGTTCAAGCCTGGACAATGTCGGGCTTCGCTGCGCTCAACCCAACCTACGAGGCGTGCGCCGCTTTTCCTCCCTCTCCCTCTGGGAGAGGGCTGGGGTGAGAGTGCAGGTTGTCGGGCTTCGCTGCGCTCAACCCAACCTACGAGGCGTGCGCCGCTTTTCCCCCTCTCCCTCTGGGAGAGGGCTGGGGTGAGGGTGCAGGTTGTCGGGCTTCGCTGCGCTCAACCCAACCTACGAGGAGTGCGCCGCTTTTCCCCCTCTCCCTCTGGGAGAGGGCTGGGGTGAGGGTGCAGTTGTCGGATTTCGCTGCGCCCAACAGAGCGCTGCGTAGGGTGGATAACGGCGCAGCCTTATCCACGCGATCCACGCGATCCACGCGATCCACGCGCCCCCAAGCCTACCGCCCCAGCACCTCCGGATTGGCCAGGCCGGTCGGTTCGCCGCTGAAGAAGCCCACCAGGTTGGCGAAGGCCTCGCCGAAATAGAGCTCGTAGCTGTGCTTTTCCACGTAGCCCAGGTGCGGGGTGCAGAGCACCTGGGGGTGGGCGAGCAGGGGATCGTCCGGCGCCACCGGTTCCTGCTCGAAGACATCCAGCGCCGCCTGGCCGGGATGGCCCAATTCCAGCGCCGTGAGCAGGGCGCCGGGCTCGATCAGGCCGGCGCGGGCGGTGTTGACCAGCAGGGCGCTCTTCTTCATCCGCGCCAGGTCCTCGGCGCGCACGCAGCCGCGGCTGCGCTCGCTGTATCTCAGATGCAGGCTGATGACATCGGCCTCGGCGAAAAAGGCCTCCTTGCTGGGCGCCGCGCGATGGCCGTCGGCTTCGGCGCGGGCGCGCGAGGCCTCGCTGCCCCAGACCAGCACCGGCATGCCGAAGGCCTGGCCGTAGCGCGCCAGGCGCTGGCCGATCTTGCCATAGCCCCAGATGCCGAGGATCTGCCCGTCCAGTCGTTCGCCCAGATTGACCTGCCAGCGCCCGGCATAGAGGGCGTCGATGGCCGGCTTGAGCTTGCGGCGGGCCATGAGGATCAGCGTCCAGGTCAACTCGGCGGTGGAGACCGGCGAGCCACTGCCTTCGCACACCGCCACGCCCTGGCGGGTGCAGGCGGCCACGTCGAGGTGGGCGGTGGCCTTGCCGGTCTGGCTGATCAGCTTGAGCCGCGGCAGGTGCGCCAGCAGCTCGGCGTCGATGCGGGTCCGCTCGCGGGTCAGCACCAGGGCATCGGCGTCACGGAAGCGCTCCACCAGCACCCTGGGATCGCGTTCGGCGTCGTGATAGAGCGTCACCTGATGCCCGGCGCGCTGGAGCAGGGGATAGCAATCCAGGGTTTCGACGACGTGCTGGTAGTCGTCCGGGATGACGATATGCATGGCGAGCTCCGTTGTTGTTCTGGATCGCCAGTGGAGCACCTGCGGGGTCGTCCGACAAGATGGGGCGCAACGGTGGACGAAGCAGCGCCCTTGTCCACCCTAGCGGTAGCCTGGAAAACCGCGCAGCGTTTCCCGGGGCCTGCGTCTAATAGGGAATCACCAGCGGCGTACCCGCCAGGGGATTCTCGATCACCGCGCACTTGAGGCCGTACAGCTCCTCGATCAGCTCGGGGCTGACGATCTCCGCCGGCGGGCCCTCGGCGAGGATGCGGCCGGCGCGCAGGGCGATGATGTGGTCGGCGTAGCGACAGGCCTGGTTGAGGTCGTGCAGCACCGCCACCAGGGTGCGGCCGCCTTCGCGGTTGAGGCGGCAGAGCAGCTCCATCAGCTCCACCTGGTGGGCGATGTCGAGAAAGGTGGTGGGCTCGTCGAGCAGCAGCAGCGGGGTCTCCTGGGCCAGTGCCAGGGCGATCCAGACACGCTGGCGCTGACCGCCGGACAGACTGTCCACCGCCCGCTCGGCCAGCTCCAGGGTATTGGTGGCTTCCAGGGCGTGCTGCACCGCGCGCTCGTCGGCATCGGTCCAGCCGGCGAAGGCCTGGCGATGGGGGTGGCGACCGCGCGCCACCAGGTCGCTGACCAGGATGTCGTCCGGCGCCACCGCGCTCTGCGGCAGCAGGCCGATGCGACGGGCCACCTCGCGGGTCGGCAGGTCCTGGATCAGCCGGCCGTCCAGGCGTACCTCGCCGGCACGGGGACGGATCAGCCGCGCCAGACTGCGCAGCAGGGTCGACTTGCCGCAGCCGTTGGGGCCGATGATGACGGTGAAGCGGCCATCTGGCAGCCGCACATCGAGGTCGGCGCAGATCGGCTGGCCGCCGTAGCCGACGGTGAGACCGTGGGCGGCGAGGCGACTGGAAGGGACGTCTTGGCTCATGAGGTCCGCCGCCATTCGCGGCTCAGCAAAAAGATCAGATAGAGGCCGCCCAGGGCGCCGGTCAGCAAGCCGACCGGAATCTGGAAGGGTGCCAGCAGCCGCTGGGCCAGCAGGTCGGCCAGGGCGGTGAGGCAGGCGCCGAGCAGGGCGGGGGCGAGGATGCCGAGATCGGCGCTGCGGGTCAGGCGCCGGGCCAGCTGGGGCGCCGCCAGGGCGACGAAGCCGATGGGACCGGCGGTGGCGATGGCCAGGGCGGCCAGGGCCACGGCAACCGCCAGCAGCAGATTCTGGCTGGGCAGCACGGCCAGGCCCAGGGCCCGGGCCAGGTCGTCGCCCAGCTCCAGCAGGCGCAGCCGCCGCGCCAGCCAGGCGGCCAGCGGCAGGAGCAGCAGGCAGCCGGCGAGCAGGGTCAGGGTGCGACTCCAGGTCAGCATGTCCAGGCTGCCGAACAGCCAGAGCCGAGCCTCCTGGGCTTCGTCCAGCTCGGCGCGGGTCAGCAGGTATTCGTTGAGCGAGGCGAGCAGGGCGCTGACGGCGATGCCCAGCAGGATCATCCGCTCGCCGCGGATCTTTGCCAGGGCCGCGAGGCCGGCTACCAGTACCGCGGCCAGCAGTCCGCCGCCGAGGGCGCCCAGCATCAGCGCCGCGCCGCCCAGTTGCAGCCAGAGCAGGGTGATCAGGGCGCCACTGGCCGAGCCGACGGTGAAGCCCACCAGGTCCGGACTGGCCAGGGGATTGCGCGCCAGGCGCTGGAAGATGGCGCCGCTGGCGCCCAGGGCGGCGCCGACGCCAAAGGCCGCCAGCAGCCGCGGCAGGCGCAGATCCAGCAGGATCAGCCTGGCCAGGGCATCGCCCCGACCGAGCAGGGTGACCGCCACTCGGTGCGGCGCCGGGGCGAAGGCGCCACCGGTGAGGGTCAGGGCGCAGATGCCGATGGCCGCCAGCAGGAGCAGCAACAGGCAGGCCTTGAAGCGCGCCGAGCGGCGGGGGGCGAAGCGATGACGACTCAAGGGCGCACCCGCCGGGCGGAACGGATGATCAGCGCGAGCAGCACCGGGGTACCGAGCAGGGCGCAAACGATCCCGGCTTCCAGCTCGCCTGGCAGGGCCACGCGGCGGCCCAGGGTATCTGCCAGCAACAACAGATTGGCGCCGGCCAGGGGCGCCAGGGCCAGGATCCAGCGCCAGTCGGCGCCCACCAGCAGGCGCAGGGCATGGGGCACCACCAGGCCGAGAAAGCCGATGGGTCCGGCCACCGCGGTGGCGGCGCCGCACAGCAGCACGATGGCGACGAAGGCCAGCAGCCGCAGTTGCCCCGGTCGGGCGCCCAGGGCGCGACCCAGGTCGTCGCCCAGCGCCAGGGCATTGAGACGGCTGCCCAGGGGCAGACCCAGCGCCAGGCCGATCAGCAGCAACGGCAGGATGCTGAGGGCGCCGCCCGGCGTCTGGCCGCTCAGGGCGCCCACCGCCCAGAAGCGGTAGCTGTCGAACACCGCGCTGTCGAACAGGGTGATGATGCCGGTGCAGGCGTTGAGGCTGGCGCTGAGGGCGATACCGGCCAGGATCAACCGTATGGGCTGACCACGGGCCGGGGCACTGCCACCGAGCAGATAGACCAGGCCGGCGGCCAGGGCCGCTCCCAGCAGGGCACAAGCCAGGCGCGTCGGGGCATCGTCCAGCCCCACCAGCGACAACCCGGCCACCACGGCGAAGGCCGCCCCGGCATTGATCCCCAGCAATCCGGGATCGGCCAGCGGATTGCGCGTCAGCGCCTGCATCAGGGCACCGGCCAGGCCCAGGGCCGCGCCCACCAGCAGTCCGAGCAGGGTGCGCGGCAGGCGCAGTTCCCAGAGCACCACGGCGTCGGTGGAGTCATCGGGGGCGACGAGCAGGTGCAGGATTTGCGCCGCCGACAGCGACCGCGCCCCTATGCCCAGACTCGCCACCATCGCCAGCGCCAGGACGATCAGCAGCAGGACCAGCACCAGGCCGCCGCGGGTCGCGGATGCTCGTTGCGCCAGAGGCGCGGGGCGGGCCGATGCGGTCATGTCACCCCCAGGGCGCCGGCGACCGTGCTGATCACCTGGCGCGCGGCGAGGGGGCCGGCGTTGAGATAGAAGGCGTCGGTGTCCACGCGGATGGCCCGGGATTGGCTCACCGCACTGAGCCGCGGCCACAGCGGCTGTCGCGCCAGGCTGGCCAGGGCGGTGCCCTGCTCGGCATAGAACAGCCAGTCGGCGTCGGCCAGGTCCAGCAACTCGGCGCTGACGTCCCGCGAGGTGCCCTTGAAGCGCTGCGCCGCCGGACGGGTCACGCCCATGGCCTGCAGCAGTCCGCCGGCAAAGGAATCCGCGCCCATCAGGCGCAGTCGCGCGCCGCTGGAAAACAGCAGGGAGGCGGACGGCGGCTGGGCGCCGAAGCGCTGCGCCAGACCGGTCAGGTCACTATCCAGCTCCGCCAGCAGTCGCTCGGCCTGCTGCCGGCGGCCCAGGGCATCGGCCAGCAGCAGGAAATCCGGTCGCCAGTTGCCGCCGGTGCCGCGCGCCACCACCGTGGGGGCGATGCGAGAGAACAGCTCCAGCCCGCCGGCCTTGAGCACGGTGCGATTGAGCACGATCAGGTCCGGCGCCAGGCGTGCCAGGGCTTCCAGATCCGGCGCCTGGCGACTGCCCAGATCGACCATGGCCTCCAGCTCCTGCGCGCGGCTGGCGAGGGCGGTGCGCAGATAGCCGGGCGCCAGTTCGCGATTGTCCACACGGGTGGTGCCCGCCGGGATCACGCCCAGGCTCAGGGCGGCGTCCAGCTGGCCGGTGGAGATCACGGCCACCCGCTGGGGTTGGCGCGGGATCAGGGTGCTGCCCACCACATGCTCCACCTGCCGCGGAAAGTCGCCATCGACGACCGCTGGCCGCGCGAACACCCGACCGGGCAGGCCGGCGAGCAGCGCGGTACCAGCGGCGAAGTGCAGAAGGGTGCGGCGATCGAGCATGAGGGGGACTGGCCGAAGACGGAAAGAGGCCCGCCAGGCGGGCCGAGGCCCCGTGGCGGGGCGGCTAGGATAGAGCATCAGCACCTGGCTGACATCCGCTGTCCATTGCCTCTTTCCGGCTCAGGGCGATTTTCTTCGCCCGCTCTCGGCGGTGCTGTCGCCTCCATTGTTCCGAGCCGCCAGATCGCGCGAAAGCCACGGGACCCCAACGTCTGGGCAGGCAGGGATCCCGCGGCCGGGTGCCGGGCCCTAGCTGCCTATGCCGCGCGGACCGGCGGACACCGTACCGGCCACGTCCTGCAGATCCTGGATGCCCACCAGTTGGATCAGCGAATCGGCGGCGTCGATCTGACCGGTATCGCCCACGTTATGCAGAACGTAGGTGTTCGAGCCATAGTGAAAGACCGCGGCATGCTCGTTGTAGGCCATGGATTGCGCCACCTGTTGCAGTGCGCCGTACAGGCTGTTGGCGCCCTTCAGGGCCGCATCCGCCACCGTGGTGACCGCCTCGGGTTTCTGGATCGAAAAACCGAAGATGAGCTGGTCTTCACTGGCCTGGTAGTCGGTAATCGTGACGTGGTTGGCCGCCAGAGAGCGATTGGCGGCGGCGCTGCTGCTGCCATCGAAGTTGGCCAACGTGCCGTTGCCCAGGGTGTCGACGATGAGGTAGTCCCGGCCTTCACCCATGGTGATGGTAGCGCCGTGACCGTAGTTGCCCCTTACGGTGGCATTGTGCGCCGCGACGCCCTTTTCGATGGACAGGTCGATGGAGTCTCCACCCGCACCGGCGTTGATGACCATATCGGCCTGCTGGATGTAGGCCGAGATATCGTCCCCACCTGCACTCGTGTCTATCGTCAAGGGCTTCACCCTGGAATTGCCGAGCGCGGCGACGCTGTCCAACTCCGCTGCGGCGATGGTGCTGACATAGAGAAAATCGCCCGCGCTACCGGTCGTTACCGTCTTGAGAAAGGCGCTCTCGCTACGCACGTCGGGGCCATCGGTTCTGTAGGCATTGGTCAGGTCGATGAACAGGCCGACGGTGGACTGGGAGCCGTCGAACGTCTGCAGCCCGTCGAAGTTGCTCAGGTCGACGTGAGACCACAGGTTGAGGTCATTGGTGGGCACATCGGTGAGGCTGACGGTCAGCTTGGCAATGCTGGAATCCAGCGAGGTGTCTCCCGGTGTGGTGCCGCGGGTATGGCCATCCAGGAGCGTTCGTTGCTCTTCGTAGTGACCGATGAGGCTCACTTCATTCAACGTCGAGCCTGCCGTGTAGTGCGGGCCGTTGGCGTCGAAGGTCTTGGCGAAACCGACCTTGGCCGCGGCGGCATTGATGTCGAGGGTAAGGCGCGGCTGGTTCTGGAAAGCGTAGTAGCTGACGCCGTCGAAGATACCGGCCGGCGTGGCGGGTACGGCGGCCTGGGCTGCCCTGGCAAAGGCGGCGGATGGATTGGAGAGGGTCTGGTCAGCGTCTAGCGGATGTTGCTTGGCAGTCATGGCGTTCATCCTTGGTGAAAGTCAGGTTGAGCGCTCGCTGAACTTGCTCAGAAGAGCAAACGACTTGAACAAACGAACGTGGGCTGGACAGTGCCTGCCTTTCCACGCCCCGTCAGTGAACCATGCCTCATTCGTTGGCGCTGAAGGACGTTGCCGGAAGGGGGCATCGCACCTCTCAGCCCTCGGCCTGTTTCGCACGCTGAGGGCTAAGAGGTAGACGTATTCCCTGGATCAGAAGCTCACCGTGGCACTCAACCGCGCCGTCCGCGGCTCGCCTACTGCCACCTGCAGCGGGCTGTTGGCGCTCGATGGGTAGTACTGCTTGTCGAACAGGTTGTCGACGTTGAGCTGCAGGCGGGTCTGGTAGCCGGTCACCGGCAGGTCCCAGCGCAGGAAGGCGTCGGCCACGGTGTAGCTGCTCATGTAGAAGCTGTTGGCCGCATCGCCGGCGCGCTCGCCGACGTAGCGGGCGCCGCCGCCGAGGTGCCAGCCACCCAGGTTGGACGGCACCAGCAGGTGGTGGGTCAGGTAGAGGCTGCCGCTGTGCTTGGGCGCCTGCGTCAGGCGATTGCCCTCGTTGCTGGGATCGTCGAGCACCTCGGTGTGATCGTAGGCGTAGGTGGCGACGACGTCCCAGCGCTCGGCCAGGCGACCGGTGAGATCCACCTCCACGCCACGCGAGCCGACCTTGCCGGCGGCTTCGCCAATAGTCAGGCCGCGCTCGGTACGAGTGGTGACCACGTTCTTTTTCTCGATGTCATAGAGCGCGACGTTCAGGTTCAGCCCCGGCGCCAGGTCATACTTGGCGCCTACCTCGAAGCTGCGGCCTTCTTCGGGATCGAAAGTAGTACCCAGGTCGTCCACCGTGGTGTTGGGGACGAACGAGCGGCTGTAATTGCCATACAGCGATAGATCGTCGGTGGCCTTGAATACTAGTCCGGCCAGCGGTGTCACTGCGTGATCGCGCTTGTCCAGGTTGACCACATGGGGTGCCAAACCCTGAGCCGCGTACTGGTCGAACTGTTGATAGCGCCCGCCGAGGACCAGGATCCAGCGGTCGTTGAGGTGCCAGTTGTCCTTGAAGTACAGGGAGGTCGAGTCGAGGTCGCTATCCTGGTTGCTCTGCGTCGGACTGAGATCGCTCGGCGGCGCCAGGTTGCCATAGACGGGCGCATTGATATTGATGTTTCGCCGCGTGTTGGTGTTGCGATAGGTCTTGCCGCGGTACTGGCTGTTCTCTTCGTGGTCGATGCCTACCAGCAGCTCATGACGTTGGCCAAACACTTCCTGACTGCCGATGAAGTCCCAACTGGTGTACTGGGTCTCGTAGTCGTAGTGGGCGCCATTGGCCGCCCGCAGCAGGTTGCCATTGGCGGCTAGAGAGGCTGGCTGAGCGAAGTCCAGGCTGTACCTGTCATTGTTCCAGGCGTAGATCAGCCGCGTCTTCCAGTCGTCACTGAGCTGGTACTCGAAACGAGCACTGGCCGTCTCGGTGATGCCTTTGGTCTGGGCCCATTTCTCGTCGAGGCGCTTGTCGTAGCTGGCGCTGCTGGGATGCCCATTGACGAACACCGTCCCCCGATCCACCGGGCCGGTGTAATCATTGTAGGAATAGGCCAGCGTCAGGCTGGCGCGCTCGCCGGTCCAGGACAGCGACGGCGCCACCAGGGTGTGCTGATCCACCCCGTAGTTGCGCCAGTAGTCCTCGCTCTGCCGCTCGGCGATCAGCCGATAGGCGAAGCCGCTGTCGCCCAGGGGGCCGGTGGTGTCGACGCCGAGATTGCCGCCGCCCTCGCTGTAGGCCGAGCCCCTCAGGGTGGTGCGCTGTTGATACTGCGGCTGTTTGCTGACCACGTTGATCAGGCCGCCCGGCTCCAGGGCGCCATAGAGCAGAGAGGCGGGGCCCTTCAGAACTTCCACACGCTCGGCGGTGGCGTCGAAGTTATGCGACAGATTCGAGCGCACCCCGTCGCGGAAGATGGAGCCGTCGGCGTTGGTGCCGAAGCCGCGTTTGACGAAGGCGTCCTTGGTCCCAGCCAGGGTGTTGCTCTGGGTCACGCCGCTGACGAATTTCGAGGCATCGTCCAGGGTCCGCACCTCGTAGTCCTGGATCAGCTGCGGAGTCACGGTCTGCACCGACTGCGCCTCTTCCCTGATCGGCACATCGCTCTTGCTCGCGGTCGAGGCCCGGGTCGCGCGATAGCCCTGGTCGGCCTCCGTAGCCGGGGCGGAAATGTCCATGGGGGCGAGGCTGGCGTTTTCCGCGGCCAGGAGGCTCGAACTGGTCGCCAGGGCCAGGGTGCTGAAGGCGAAGGGCGCGAAACGGCGAAGGGCTCTGGGCGGCGTGTTCAAGGGCGATCTCGAGAGGGGCGGGGAAAGTGGCGGCGATTCTATGTTGATAGTCATTCTCACGTAAATCGAATCCTCTTACCGTTGGTGTCCAGGTCCGTTGCCGCCCATCCCCAAGCGCAGGTATAATGTCGCGCTCCTAAATTTTCCCGCCCGGGAGCGCCCGCCATGCTGCGCATCAGCCAAGAAGCCCTGACGTTCGACGACGTTCTCCTCATCCCCGGCTATTCGGATGTCCTGCCGAAAGACGTCAGTCTCAAGACCCGCCTGACCCGTGGCATCGAGCTGAACATTCCCCTGGTGTCCGCCGCCATGGACACCGTGACCGAGTCCCGTCTGGCCATCGCCATGGCCCAGGAAGGCGGCATCGGCATCATCCACAAGAACATGACCGTCGAGCAGCAGGCCGCGGAAGTCCGCAAGGTCAAGCGCTTCGAGGCCGGCGTGGTGAAGGACCCCATCACCATCGACGCCGACGCCAGCGTGCGCGACCTGTTCGACCTGACCCGTATGCACAACATCTCCGGTGTTCCTGTGCTCTCCGGTCGTGACCTGGTCGGTATCGTCACCTCCCGCGACGTGCGCTTCGAGACCCGTCTCGACGTGCCGGTGCGCGAAGTCATGACCCCCAAGGATCGCCTGGTCACCGTGCGCGAAGGCGCCGACAAGCAGGAAGTCCGCGAGCTGCTGCACAAGCACCGCATCGAGAAGGTGCTGATCGTCGACGAAGCCTTCGCCCTCAAGGGCATGATGACCGTCAAGGACATCGAAAAGGCCAAGGCCTACCCCAACGCCAGCAAGGACGACGCCGGTAGCCTGCGCGTCGGCGCGGCCGTCGGTACCGGCGCCGAGACTCCCGAGCGCGTGGCCGCCCTGGTCGCCGCCGGCGTCGACGTCATCGTGGTCGATACCGCCCACGGTCACTCCAAGGGCGTGATCGAGCGCGTGCGCTGGGTCAAGGAGACCTATCCGCAGGTCCAGGTCATCGGCGGCAACATCGCCACCGCCGAAGCCGCCAAGGCCCTGGCTGACGCCGGCGCCGACGCGGTCAAGGTCGGTATCGGCCCGGGCTCCATCTGCACCACCCGCATCGTCGCCGGTGTCGGCGTGCCGCAGATCTCCGCCATCGCCAACGTCGCCGCCGCCCTCGAAGGCACCGGCGTCCCGCTGATCGCCGACGGCGGTATCCGCTTCTCCGGTGACCTGTCCAAGGCCATCGTCGCCGGTGGCTACTGCGTGATGATGGGCTCCATGTTCGCCGGTACCGAAGAGGCCCCGGGCGAGGTCGAGCTGTTCCAGGGCCGCTCCTACAAGTCCTACCGCGGCATGGGCTCCCTGGGCGCCATGTCCCAGACCCAGGGCTCCAGCGACCGCTACTTCCAGGATTCCGCCTCCGGCGCCGAGAAGCTGGTCCCCGAAGGCATCGAAGGCCGCGTCCCCTACAAGGGCCCGCTGGCGGCGATCATCCACCAGCTGATGGGCGGCCTGCGCGCCTCCATGGGCTACACCGGTTGCGCCACCGTCGAGCAGATGCGCACCAAGCCGCAGTTCGTGCGCATCACCGGCGCCGGCATGGCCGAATCCCACGTCCACGACGTGCAGATCACCAAGGAAGCGCCCAACTACCGCGTGGGCTGATTCCTAATTCAAGAGCCTGTTAAAAGCGCCGCGAGCTAGCGACAAACAAGGCGAAAATGGCTGAGGAAGCGGAGTTTACAAAGGGTAAATGAGCATTCCGAAGCCATTTTCAACGCGGTTTGGCCGACGCGCAGCGGACTTTTAACAGGCTCTTAGTTCTTACGTTGCGATTCGGGGCTGTCTTACAGCCCCGAATCGTCTGAACCTAGCGCTATCGAGACCTGGCCATGTCCCAAGACATCCACGCCCACCGCATCCTCATCCTCGACTTCGGCTCCCAGTACACCCAGCTCATCGCCCGCCGCGTGCGCGAACTGGGCGTCTATTGCGAGCTGCACCCCTTCGACATGGACGACGCCGACATCCGTGCCTTCGCTCCGCGCGGCATCATCCTCGCCGGTGGTCCCGAGTCGGTCCATGAGGCTGGCAGCCCGCGCGCACCCAAGGCGGTGTTCGACCTGGGCGTGCCCCTGTTCGGCATCTGCTACGGCATGCAGACCATGGCCGAGCAGCTCGGCGGCAAGGTCGAAGGCTCCAACATCCGTGAATTCGGCTATGCCAAGGTCGACGTGGTCGGCAAGAGCCGCCTGCTCGAAGGCATCGAAGACCACATCGACGACGACGGCGTGCTTGGCCTGGACGTCTGGATGAGCCATGGCGACAAGGTCGGCAAGCTGCCGGACGGCTTCCACATCGTCGCCAGCACCCCGAGCTGCGCCATCGCCGCCATGGGTGACGACGAGCGCGGCTGGTACGGCGTGCAGTTCCACCCCGAGGTGACCCACACCAAGCAGGGCGGTCGCATCCTCTCGCGCTTCCTGAAGGACATCTGCGGCTGCGAAGCCCTCTGGACCCCGGCCAACATCGTCGAGGACGCCATCGCCCAGGTGCGCGCCCAGGTCGGCAGCGCCAACGTGCTGCTGGGCCTCTCCGGCGGCGTCGACTCCTCGGTGGTCGCAGCCCTGCTGCACAAGGCCATCGGCGACCAGCTGACCTGCGTCTTCGTCGACAACGGCCTGCTGCGCCTGCACGAGGGTGACCAGGTGATGGCCATGTTCGCCGAGAACATGGGCGTCAAGGTGATCCGCGCCAACTCCGAGCAGCGCTTCCTGACCAACCTGGAAGGCGAAGCCGACCCGGAGAAGAAGCGCAAGATCATCGGCCGCACCTTCATCGACGTCTTCGACGCCGAAGCCAGCAAGCTCGACAACATCAAGTTCCTGGCCCAGGGCACCATCTACCCCGACGTCATCGAGTCGGCCGGCGCCAAGACCGGCAAGGCCCATGTCATCAAGTCCCACCACAACGTCGGCGGCCTGCCCGAGGAGATGAACCTCAAACTGGTCGAGCCGCTGCGCGAACTGTTCAAGGACGAGGTGCGCAAGATCGGCCTGGAGCTGGGCCTGCCCTACGACATGGTCTACCGCCATCCCTTCCCGGGTCCGGGCCTGGGCGTGCGCATCCTCGGCGAAGTGAAGAAGGAATACGCCGACCTGCTGCGTCGGGCCGACGACATCTTCATCACCGAACTGCGCAAGGCCGACTGGTACCACAAGGTCAGCCAGGCCTTCGTCGTCTTCCAGCCGGTAAAATCCGTCGGCGTGGTCGGCGACGGTCGTCGCTACGCCTGGGTCGTCGCCCTGCGCGCGGTGGAAACCATCGACTTCATGACCGCCCGCTGGGCCCATCTGCCCTACGAGCTGCTGGAAAAGGTCTCCAACCGCATCATCAACGAAATCGACGGCATCTCCCGCGTCACCTACGACGTCTCGAGCAAGCCGCCGGCGACGATCGAGTGGGAGTGATCCCGCGTCCGGCATAGCCCGGTACGTCTTGCAGAAAAAGCCAAAAGCCCGCGTAATTGCGGGCTTTTGGTTTTTGATGAGGGTGAATACTGGCAGTCTCCACGACTGGCGCCGCACGGCCAGCAGCGTTCGCACGGGGTGGGTTACGACTCCGACTGGATCGAGAAATAGCTAGCTCGCCAGCAGAGGGGACTCGCGCACCGTTTACAACAAGGTCGTGGCGGGATCAGCGTCGTGCGATGGGGCAGAACTAGGCTGATGTGATTGATGAATGGACGCTCAGGCAACTTGGGAAAACTATTGGTTAGGCTGTGTGGCAGCCCTTCATTCCGGCTAGTCGCTTGAGGAAGAAATTGCCCTCTATCGGAACAATTTGCATAGGTGCTGAGTAGCCGTTGGCATTTGACGTGACCGGTCGCACACGCGGCTCAGGGACGAAAGCAGTCATTCATGACTGACCGCTAACGACCCAAAGCGGCCGTTGGTGGTGAGCAGCTTCCGGCCAGGGGCGGCCGATCACTACTGACCTGCATCCTTTCTACGAGGCCATTTGCGCTGAGCTCATTACTGTCAGGAACATTCCTTAATGGAGTTTCGCAAACAAGGGCGCCACTCTAGCTTTCCGAGATCGCCTGGAAATTTGCGTCAATTCATTATTTGGTACGGCGGACTCAATCGTCATCTATTTTCTACGCTTGTGCTTGCGCCGCTTCTGACTAGTTCGGGCAACAGTCTGACGATGCTCCAACTCCGTTTTAAGCTGTCTGATTTCAGCTCTCAATGCAGTGTTTTCCTGCTCCAAACGCGGATCAACGGCGATGGCTTCTAAGGCCTGATGGAGCAAGGCTGCCGTCTGGGGGGCTCTCTCGGGCATGAGAGACTCGTGTTCGATTCGAGCGATGTCGTCAGCCGATAGCTTGCGCTTACCCTGCTGGTGCGCATCTTGAATTAGTCGATCCCTGACAGAGCGCATGAGCGAACCTCGCTTCGCCCAAGGCAAAGAATAAGTTCCGCTAGAGCGCACGAGCCTCAACAGTGCTCTTTCGAGTTCAGAAGAGAATCCGCGCCTTCTCTCATCAAATAGGAACGCTTTCATTGCTGACAGGCCAAGCGTCACATCAGGCAATAGGGAGATAAGCTGTAGAAGCGCCGCAACAGAGATGACCAACTGCTGCTCTCCACTTCTCTGGAAGCGAGTATCAACCTGCACTAGTCGCCGCGCGGAACTTACGAGTAGGCACGTAGCTGCGGGATCTTCGCTCTTAACCAGCCTTAGATGATGAATTAGTGCCGAGTATATCTCGGCATCACGCCGAGCTTTATCCTGAGCATTTCTAAGAGCTCTACCGGTGTACCTGTCACTAGCGCCCTCGACTAGAAAGCGACGTACCCTTTCCTCCAGATCGGACTCCTGAGTAGATCGATCAAAAAGTTGTCCTATTTTGTAATCCGATAATGCGGAAGATATACGACTAAAATCATATTCGCTATCTCCCTTGAAATCTTTTAGATAGGCTGACCAATGAGTCGGTTGCGCCTTCTTATCTGCCATTAACTGAGCAAAAGAGCGAACGAATACGTTATCAATGAGTTGCAAACGTTCTTCTGCTGTCCCGGGCAATTGATGCCTCACCTCCTCATAATCGCGAGTTGCGATATAAGCATGATAGGCAACCTCTTCTAAAACAGGAGTAGGTGCAAAGACATTTCCATTGAGGCGCGTCCATCTATCAACAATCATCTCGACAGAGTTGTGCTCTGGCTCTCCCGTACCTAGAAGAGATAAAACCACATCAGTATCGAGCACCAAAGTCGTTCTCGCGAAAAGCTTTGAGAGCGCAGAGTTGCTGGAGTGTTCTAGTCCCGCAGCACAAAGAGAAAGAAAGCTTGCACTAAGTCGAACTAGCCAGTCAGTTGCTGCGCTGGTTCGGTCAGTAAACATATCCTTTATAGCCTGCTTTAGCTCCTCTCGCTGTTGTGGATGTTGAGATGTAGCGGCTACAGCCGTGGCAAACTCATCCAGAAAGCTCAAAGGCGAGGTAAGATGCGTTATTTGGTGCTCCTCATTTATGAGTGCGCTAATTTCCGCTACAAGAGCATCGCCACGCAACAGAAAATACTGAGCCATCTTATCTTCGAGGACTTCCCAAATACGGCTAAATTGATTATCTAAGAAACGGGAACCAATTGCATTTTCCAAAACCTCTCTAATAGCCTGGCGTCCCTCCAACAAACGTACAGCCGCGCCTTTCTCTCGATCCTGTCTTGCTACGAGCCCACTGGGAGTCACACAATATATACCGCTTTTTTCTTCTATAAATCCACTTTCGCAAAGTCGCGAGATAGCTGGAATTATTGCCTCGCGAGCGACATTTCTTTGTAGCCTCAACAGGCCTGAAAAATCACGAGCCAATGCTTCTAAAGTGCGAGATTTTTCATCTGCAAGCACATCTAGCACCCCAGATGCGTATACCTCAAACCTTATCTCTGCAGAGTTATCGGCGGATGATGAAATCAAAGCTAGTCTCAAGCCACGAATCTCAGTATCGTCGCTGGATCCACGACCAATCGATCTAAGCGCATTGCTTATTTCAGACCCATAGTGCCGCTCCAACAGGCCTGAACTGCGGCTAAGATCCGTCTCTACAAGCTGACTTGCACCCAGGCAAATTATTGGAAAAGCTTTATCGACTTTATCGGCAAGCAGACTTTCAATTGATTGGCGTCGATGTTCGCTTAGGCAGTGGGAAGAACAAAAATAAATTCGGGAAATATTACTTGTGGTTGCAGTTATTCTGGCTATATCAGAAAGAGCTTTCGCATCTATGTCATCACGCAAGCTAGTGCAAACATATAATCCCGAGGCTCTGCCCCCGCCGACACCATCTCGCCCCAGATCCCAGGAAAGAGAAGTAGAAAATATGACAGCACCTCCTTCCAGCGTGGAGACGATTGCATTGCAAAAGCTTTCAAACCTATAGTCGCTGGTTTCCATACCTAAAACCGTGGTGCTGACAGTCTGCTCTAGATCGGTATTGTCCTTGGACATCATGTTCTCCTAGTCAACTGGATCTTACTGTAGGGCACGTTGTGCCCAATGCTATCAGCCATTCGTTTCGCTGGTTGAACAAACCAGGGGACGGCGTTGTTCGCTAGACAGGGTCGCAATGTCTAACAACGCTAAGAGGCAAGAACCTCTAAGGCGTGGGCTGCTGTCCCAGGCGTCCGCTTCTGGTCACTAGCGGCCCTACGCCAACGGCAGCTTTGGGTCGGTAGCGGTCGCTTGTCTACGTCCTCTTTTGGCCGCCTGCAGCCACGGAATGATCACATCACGGTATTCATGTTCTAGGACCGACGGGCCAAGCGTGTCGCGCAAGCAAGTATGTCTATATCGGCTTTCCGCAGGCTTCAGGAGTGCAGGGTCAAGCCCATACTTATCGGCCTAAGCTAAACTTCTTCAAGCTTCTGAATGAAATGGCACGAGCACCTACGTAAACCTAGGCAGGGCAAGGTGTTACGGGATTACAGGTGTGAGCGGACGCGTCTAAGCGAGAGATCGCTGCTTGGACAAGAGATTGCGTCGCACCTGATACCCCTGCAAGTCAAACCGCCAGCACCTTCTCCAGCTGCTTCCCCTCCAACCAACCCCTAATATCACTCGCCCGCATCGGCTTGGCGAACAGATATCCCTGCGCCCTTGTACAGCCTAGATTCTTCAGCGCACCCAGTTCTGCTGCGGTTTCCACCCCTTCCACGATGCATTCCAGCTGCATGTCCTGACACAGGGCGATCAGGGATTTGACGATCTTGAAGCTGGCCGGGTCGAGGTGGAGGTTGGTGACGAAGGTGCGGTCCACCTTGAGTTTGGTCAGGGGGAGGGCGTGGATCTGGCTCAGGCTGGAATAGCCGGTGCCGAAGTCGTCGAGGGAGATGCCGCAGCCCAGTTCGCGGAAGCGGCTGATAGCGCGCTGGGTCTGGGGCAGGTCCTGGATGGCGGCGGTTTCGGTGATTTCGAGATCCAGACAGGCCGGGTCGAACGGGCTGTGCTTGATCAGTTCGACGATCTGTTGGGCGGCTTCCTCGGAGGCACAGTCGTGGGCGGAGAGGTTGAAGGCCAGGCGGATGCCGGCAGGCCAGCGCGCGGCCGCGTTCAGCGCCTTGTTCAGCAGCGGCAGGGTCAGGCGATTGACCATGCCGACGCGCTCGGCGGTGGCGATGAAATCACCCGGCGGGACGTTGCCCAGCTCCGGGCTTTCCCAGCGGGCGAGCGCCTCGAAGGCCACGGTTTGCTTGCTGCGGATGTCCACGATGGGCTGGAAGACCATGTAGAACTCGCGCTCCAGGTCGGCCCGGCGCAGGGCCTGTTCGGTCAGGCCTTCGCGATTGAGTTGCTGGCGATGGGCGGTGCTGAACAGGCAGGCCGTGCCGGGACGGTGGCGCTTGCTCTGGTACAGGGCGTAGTCGGCATGCTCATAGACGTCCGTGGCGGAAAAGGCCTGGTCGGGAAAGGTCGCGAGGCCCAGCGAGCCACTGATCTGGATGGGCAGGTCCACCAGCAGGAAGGGCTCGCGCAGGCTGGCGCAGACCCTTTCG
This sequence comes from Pseudomonas sp. RIT411, assembly GCF_003057735.2. NCBI lineage: Bacteria > Pseudomonadati > Pseudomonadota > Gammaproteobacteria > Pseudomonadales > Pseudomonadaceae > Pseudomonas > Pseudomonas sp. RIT411. The sequence goes on from NZ_QBIZ02000008.1 coordinate 37,677, forward strand.
CCAAACGCCCGCAGCTGCTCATCGTTCAAGACCCCGGTGATGATCAGGCTGAATTCGTCGCCGCCCAGGCGGGCGAGGTGGACGTCCTCGCCCAGCAGCCTGCTCAGGCGCTGGCCGACCTGATGGAGCAGTCGGTCGCCCACGCTATGGCCATAGAGATCGTTGATCGGCTTGAAACCGTCCAGGTCGATCAGGCCCACGGCCAGGCGGGTCCCCTGGGTGCGCGCGTCGGCCAGCAGCGTATCGAGGCGGGAGAAGAACTGCCGCCGATTGGCCAGGCCGGTCAGGCTGTCCTGGTTGGCCAGCTTGAGATTTTCCTCGCTGAGTTTCGCCGTCTGCGCCTGCATGTTCACCAGCCGGGTGAAGTCGCCGTACTGCGCCTTGAGGATGACCAGCATGGCGATGGACACCAGCAGGACGTCGATCGCCGTGGCCACGAAGGTGCTGATGGTGGTGGAGGCGAAGAACACTACGAAGGCGGTGTTGACCACGGCGGTGGTGGCCAGGGCCGCGGGCAGCAGGTGCATCATGCAGAAGATGCAGCCGATTACGGTGATGGCCATGTAGAAGCCCACATGCGCCTGGGTATAGCTGTCGCCATAGGGAAACAACGCCAGCGCCCAGGCGGTGAAGGCCGAGGCCACGAAGGGCGCCAGTCGGTTGGTGCGCTTCAGGGCCGTGAGCATCTGCGTCGGACTGCGCGGTTGATTGCGCGTGCGGATCCATTCGGCCGCCCGGATCACGCCGAACAGCGTCATGACCAGCGGGCAGTAGAGCACCAGCCAGCGTGGCGCGACGGCGTAGTGGGTGCCGGCCAGCATCAGGGTGTTGGTCAGCAGGATGAAGTACATCATCGGCAGCTGGCGCGACAGCGCGAGGTATTGCGCCCTGATCAGGCCAGGATTGTCCTTGGGCACGGACATCAGGGCGCGCACGCCGAGCAGGAGTCTCTTCATCGGGCAAGGCTCTGAAAATACGACCAGGTAATAGCTTGCACGGAATATCCTTTCCAGCCTGGGCGGCGCAGGGCTAAGGCTGCGCTCATGAGAGGCTGTCGGCTGGCGCCAGGAATTCTGCAATCTTTGCGACTAGTGGCACTTGGTCAGCAGAGCGAGGATGCAGTGCGGAAAACTGCCGTGCGTAGGCATTGGCGGTCCCCAGAAAAAAGCCCGCCATCAGGCGGGCTCTTTCAGGTTCGGGCCGCTCAGCCCAGCTTGGTCAGCAAGGCGTCTGCCGCGGCTTCCGAACTCGCCGGATTCTGGCCGGTGACCAGGTTGCCGTCTTCGACCACGAATTCGCCCCAGTCCGGGCCCTTTTCGTAGCGGGCGCCTAGCTTCTTCAGTTCGTCTTCCACCAGGAAGGGCACCACGTCGGTGAGTTGCACCCCGGCTTCTTCGCTGTTGGTGAAGCCGGTGACGGTGCGGCCCTTGACCAGCGGGGTGCCATCGGCGGCCTTGACGTGGCGCAGCACGCCGGGCGCGTGGCAGACCAGCCCGAAGGGCTTGTTGGCCTGGGCGAAGGCTTCGAGCAGGGCGATGGAGTCGCGGGATTCGGCGAGGTCCCAGAGCGGGCCGTGGCCGCCGGGATAGAAGACGCTGTCGTAGTCCTCGGCCTGCACCTCGGCGAGCTTGACGGTGCTGGCCAGCGCCTGCTGCGCTTCGGGATCGTTCTTGAAGCGCTCGGTGGACTCGGTCTGGGCGTCGGGCGCGTCGCTCTTGGGGTCCAGCGGCGGTTGGCCGCCGGCGGGGGAGGCCAGGGTGATCTCGGCACCGGCGTCCTTGAAGACGTAGTAGGGAGCGGCGAATTCTTCCAGCCAGAAGCCGGTTTTCTTGCCGGTGTCGCCGAGCTGGTCATGGGAGGTCAGGACCATCAGGATCTTCATCTCGGTTTCCTCTTGCACGCGGGGTGGGTGTGGTTAGACAGACCCCGGATGCGTCCGGCTAGTGCCCCTGAGAGGTCAGGGCTGGGAACCAGCGCTCGCTGCCCTGCCTGTGGAAGGGGCAGGGCAGCGTAGGGGATCAGCCCCAGTTGCCGATGCCGCGCTCGCCGGCGGCGACGGTGGAGGCCACGTCGGTGAGGTCGTGCGTACCCACCAGCTGGATCAGCGAGTCCGAGGCATCAATCTGGCCGCGGTCGCTGCCGTCATGGAAGACGTAGGTGTCCTTGCCATAGTGGAAGACCGCGGCGTGCACGTCGCCGGTGGTGGTCTGGACCACCTGCTGCAGGGCGGCATAGAGGCTGGTCGCGCCCTTGAGGGTGGCGTCCGCCACGGTGGTGACCGCCGCATCGACGAACAGCGAGGAGCCGAAAACGATCTGGTCGTCCTTGGCGTTGTAGTCGGTCACGGTCACGTGATTGGCCGCCAGGGAGCGGTTGGCGGTGGCGCTGCTGGAACCGTCGAAGTTGACCAGGCTGGAGGTGAGCAGGCTGAGGGTGTCTCGGCCTTCACCCAGGGTGACGGTGGCGCCATGGCCATAGTTGCCGCGTACGGTGGCGTTGTGGGCAGCCACCCCTTCGGTGAACAGCAGGTCGACAAAATCGTTGCCGGCACCGGCCTTGATGACGATGTCGGCCTGCTGGATATGGGCGCCGATCTGGTCGTTGCCGGCGCCGCTGTCGACGCTAAGGGTCTTGACCCGGCAGTTGCTCAGGGCGGCCACGCTGTCGAGTTCCGGCGCGGCGATGGTGCTGACCTGAATCAGGTCGTTGCCGCTGCCGGTGGTCACGCTCTTGAGGAAGGCGCTCTGGCTGGAATAGAGGTGATCCAGGCCGTGCTCGTAGCCATTGAGGAAGTCGATCGACAGGCCGGCGGTGGACTTGGAGCCGTCGAAGGTCTGCAGGCCGTCGAAGTTGTTGAGGGTGATGATGTCGCCTTCGTGGAACTGGTTGTCAGCGGTGTCGGTGAGGCTGACGGTGAGCTTGGTGATGCTCGAATCCAGGGTGCCGTCGCTGGCGGTGGCGCCGCGGGTATGGCCGTCGAGGCGCGTCAGCTGGCCTTCCCAGTGACCGGTCAGGGTCAGTTCGTTCAGGGTCGAGCCGGCCGCGTAGTGGGGGCCCTTGGCATCGAAGGTCTTGGCGAAGCCAACGTATTCGGGCGCGGTATTGATGTCGAGGGTCAGCCGCGGCTGGCTCTGGAAGGCGTAGTAGGTGACGCCGTCAGAGATGCCGGCCGGCTTGGCGGGGGCGGCGGTCAGCGGCGCCTTGGTGGTGGCGGCAGCGGTGAACAGGGGAGCGGGGGTGTCCAGGGGGTTCTTGTAGGTCATTGCGGTCATCCTTAATGCAGGTCAGGCCTTGCGCTCGCTGGACACGTTCTCGCGCAGGGCAAGACGTTTCACACAGCGGAACGTCACGCCGACAGTGCCTAGCTTTCCACGGACCTACAGCGAACCACGCCGCAATTTCATCGGGCCACTAGTGGGATGCCGCTAAACGGTAGTGCGCTAAAAGTTCAATAGACAGACGATTAAGGCGACCAGCAGCGCGATCAGCACCGGTGACCAGCGGGTGCGCAGGAGTAGCGCCAGGGCCAGGGCGGCCAGGACGACATCCGTCAGGCTGCGGATCGCCCCCGTCCACACCGGATCGTAGAGCGCCGCGAGCAGCAGACCGACGACTCCGGCGTTGAGTCCGGTCAGCAGGCGTTGCCAGCCGGGGTGCTGGCGCAGTGACTGCCAGAACGGCAGGGCCGCGAGCAGCAGCAGGGCGCCGGGCAGAAAGATCAGCAGGGTCCAGAGCAGGCCATTGAGCCAGGCGGGCAGGGCCGCGGGTACCAGGATCCCCAGGTAGGCGGCAAAGGTGAACAGCGGGCCGGGCACCGCCTGGGCCAGGCCATAGCCGGCCATGACCTGGCTATCACTGACCAGGCCGCTGGGCACCACCACCGCCTGCAGCAGCGGCAGCACCACATGGCCGCCGCCGAACACCAGGGCGCCGGCGCGATAGACACCCGCGGCCAGGTTGTCCCAGACGGGTAAGAGCAGCAGCGGCAGCAGGAACAGCAGCAGTGCGACGACACCCAGGCGCCGGGAGAGTCCCGTTTGCAGGCTCGGGGCCGGCGGCGTGGCGGCGGGCGCCAGGGCCAGGCGTCCGACCAGGGCGGCCAGACCCAGGCCCAGCAGCTGGCCCACCGAACCGGGCAGCCAGAGCGCCAGGCCGGCGGCGACCAGCGCCAGGATGCGGCGCGAGGTATCCGGGCAGAGGCTGCGGCCCATGCTCCAGACCGCCTGGGCCACCACCGCCACGGCAAAGACCTTGAGCCCATGCACCGCGCCCGAGTCGGCCAATCCCGGAAAGTGGGCGAGGCCCAGGGCGAACAGGATCAGCAGCAGGGCGGAGGGCAGGGTGAAACCCAGCCAGGCCGCCAGCAGACCCCAGCTACCGGCGCGCCCCAGGCCCAGGGCCATGCCGACCTGGCTGCTGGTCGGGCCGGGCAGCAGCTGGCAGAGCGCGACCAGCTCGGCATAGGCGGCTTCGTCCAGCCACTGGCGCCGCGTGACGAAGGCCTGGCGGAAGTAGCCGAGGTGGGCGATGGGGCCGCCAAAGCTGGTGCAGCCCAGGCGCAGGAAGATCAGCAAGACCTGCCAGGCGCTGTCCTTATCGCGGGCGATGTCGCGCATGGGGGCCCCGATCAGCCGCGCGGCGCCGCAGAGAGAACCACTACCTCGCCATCCTCCTTGACGAAGGGACCGCGCTGCGGCTCGGGCAGGATCTCCAGTACCCGTTCCGAGGGCCGGCAGAGGCGGGTACCTAGGGGGGTCACCACGATGGGTCGATTGATCAGCAGGGGATGCTGCAGCATGGCGGCGATCAGGGCCGCGTCATCCAGCTGCGGATCGTCCAGGCCCAGCTCGGCGTAGGGCGTACCCTTCTGGCGCAGCAGCTCGCGCACCGGCATGCCCAGGTCGGCGATCAGCCGCTCCAGCTGCGCCTGGTCGGGCGGTGTTTCCAGGTAGTGGATGACCGTCGGCTCGACGCCGCTGTTGCGAATCAGGCCCAGCACGTTGCGCGAGGTGCCGCAGGCGGGGTTGTGGTAGATCGTGATGGTGCTGGTCATGGACGGTCTCGACGGTGGGAAGCGGCACCCCGTTCGTACCAGCCACGCGAGCCGTTCACCAGGCGCACGACCAGCAGCATCAGCGGTACCTCGATCAGGACGCCCACCACGGTAGCCAGGGCGGCGCCCGAGTGGAAGCCGAACAGGCTGATGGCAGCGGCCACCGCCAGTTCGAAGAAGTTGCTGGCGCCGATCAGCGCCGAGGGACAGGCCACGCTGTGGCTCTCGCCCACCAGACGATTCAGCCAGTAGGCCAGGGCCGAATTGAACAGCACCTGGATCAGGATGGGCACGGCGAGCAGGGCGATCACCAGCGGCTGCGCCAGGATGGCCTCGCCCTGGAAGGCGAACAGCAGCACCAGGGTGGCCAGCAGGGCGGCCATCGAGAGAGGGCCCAGACGGGCCAGGGTGCGGTCGAAGGCGGCCTGACCCTGGCGCAGCAGCGCCCGCCGCCAGAGCTGGGCGAGGATCACCGGCAGCACCAGGTAGAGGACCACCGAGAGCAGCAGCGTGGCCCAGGGCACCGTGATCGACGACAGGCCCAGCAACAGGCCGACGATGGGGGCGAAGGCGAAGATCATCAGGGTGTCGTTCAGCGCGACCTGGGACAGGGTGAACAGCGGATCGCCCTGGGTGAGTCGACTCCAGACGAAGACCATGGCGGTGCAGGGCGCCGCTGCCAGCAGGATGAGCCCGGCGATGTAGCTGTCCAACTGCTCCGTCGGCAGCCAGGGCGCGAAGAGCACGCGAATGAACAGCCAGGCGAGCAGCGCCATGGAGAAGGGCTTGACCGCCCAGTTGACGAACAGGGTGACGCCGATCCCGCGCCAGTGCTGGCGCACCTGGCCGAGGGCGCTGAAATCCACCTTGAGCAGCATAGGTACGATCATGACCCAGATCAGCAGGCCGACCGGCAGATTGACCTGGGCCACCTCGATCCGGCCGATAGCGCGGAACAGGCCCGGAGCCAGCTGGCCAAGGGCGATGCCGGCGAGGATGCAGAGCGCGACCCAGAGGCTGAGGTAACGCTCGAAGGTGTTCATGGCGGGTGCTGCCGGGGGGCAGGCGGGGGGACTGTGCATGGCGGGCCTGGTCTTGTGGTTGGCGGTGGAGGGACGGAGGTCAGCAGGAGCAGCGCGGCGGTGCGCTGACCGCGCAGTCGCTGCCGGCGCAACAGTGCTCGGTCAGGTAGCCGAGCAGGGCATTCATCTGGTCATAGGCTGCGCGATAGATGAGATTGCGGCCCTGCTGTTCCACCGAAACCAGACCGGCATTGGCCAGCTCCTTGAGGTGGAAGGAGAGGTTGCTGCGGGCTACCTCGAGCTGATCGGCCAACTGGCTGGGGGTAAGGCCGGTCGTGCCGGCGACCACCAGGGCACGAAAGACCTTCAGGCGCTGGGCGTGGGCGAGGGCGGCAAGGGCGGAAACGGCAAGCTCTTCATTCATGGTTCAATAATACAAGGATCGTTGAATCATTGAATGATAGGGCGTGGTGGGCGTCTGGTCGAGCCTCTATCAGCGGCGCAGCTGTCGTAACGCTTCCAGTACCTGCTGCAGCGGGCGACCCAGGGGTTTGTCGCGGCGCAGCACCAGGGCCAGGGTGCGGGTCAGGGGCGGTGCCAGCGGCTGCACTCTTAGTCCGTGGCGATGGTGCTCGGTGGCCACGGCGATGCCGGGCACCAGGCTGTAGCCGAGGCCGGCGGCCACCAGTTCCTTGAGCGCCTCGATGCTGCCCAGCTCCATCACCGGGCGGCTGGCCTGGCCGGCGCGACGAAACCAGTCGTCGATCAGCAGCCGGGTGCTGCTGCCGGTCTCAAAGGCTAGCAGCGGCGTCTCGGCCAGGTCTGCCGGGGCCAGCGCACCCGTTGGTAACGAACCTGCAGGCGGGAGCAGGGCGACGAAGGCATCCTCCAGCAGGGGTTCCACCTGCAGGTTGCGACCGCTGGCGGGCAGGGTGACCAGGCCCAGGTCGAGGCGGTTGTCTTCCACCGCCCGCAGGACGTCCAGGGTGTTGCCGGTGCTGACCCGCACATCCAGCTGCGGAAAGCGCTGGCGCAACTGGCCCAGCAGCGGCGGCAGGAGGTGGATGCAGGCGGTGGCGCCGGTGCCGATGGCGACCCGGCCGGCGACCGTCTCGCCATGGCTGGCCAGGGCCTGCAGGGCCTGGTCCACCGCGGTCTGGATCCGTTCGGCGTGATCCAGCAGCAGACGGCCCGCGGCGGTGGGCTTGAGGCCGCGCCCCAGGCGCTCCAGCAGCTTGAGGCCCAGGCGCCGTTCCAGCTGGCGGATCTGCAGGCTGACCGCCGGCTGGCTCAGCCCCAGGCGATCGGCTGCGGCGGAAAAGCTGCCGGTAGCGACGACCTGGACGAAGGTCTCTAGCTGAGTGAGGTTGAGGTCGACCATGCCAAGGTTTCGCTTATACCAGTGATAACCGAGCATAGCTTTATCTTTGGCTGGCCGTCCCGGCATGATCGCCCTATCGATCCCGTGAATGGACCTCTCCCGTGAACACCGCTCTGCTGTTGCGCGATGCCACCCCTGCCGATCTGCCGGCCATCCAGGCCATCTATGCCCCGCATGTCCTGCATGGCTGCGCCAGCTTCGAGCTGGAACCGCCGGACCTCGCCGAGCTGGGACGCCGCCTGGCCGCGGTACGCCAGGCCGGACTGCCTTACCGGGTGGCCGAGCTGGAGGGCGAGGTGGTGGGCTATGCCTATGCGGTGCTCTATCGCCCGCGACTGGCCTATCGCCACACCGCGGAAGACTCGGTGTACGTGCGAGACGGCCTGGGCGGCCAGGGCATTGGCCGCCGCCTGCTGGAAGAGATCGTCGCGGCCTGCTCGGCGGCGGGTTTTCGCCAGCTGGTGGCGGTGATCGGCGACAGCGCCAACCAGGGCTCCATCGCCCTGCACCAGCGGCTGGGCTTTCGCACCGTCGGCACCTTCGAGGCGGTGGGCTTCAAGCACGGGCGCTGGGTGGACACGGTGCTGATGCAGCGCAGCCTGGGAGAGGGCGAGCGGACCCCGGGCACGCGCTGATGACGCCGATGCCGAGCGATCGCGCCATCTGGCAACTGGGGCTCATGCAGTTGCTGGCCTGGGGCCTGGCCTTCTATCTGCCCGGGGTCTATGGCCCGGCGATGGCCGCGGGGCTGGGCTGGGACGCGCGCTGGGTCTATGGCGGCTTTTCCCTGGCGATGCTGACCATGGGCCTGGTCTCGCCCTTCAGCGGCGCGGTGATCGAACGCCTGGGTGGCTGTCGCACCCTGCAACTCGGCCTGGTGCTCGATGCCCTGGGCTGCCTGGGCCTGGCCGCGGCCCAGTCGGCGCCGCTGTTCTACCTGGCCTGGGTGACCCTGGGCGTGGGCATGCGCCTGTCGCTGTACGACGCCGCCTTCGCCACCCTGGCGCGGCTGGCCGGCGAGCGGTCGCGGGCGGTGATGGTGCGCATCACCCTGCTCGGTGGATTGGCCTCGGCGGTGTTCTGGCCATTGGGACATTGGCTGCTGGAGGGGCTGGGCTGGCGCCTGGGGCTGGTGGTCTATGCCGGCATCGCCCTGGCCGGGCTGCTGTTGCTTCTGCCGCTGCCCAATGTACGGGGATGCCTGCCCAGTGCCGAGGTGCCCGTCGCGGCGGCGGGCGGCTCGCCACGCCTGGCCGGGGTACTGTTCGCCACCGGGATGGCCTTGATCGGCTTTCTTTCGGCGGGACTGTCGGCGCATCTGCCGGCACTGCTGGCCGAGCGTGGGGTGCCGGTGGGGGTGGCGGCGCTGTGGGGGATCGGCCAGGTCTGCGCGCGGCTGGCGGAACTGGCCTCCGGGCAGCGGCTTTCGGCGCGCCAGCTCAATCTGTTGCTGGGCCTGGGCCTGCCGCTGAGTTTCGCCCTGGCGCTGGCGAGCGAAGGCCACCTGGGCCTCACCGCCGGCTTCGTCTTTCTCTATGGCGCCCTCAACGGCCTGGTGGCGGTGCTGCGAGCCAGCCTGCCGCTGGAACTGTTCGACCGTGCGCTCTATGCGCGGCTGACCGGCAAGCTGCTGGCGCCGAGCTTTCTGCTCTCGGCGGCCGCGCCCTGGTGCTATGCCCTGGCGCGGGAAAGTTGGGGGGATCGTGGTCTGCTCGGGCTTTGCCTGCTGGTCAGCCTGGGCGTGACCCTGGCCGCGCTGGGGCTGCTCGGCCGGCGGCGTCCGGCGCCGGCCTGAGGCGGGCGCGCTAGTTCAGGCGGCGGGCGAACTGACCCACCGCACCCACCACGCGCTGGGCGCCGTCCTGGATCTCGGTGATGCGGGTACCGGCGGCATTGGCCAGTTGCAGGCCCTGTTCCGCCTGGTGCTTGCTCGCTGCCATGTTGGCGACCGCGGTCTGCGCCAGCTGCTGGTTCTGCTGCACCACGCCGACGATCTCCTCGGTGGCCTTGCTGGTGCGGCCGGCCAGTTGGCGGACCTCGTCGGCCACCACGGCGAAGCCCCGGCCCTGTTCACCGGCCCGCGCCGCTTCGATGGCGGCGTTGAGCGCCAGCAGGTTGGTCTGTTCGGCGATGCCGCTGATGGTCTTGACGATGGTGCTGATGACCAGCGACTGCTCGCCCAAGGCCTCGATGCCGTTGGAGGCGACCTGTAGCTCCTCGGCGATCTTGCGCATCACCGAGACGGTATTCTGCACCACCTCGGCACCCTGGCGGGCGCTTTCGTCGGTCTGCTGGGAGATGTCGAAGGCGACCTTGGCCGCCTCGGCCACCGCCTGTTCCTGTTCCACCTGCTCGGTGATCACGGTGGCGAATTTGACCACCTTGTACAGCTCGCCACGGGTGTTGAGCACCGGGTTGTAGGAGGCCTCCAGCCACACGGTACGGCCATGGCTGTCAAGGCGCTTGAAGCGACTGGCGATGAATTCGCCGCGATTCAGCCGCGCCCAGAACGCCTGGTATTCGGCGGAATTGGCTTCTTCGCTGGTGCAGAACTGCCGGTGGTGCTTGCCCTGGATCTGCTGCAGCGAATAGCCCATGCCCTGCAGGAAGCGGTCGTTGGCGGTGAGCACCTCGCCGGCCAGGTTGAATTCGATGACCGCGGTGGATCGCAGCAGGGCGTTGATCAGCCCGGAATGCTCGGTGGAGGTCTCGACCTGTTCGGTACGGTCGTTGCCGTAGCAGATGGTCTTGTGGATGCGGCCGTCGGCGTCGCGCAGCGGCTGCCAGGTGGCATAGAGCCAGGCTTCCTGGCCGTTGGCCCGCAGCAGGCGGTACATGCCGCTGGTCTGGTTGCCCTGGCTGAGCGCATTCTTGAGGTCGCGATAGCAGGGCAGTTGTTTGACGTATTCCGGAATGAAGGCATCCAGCGGACGTCCCACCACGTTCTCAGCGCGATAGCCCATTTCGCGGCAGAAGCGCTCGTTGACCCGCTCGATGTTGCCGCGGTCATCCACGGTAAGACTTAGCGCCTGGCTTTCGAAGCCGGCGTGCAGCTGACGCAATTCGGCGACCTCGGCGCGCAGTTGGGCGAGTTCGGTCTTGAGCGGGCGATTGAACATGGCAGGACACCAGGAAGAGTGAAAGTATGACTTCCACTACTTCGACGGTGCCAGGATTTTCTTAAGGGAAGCGCAGCGACTTTCGACTAAAGCCGCAGCCGTCAGGCCTGACGACTGGCGATAAAGCGCCGGAAGACTTCCAGGGTGGCCTCGCTGACATGGTGCTCCATGCCTTCGGCATCGCGCCGCGCGGTATCGGCGTCCACGCCCAGGGTCAGCAGGAAGGTCTCGACCACATGGTGGCGGGCGCGACTGGCTTCGGCCAGGGCTTCGCCCTCGGGGGTGAGGAAGACGCCGCGATAGGGGCGCTGCACGATCAGGCCGGCGGCGGCCAGGCGCTTGAGCATCTTGGCCACGGTCGGCTGGGCCACGCCGATGCGCGCGGCGATGTCGACCTGACGGGCTTCACCGCCGTCCCGGATGAGGTCGGAAATGAGCTCGACATAGTCTTCGATCAGCTCCTGACGATGCGCCTCGCGGACCTGTTGAAAACCTTCCATATGAATGGATGGATCGACCAACCGATTCAGCAGTTCGTCGTCCTTTGTCATGTTGCCCACCTGAATGACCTTCTCCGCAAAGACCTGAGGCGCGTCGAGAGGACGCGATCGGGCGCCATTTTGACCGAGTTGCGGGCGAATACCAAAGATTCCTTCGCCAATGGGCGTTATCGACGGATGAGATAGAGATTTTTTATTGCCGGATGTGTGAATTTTAGCCTAGGCTAAATTCTCCAAAGGGTAGTCCTACCTTGCCGCACGAGTCCGCCATGAAAGAATCCGCCAGCTACGTCGAGCCTGCCTGGCAGGAGCCTGCGCCGTCCGCCCGGCCCAGCCTTGGGCGGATGAATGCCAGCGTGCCGGTGCCCGAAGGCGGCAGCTGGTTGCGGCGGCTGCTGGCCTTTCTCGGCCCCGGCTACATGGTCTCGGTGGGCTACATGGATCCGGGCAACTGGGCCACGGACCTGGCCGGCGGCTCGCAATTCGGCTACCTGCTGCTGTCGGTGATCCTGCTCTCCAACCTCATGGCCATCCTGCTGCAGGCCCTGGCCGCACGGCTGGGCATCGCCACCGGGCTGGACCTGGCCCAGGCCTGCCGCGCGCGTTATTCGCGGCCGGTGAGCCTGCTGCTGTGGATCGCCTGCGAGATCGCCATCATCGCCTGCGACCTGGCCGAGGTGATCGGCACCGCCATCGCGCTGAATCTGCTGTTCGGCATCCCGCTGATGTGGGGCGCCATCCTCACGGCGCTGGACGTCTTTCTCATCCTGCTGCTGATGAATCGCGGCTTTCGCTGGCTGGAAGCCTTCGTCATCGCCCTGCTGACGCTGATCTTCGTCTGCTTCGGTGTGCAGATGGTGCTGGCCCAGCCGTCCATCGCCGCGATCGCCGACGGCTTCCTGCCCAAGGCGGAAATCGTCACCAATCCGGCTGCGCTCTACCTGGCCATCGGCATCATCGGCGCCACCGTGATGCCCCATAACCTCTATCTGCATTCGTCCATCGTGCAGACCCGCGCCTATCCGCGGACCGAGGAGGGGCGCCGGATGGGCCTGCGCTGGGCGGTGGCCGACAGCACCCTGGCGCTGATGCTGGCGCTGTTCGTCAACGCGGCCATCCTGATCACCGCCGCGGCGGTGTTCCACAGCGCCGGGCGCACCGACGTGGCCGAGATCCAGGACGCCTACCATCTGCTGTCGCCGATGCTGGGCGTGGGTATTGCCTCGCTGCTGTTCGCGGTGGCGCTGCTGGCCTCGGGCATCAATTCCACGGTCACCGCGACCCTGGCCGGCCAGATCGTCATGGAAGGCTTCCTGTCGCTGCGCATTCCCGACTGGGCGCGGCGGCTGATCACCCGCGGCATCGCCGTGATCCCGGTGGTGGTGGTGACCGGTCTCTATGGGGAAAGCGGCACGGCCAAGCTGCTGGTGCTGAGTCAGGTGGTGCTGTCCATGCAGCTGCCCTTCGCGGTGATCCCACTGGTGCGCTTCGTCTCGGATCGCCAGCTGATGGGTAGCTTCGTGATCGGTCGGCTCACACAGGTGCTGGCCTGGGCGATCGCCGGGCTGATCGTGGTGCTCAATGTGAAGCTGCTGGCCGATATCCTTCTTGGATAGCGGATAACTGAGGTCTGACGACCTTTGGTGGCTCTGGAATGCTGGTCTGGGAACTTCTAAAAGCGTGACGGTATCAATCCGTTACCACAATAAGTTCTTCCCATAACCACCCTGGAGCACTTGCCATGTCCTACGACGCCCGCCACACCCCAGCCTATGCGGCCACCACGGCTACCGCTACCGCACCGCTGCTGAAGCGTATTTCCTGGAGTTCGATCATCGCCGGCGTGGTCATCGCCCTGACCGTGTCGCTGCTGCTGAGCCTGCTCGGCACCGCCATCGGCTCGGCTTCCATCGATCCGCAGCAGGAAGCCAATCCGTTGTCCGGCCTGGGCAAGGGCACCGGTATCTGGGTCGGCGTCAGCGCCGTGGTGTCGGTCTTCGTCGGTGCCTGGATCGCCGGTCGCCTGGCCCAGCGCGAAGGCGCCCTGCACGGCATCCTGGTCTGGGCCAGCGTGACCCTGGTCAGCGTCTATCTGGTGTCCAGCGCCGTGAGCGGCGTGGTGCGTACCGGTCTGAACGTGACGGGCAGCGGTCTGTCGATGATCGGCAGCGGCCTGTCCCAGGCGGCACCGGCCCTGACCAACCAGGTTCAGGACCAACTGCGTCAGCAGGGCATCCAGCTCGACCTGGGTGATCTGCAGAACGAACTGGAAACCGCGCTGCGCCAGACCGGCAAGACCGAACTGCAGCCGGAGAATCTGAAGCAGCAGGCTCAGGGCGCCGAACAGGATGCCAAGAACACCGCCCAGAACAGCGCCAACAATCCGCAGCAGACCGATGACCAGCTGAGTGCCCTGCTGGATCGTCTGAAGCAGCGTGGCGACCAGGCCTGGAACGCCGCCGACCGTCAGGCGCTGGTCAACCTGATCAAGGCCCGCACCGGCAAGAGCGACGCCGAGGCCAACGCCATCGTCGACAAGGCCCAGCAGACCTACCAGCAGGCCTATGCCAAGTACCAGGAACTCAAGGCCCAGGCCGAGCAGAAGGCTCGCGAAGCGGCTGACGTGGCTGCCCGCAAGGTCTCCCAGGCCAGCTGGGTCCTGCTGATCAGCCTGGTGATCGGCGGCATCGTCGGTGCCATCGGTGGTGCCCTGGGTCGTCGTACCCAGCCGGCCAACAAGGTGGTTGCCGCCTAAGCGCAGCATCCAGCGGATCCCGCGGGATCCGCTGACCAAGCACGAGGCCCGGACTGGTGACAGTCCGGGCCTCGTCGTTCATGGATGATGCCTTGCCTAACGGTCTGGCCGCAGCGCCCGGGCGAGCAGCTGCCGGCACAGCGCCAGGTCAGGGCGCTCGGCGCCGAACAGGGTGCGATAGATCAGCGGGGCGACCAGGCCATCGAGCAGGACGTCCAGGGTCGGAGCCGGTTCGCCACGGCTGCGGGCGCGTTCGAGCAGCAGCTCCAGGCGTTCCCGGGTCGGCTCGGTACAGCGCACCGCGCAGCCCGGATCAGTGGCCGCCAGGGCGTCCCTGAGCATGGCCTGGCCGGGGGTGGAGGCGAGGTCGTCGACATAGTGTTCCAGCCAGCGTTCGAGATCGCCTCTCAGGCTGCCGGTGTCCTCGGGCGGCTGGTCCGGGCGCAGCCGCTGCAGGTCGACGTCGGCCAGGAGACTGGGCAGATTGCCCCAGCGACGATAGAGGGTCGAGGGCGTGACCCCGGCGCGCGCGGCGATCAGGGGGACGGTGAGGGCTTCCCGGGGCTGCTCCTGCAGGAGCGCCAGGACGGCCTCGTGGATGGCTTGCTGAACGCGGGCACTGCGGCCGCCGGGACGGGCTTGCTTGCTGGTCATGGTGACAGGATACCCGGCTCTTAACGCAAACGCATTGCTTTTGCTGCAGGAAGGGTTCAGGCTTTAAAGCAATTATTTAGCTTTAAGGTGCGGACATGTCTTCGCTGAACGGCTCCTCCTCTGCACGCCTGACGCTGCTGGGTTCAGTGCTGCTGACCTTCCTGGCCGCGTCCAGCGCGCCGACCCCCCTCTATGCCAGCTACCAGCAGGCCTGGGGCTTTTCCACCTTCTGGCTGACCTGGGTGTTCGCCGTCTATGCCTTCGCCCTGCTGGCCGCCCTGCTGGTAGGCGGGCGGCTGTCCGATCACCTGGGGCGGCGGCCGGTGATCCTGGCGGCGCTGCTGCTGGAGGCGGGTGCCATGCTGCTGTTCCACCAGGCGCATGACCTGGCGGATCTGGTGCTCGCCCGCGCCCTGCAGGGCCTGGCGACCGGGATCGCCACCAGTGCCCTGGGTGCGGCGCTGCTCGACGTGGATGCCGAGCGCGGTCCCTGGTTGAACAGCCTGACGCCGCTGCTTGGCATGGCGATCGGCGCGCTGGGCTGCGGCCTGCTGGTGGAATTCGCGCCGGCGCCGCTGCAACTGGTCTATCGGCTGTTCCTGGCGCTCTTTCTGCTGCAGGGCCTGGCGCTGCTGCGCCTGCCCGATAGCGGTCCGCGCCGACCGGGTCTGCTCGCCGCCTTGCGCCCCCAGCTGGCGGTGCCGCCCCAGGCCCGCGCCATGCTCTGGCGGGTCCTGCCGCTGGAGCTGGCGGTCTGGGCCGTGGGCGGCTTCTATCTGTCGCTGATGCCGGCGCTGGTCAAGGCGGCGACCGGTACGACGTCGATCCTGGTCGGTGGCGGCGTGGTGGCTGGCCTTACACTCACCGGTGCGGCCTGTCTGCATGGCTTGCGCCTCTGGCCGGCGGCGCGCCTGCTGCGCCTGGGGGCGAGCACCCTGGTGGCCGGTCCGGCGCTGCTCTGGCTGGCGGTGGCCAGCGGTCAGCTGGGACTCTTCGCCCTGGGCACCCTGGTGACCGGCGTCGGCTTCGGCAGCGGCTTTCTCGGCGCCACCCGCAGCCTGCTGCCGCTGGCGGAAGCGACCCAGCGCGCCGGGTTGCTGGCCGCCTTCTATGTGCTCAGCTACCTGGCGTTCTGCCTGCCGGCCCTGGCGGTCAGCGCCCTGGTGCCGCGGCTGGGCCTGACCGGTGCCGCCGAGCTCTATCTGGTCGGGGTGATCCTGCTGGCGCTGCTGGGGGTGCGCAATAGCCTGCCCCGTGCCTGCGTGCAGCCGGGATAGGCTTTGTCTGAAAAGTGCCTGCGCTCGGTCATGCTGCGTTAAAAATCCGTTCGGAATGCTCATTTACCATTCGTAAACTCCGCTTCCTCACGGATTTTTGCCTTGCCTGACCTTCGCTCGGCGACTTTACAGACAAGCCTTAGAGCAGGATGTCGGCAGGACCGAAAATGGCCCGCTCGACGGGGCTGCCGGTGACCCGCTCTTCATTGGAGAAGCCGTCGTGGTCGCGCAGCGGGCCGAAGTCGATGCCGGTCAGCTGCTCGATGCGCAGGACGCTGCACTGGTAGGTGCGCAGGCGACCGAAGGCGATGGAGAGCTCGTCCAGCTCGCGGCGCTGGTCGATGAGGTAGGCGCTGGCGGAGGGCTTGCCGTCGTCACCGAGAAAGGCCACCACCTTCCAGAAGGCTTCGGGGATCCGGGCGTCGCGATAGGCGCGGTCATCCGCACGCAGGACCGGGCCGCTGAAGACGCTGACCCGTGCCTGCCAGCGCTGGGTGTTGTCGAGAATGTAGTCCTCCAATTCCAACCAGGTCTTCTGGTTGAAGGCGGCCATCTGCGGCGCGCAGTTGGTGAAGTGGAAGGTGTCCTTATTGGCCTGGGCCGCGGCGGCGCCCCAGTTGGGATCCTGGCGCCGTACCAGATGGCCACGGTCGAGCAGGTTGTCGGCATAGAGCGCCTCGCCGAGCTGGGCCTCCAGCGGCACCCGGCCGTCGTAGGCCCAGGCGTCGCGACTGCGGGGCACCTCGACGGGCTGGTCGCCAGCGATATTGACCCCGACCCAGAGCGCCATTCGCCGGCTGCGCGAGAGGCTGACTGAGAAGTGGGTGTAGTCCAGGCGGTCGCCCGAGGCGGGCAGGGGATAGACATCGCCGGCCAGGGCCGCGCTCGGACGGGGCCAGGGGACCTGGAAGTCCCCAAGGAAATCGGCCTGGTAACCCTGGCGGTCGGCCAGGCTGGCGGCGGGGGTGATGCGCGGCTCGGCGCTTCTCAGACCGGCGGGTTGCGCCGGCAGCAGGGGACGCAGGTCGGCGAGGCGCGGACGATAGGCGAGATCGACGGCAAAGGGCTGGCTGGACATGGCGGCGCTCTGGCGAAAGGGGCGAACCGCCAGCGCAGCACAGGGAGGTTACCGGACGATGACGACGGTCAGCGAAGTGGTATGCACCGGCGCTAGCTGGCAAACTCGTTCGCGACCTAACGATTCCAACCCCTGAGTGAACCGCCCATGAAGCTATCGCTGTTTTCCCCCTTTGCCTGCCAGAGCGCCTGGCTGCTCGGCGTGCCCGGCCTGCTCCTCACCGGCGCCGCCCTGGCCAGCCAGCAGTCCGATGCCAAGGGCTTCGTCGAAGACGGTGACCTGACCCTGCTGCTGCGCAACTACTACTACCTGCGCCAGAACGAAGGCGACGGCCATGGCGCTGACGCGCGCAACAGTCGCGATCCGCGCAGCTGGACCCAGGCCTTCCTGCTCAACTACACCTCGGGCTTCACCCAGGGCACCGTGGGCGTAGGTGTGGATGCCTATGGCTATCTGGGTCTCAAGCTGGATGGCGGCGATGGCCACGCCAACACCCCGAACATGCCGGTGGACGGCGACGGCAGCCAGCGCAGCGAATTCAGCAAGGGCGGGGCGGCGGTCAAGCTGCGCGTCTCCAACACCGTGCTCAAGTATGGCGACCAGCAACCCACGGCGCCGGTGCTGGCGGCGGGTGGCAACTGGCTGTTTCCCCAGACCGCCCGGGGCTGGAGCCTGGTGAGCCAGGAGGTCGATCACCTGATGCTTGAAGGCGGTCACTTCACCGCCGCCACGGCGCCGCGCACCACCGGTTCGGACGGCGGCATCTTCGCCGGTTACGCCGGCGTCGAAGCGGCTTCGGCCAGCTATGCCGGGGGCGTCTACAAGTTCAGCGATCACCTCAGCGCCTCGCTCTATGCCGGGCACTTCGAGGACGTCTGGGACCAGTACTACGGCAACCTCAACTATGTGGTGCCGCTGGCCGCCGAGCAGAGTCTGACCTTCGACGCCAACCTCTATCGCACCCTGGACGCCGGCAGCGCCAAGGCCGGCAGCATCGCCAACACCGCCGGCTCGCTGGCCGCCGCCTTCCAGACCGGCGCCCACACCTTCACCCTGATCCACCAGCGTATCCATGGCGACCAGCCCTTCGACTACGCGGTCTTCGGCGCGCCGGTGCCGGGATCCTTCGGTGACTCCATCCTGCTCGGCAACTCGATGCAGTTCTCCGACTTCAACGGCCCGGGCGAGCGCAGCTGGCAGGCCCGTTACGACCTGAACATGGAAAGCTACGGCGTGCCCGGCCTGAGCCTGATGGTGCGCCATACCCGCGGCAGCGGCATCGATGGCACCCACCTGGCCGCCGACTCGGCCTATGCCGGTCTCTATGGCGACGGCGACAAGGAACACGAGACCGATCTGGAGGCCAAGTACGTCCTGCAGAACGGCCCGGCCAAGGACCTCAGCTTCCGCCTGCGCCAGGCCTGGCATTCCGGCAGTCAGAGCACCGGCGGCACCGTGGCCGAGACGCGGCTGATCACCGAGTATCCGCTGAATATCCTGTAACTTACGGCGCTCCGCAGGTTGGGTTGAGCGCAGCGAAGCCCAACGGTGCCGAGGTCATGCGCGGCTTGTTGGGCTTCGGCGATAAGGCCGCCTCAACCCAACCTACAGGGCTGGGCCTGGTGGGTTGGGTTGAGCGCCGCGAAGCCCAACAGTCCATTGGCCATTGGCATGTCCGGGAGTGCCCTCACCCCAGCCCTCTCCCAAGGGGAGAGGGGGCAGTTCGGTGCGGTCAGGCGCCTCGTAGGGTGGGTTGAGCGTCGCGAAGCCCAACAGTCCGTTGGCCATCGGCATGGCCGGGAATACCCTCACCCAAAGGAAAAAGGGGTAGCCGCGTAGAGTGGATAACGGCGCAGCCTTATCCACGTCCAGGTGCAGTTGATCAGTGGAAAACGCGGCGCGGTTTTCCACGCTACGGATGCCCTGGCAGCGAGATACCACGATCAGACCACTCCCCGCGCCGGACCAACCGCCCCCTCTCCCTCGGGGAGAGGGCTGGGGTGAGGGTTGCCCCCCGCCAACGGTGCCAGGATCGAGCGTGGCTTGTTGGGCTCCGGCGATGGAGTAGCCTCAACCTAGCTAAGGCCAACCTTGGCTATTTGCCACCTTTGGCCATCGGCATGTCCGGGAATACCCTCACCCCAAGCCTCTCCCAAGGGGAGAGGGGGCAGTTCGGTGTGATCGGGTGCCTCGTAGGTTGGATGGAGCGCAGCGAAGCCCAACAGACCCTATCTCAGGCTTTCGCTCGCGATTCATCCAGCAGCCGCTCGATCTCCCCATGCAACCGCTCGGTGGCGCCAACCCGGTCGATCCACCATTCGGTGGACCAGACGCGCAGCAGCGTCCAGCCAAGGCCCTGGAGGATGGCGCTGCGGGTCTTGTCGCGGTCGCGGGCGGTGGCGGCGCTGTGGTAGGTGGCGCCGTCGCATTCGATGCCCACCAGGTAGTCGCCCGGACGGTCCGGATGGACGATGCCCAGGTCGATGCGGAAACGCGACACGCCGATCTGCGGCACCACCTGCCAGCCCTTGGCCTGTAGCGCCTGGGCCACGGCTTCCTCGAAGGGCGAGTCGTGCCCGCCCAGCGAGCCCTTGACCGCCGCCGCCAGGGCCTGGGGGCCGCGCTGGGCGAATTCCAGGAACAGCTTGAGATCCCGTACCGCGCGGGCATTGGTGCGATTGAGGTCGATCAGCCCCGGATCGAAGGAGGAGAACACCAGCATCTCCCGGCGCGCCCGGGTCACGGCGACGTTGAGGCGGCGCCAGCCACCGTCCTTGTTCAAGGGGCCGAAGTTCATCGACATCGTATTGGCGCCTGGCTCGGTAGGGCCGAAGCCGATGCCGAGCATGATCAGGTCGCGCTCGTCGCCCTGCACCGTTTCCAGGTTCTTCACCACCACCGGCTCGGCCAGGTCTTCGGCGAAGTGCGCCTCGATCTCCGGGTGCTGCTGGCGCGCGCGGTCGAGCAGGTCGGTGACCAGCCGCTGTTGCTCGCTGTTGAGGGTGATGATGCCCAGGCTGAGTCCGGCGAAGGCCGGATCGAGCAGGCGCTTGACCGCCTCGGCGACCATGGCCTGGGCTTCCAGGGCGTTGTGCCGTCCCTTGCCCTTGGCGTAGACGCCGTCCACCCGCCGCCATTCCACCGCGCTCGGACGGATCTCCGGGGCGGGGAAGGTGATGAGCTTGCCGTCGTAGTAGTGATGGTTGGAAAAGGCGATCAGGCTCTCGTGGCGACTGCGGTAGTGCCAGTTGAGGCTGTGGCTGTAGATGCCGGCGCCCAGGCATTCGTCGAGGATGCTCTCCAGGTCCTCGGCGGTGTCGTCCTCGCCGGCGGCGCGGTCGAAGAAGCGGGTCGGCGGCATCTGCCGGGGGTCGCCCGCGATCACCACCTGCACACCGCGGGCGATGGCGCCCACCGCGTCCCAGGGCGCGATCTGCGAGGCTTCGTCGAAGATCACCAGGTCGAACAGGCCGCCATCGGGCGGCAGGTACTGGGCGATGGACAGCGGACTCATCAGCATGCAAGGCGCCAGCCGCGCCAGGGCGTCGCCCATTTCCAGCGCCAGCTGGCGCAGCGGCTTGTGCCGGCGCTGCTTCTGCAATTCGTGCTTGAGCACGGCGAAGCCGCCACCCTGGCGCGCCGCGTCGTTCTTGGGCGGCAGGCCGTGGCAGAGCAGGGCGCGGATATGGCGCACGGCGAGGGTCTGCAGGCGATCGTCCAACCGGCGATAGGCCTGGATGTCGCTCTCGTGCTCGGCCGGGACGAAATCGCGCAGCAAGGGCTCGGCGTCCAGGGCGGTGGCGGCGAACCAGCGGGCATAGGCGGTTTCGAAGACGGCTGCGAGATCCTCGCCGGAGCCGACCGTGACGCGCGCGATCAGCGGCGCCAGGCCGAGGGCGTCGGCTTCCTCGCGGACCCGCTGCCAGTCGCACCAGGCCTTGAGGCGACCGGGCTGGCGCAACAGGGCGGCGGCGGTGCGTACCAACTCGGCGGCCGGGGTGTCTGCCGGCAGTCCTGCCTGCTCGGAAAAGCTCTGGCGCGCGGCTTCGGCGGCCTCCAGGGCGGCGGAGAAGGCGCTGCTGGCCGGTGCCAGGGTAGTGTCCACCGGCTGGTCCTCGGGATGCTGCAACCGGCGCGCCGCCGCCTGGCGCAGGGCCAGCAACTGCTCGGGCGTTTCCGCCAGGGTCGGCAGCGCCGTGCTCAGCCTTTCCGCGAGGGCGCGGCGCGCGAGCAGGGCCTCCAGATCGCTGGTGACGCCTTGCCAGCCGCTGATGGCGGCCAGGCTGGGCGTCAACTCGTCCAGTTCGGTAAGCAGGGTGCGCTGGCGCCGCAGGCGTGGCAGGTCGGCGGCCACGTCGGGCTGGCCCTGGGTTTCGCCCTGGCGGGCGAGATCCTGGGTGACCTGGCGCTGGGCGCGGCTGGCGAAGATCCAGAAGCGCTGCCCGGCGGCGTCCCAGGCGGTTTCCAGCTGGGTCAGGGCGACGCGGCGACAGGCTTCGGCGGCATAGGGCACCGACAGCTCGCGCTCCAGCGTCTGGTAGTCCCGCAGCAACTCCAGGGCGCGCCCCAGCTGGCGCTGACGCTCGGCGGCGCCAGGCCCGAAGGCGAAGGCCAGGTCCTGGCCGGCGGCGTTCTGCAGCAGCTCGGCGAATTCCAGCAGGCGCCGGGGCGCCACCTGATCCGCCAGCGGCAGGCCAAGGACGTCGCGCAGGCGTTGCCGCGCCTGCTGCAGGGCCTGCTGGGTGTCGCGCAGCCGTTCGGCGGCGCCGACCAGGGCGTCCTGCCAGGCGTTGGACCAGGGATGGGCCGGCAAGAGGGCGAAATCCGCCGCCAGGCTGCGGCCGGTCTCGGCGTGCAGGGCCAGGCGGCGCACGGCGTTGCGCAACTCGGCCAGGGCCTCGGCGTCGTGGGCGTCGGCATTGGGCCAGGCCAGGCGCGGGGTATCGGGGGCGGCGTCGCGCAGGACGCGGCCAATGCTCTGCTGCAGGGTCAGGCCATTGGGCCAGCGCCGGTGCAGGCGCTCGACCACTGCATTGAGGCGATCGCGCAGGCGTTCCACCTCGGCGGCCTCGGCCAGCCATTCTTCTTCGTCGAGGCCGTCGCGGGTATCCCAGGCGCGCTCCAGCTGCTTGAGTACCTCGGCCTTGGACGCCTTGCTCGAATGCAGCTCCAGGCAGAATTCGCCCAGCCCCTGGGCCTCCAGGCGGCGATAGACCACGTCCAGGGCCGCGCGCTTCTCGGCGACGAACAGCACCCGCCGACCGAGCGCCAGGTTGTGGGCGATCATGTTGGCGATGGTCTGGGACTTGCCGGTGCCGGGCGGGCCGTCCAGCACGAAGTCCTGGCCACCGGCCGAGGCCAATACCGCCGCCAGTTGCGAAGAATCCGCCGGCAGCGGGGTGAAGAGTTCGGCCGGGGTGACCTGGCGATCCAGCTCGCGCTCGCGGGGAAAGCTGCCCCCGCTCAGGTAGGCGCCGGATTCCGTGGTGCGCTCCAGCAGGTGCCGCACCAGCGGGCTTTCCATCAGCTGGTCGCTGCGCTCGGTGAGGTCCTTCCACATCAGGTACTTGGCGAAGGAGAACTGGCCGAGCAGCAATTCGTTGCTGACCTCGAAGCCGGGCAGGTCGCGCACCGCGCGGCGGACCCTGGTCCAGATGCCATCCACGTCGATGCCGTTGCCATCGCCGGGCAGCGGGCCGTCGAGCCCGGGAATGTCCAGGTCGAAGTCGTGGCGCAAGAGCTCCAGCAGGGTCAGGTTGAAGCGCGGCTCGTCCTCGAACAGGTGCAGGGTGATGCCGCTGGCGGCGCTCTGCCGTTCCAGGCGTACCGGCAGCAGGATCAGCGGCGCACGGTAGTGCTTGGGATCGTCGGCCGCCTTCTTCCAGCGCAGGAAGCCCAGCGCCAGGTAGAGGGTGTTGGCGCCGCCCTCGTCGAGATCGCTGCGGGCGCGGCGATAGAGCTCCACCAGGGCCGCGTCCAGTTTGGTCGCATCCAGGGGCGCGACCACCTCGCCGCGGGCCAGGGCGCCGCGGGCGTATTCGTCGTCGAGATTCTCGTGCTCGCGGGCTTCGTGCAGCACGGCGTCGCGCCCGCTCACCGCCAGATCCGGCAGCGGCACCAGACGCAGTGCCCGGCCCTCGGCCAGGCGATCTTCCAGCGCCGCCGGCTCGGGGCAGAGCAGGGGCACGCTGCGGGCGTTGTCCGGCACATGCAGCAGGCGATTGCGGGTGGTGAGGTCGAGCAGTTTGCGCTGCCACAGCGCCAGGCGCCCGACCGGGGTGGTCGGCGCCGCCTCGACGTCCACGTCGAAGGCCGGCAGCGGCGGGGCTTCTTCCAGGGCTTCGCCGGGCAGCAGCAGGCCGTCCGCATGGATGGCCGGCTGGCCGGGCACCGCCAGCGGGCGAATGCGTTGCAGGCGGGCGCGGCGGATGTCCAGCGCCAGTACGAAGGACTCGTCGTCCAGCTGCCGCTCGGCCAGTTGCATGGCCTGGCTGAAGGAGGGCGGCGGCGAGGCGGTGGCCTGGGTGGTCTCGAAGACCAGCAGGTCCTTGAGCGCCACCCGCTTGCGCACCGGCTCGGCGTCGTCGGTGAGCAGCTGAGCGAATTCCTGGGGCTGCAGCCAGACCCCGGCGAAGGCATGGCCGCGGGTAATGACCAGCAGCGGATTGAGACCGGCCTGTTCCAGCGCCGCGCAGGCGAGCAGGGCGAGATCCAGGCAGGTGGCCAGGCCGCCGTCGAGGATGGCGCCCGGCGTGCGGATCTTCTGGCCTTGGCGCTCGAAACTGGCCGGCGGCACCGCATAGGTCAGCTGCAGACCGCACAGCGCCGACCAGAGCGCCGAACCCAGCTCCCAGACGCGTCGCCGCGAGCCGCTCTCGTACCCGTCCAGCGCCGTGGACTTGCCGGCGCGGCGCAAGACCTCGGCGGCCGCGCCCAGCAGGCGATCCACTGCCGGGTCGTTGGGCATGACGAAGGCCGCGGCCAGCTCGGGCATGCTGTCCACGCCGCCCCACTGGTTGCGGGCCAGCAGCTCGACCGGATAGCGCCGCGTCTGCAGGATCTCTTCGCCCTGGCGTACCGTGAAGGTCAGCTGGGCGACCAGGCTTTCCTGCAGGCTGCCGAGCAGGGCGGCGTCGAATTCGAGGTCGCGATCATCGAGATGAAGGGTGCCCTTGGGGTCCAGGCGCTCCAGGTGCCAGGTGCGCGGGACCACGAAGGCCGGCTCGGCGGTCACCGTCAGGCTGACGTCGACCAAGGGGTCCTGGCCGCTGTGGGTGAGGCGCAATTCGCGCAGCACGGGCACCGCGTTCTGGTGCGCCGCAAAACCGATCTTGCCGGCTAGCACCAGTTCGACATCCACGCTCATCGCCTACCACCCTTGCTTATTGCCTAAGGTAGATGAATGTACAGTAGTGGACGGGTCGATGCAGCCCATAGCCGGCCTGGGCAAGCGGAAAAAGTCCTTTGGTGACGGGCGGTTGCGTGGTTTGAGGGATAGGTCGCGCTTCAGGCCGCCGCGGTCGGGAAGACCAGGCTGAAATGGATGCCCCGCTCATCCTGCTCGACCTCGGCGCGGCCGCCGTGCAGGCGCATGATGGCGGTGACGATGGCCAGGCCCAGGCCGTTGGAATCATGGGGTTGGTGGCGCGAGGGATCGGCGCGGTAGAAGCGGTCGAATAGCCGACGCAGGTGCTCCGGTGCCAGCGCCGGCCCGGCATTGCTGACGCGGATGCGCCCGCCGTCCGCCTGCAGGAGGATCTCGCCGTCCGGCTCGGCATAGCGGATGGCATTGGCCACCAGGTTGCTCAGGGCGCGGCGCAGCATCAGTGGATCGGCGACCACCTCGCCGCCGCCCGCTACCACCAGCCGCAGGCCGCGCTCGTCGGCCGGCCCTTCGAAATAGTCGGCGATGCGCGCCAGCTCTTCGTCCAGCTGCAACGGCTGCGGGGTCAGCACCGCCTGGGCGTCGTCGGCGCGGGCGAGGAAGAGGATGCTTTCCACCAGCCGCGAGATGCGCTCCAGCTCCTCCAGGTTGGACGCCAGCAGCGCCTGGTAGTCCTCGGCACTGCGCACCTGGCGCAGGGCGACCTCGGTATGGCCCATGAGGGCATTGATCGGGGTGCGGATCTCGTGGGCGAGGTCGGCGGAAAATTGCACCAGCCGGCCATAGCCGTCGGCCAGGCGCGCCAGCATGGCGTTGTAGTTTTCCACCAGCGGCTGCAACTCGCGCGGCGCATCGGCCAGCTCCAGGGGCGCGGCCAGACGAGTCGGGGTGATGCCGCCGGCATGGCGGGCGATGCGCCGCAGCGGTGCCAGGCCGCGCCGCAGCAGTAGATAGCCGAGGCCGGCGGTACACAGGAAGGCCAGGGTCACCGCGCCGATCAGGCCCAGCCGGAAATCGGCCAGGGTGGTGTCCTCGTTGCGCAGCACATGGGCGGCGGTCAGTTCCACCGGGCCTTCGGGGGTGTTCACCGCGACCCGCGCCGCGCGCCAGCGGGTGCCGTCGGCCAGGGTGCCCTCCCGTATATCGGCCGGCGTCGGTCGCCGCGTCTGGGGTACCACGGCAAGATCCGGGAGGGCGATATTCAGGGGGTTGGAGGCGATCACCGGCTTGGCGCCCGGCGCGCCGATGAGAAAGACGTCCTGCTCGTTGCCCAGCATGTTGGCGAACAGCTGCGGACTGCGCCCCAGGGTCTCCAGCGACAGGTCGGCGCTGAGCAGGCTGCGAAAATGCGCCAGGCGACCGAGCAGGGCGTAGTCGGCGCGCTCCAGCACCGTCCGTTCCAGGCTGTGGTAGAGAAAGACACCCGCGCCGCCCACGGCGAGCAACGCCACCAGGGCGAATCCCAGGGTGGCGCGCAGGATCAGCGAGGGTGAGCGGGCGCTCAAGGGCGGACCTCGCAGACATAGCCGATGCCGCGCACGGTATGGATCAGCTTGACCGGGTAGGGGTTGTCGACCTTGGCGCGCAGCCGCTTGATGGCCACGTCCACCACGTTGGTGTCGCTGTCGAAATTCATGTCCCAGACCTCGGCGGCGATCAGGGTGCGCGACAGCACCTCGCCTTCGCGACGCAGCAGCAGGTGCAGCAGGGCGAATTCCTTGTTGGTCAGCGTGATGAGGTCGTCGCCACGGGTCACCCGGCGGCGCAGGAGGTCCAGCTGCAGATCGGCCAGGTGGAAGTGCTCGGGCTCGCGCACCACGCCACGGCGCAGCAGGGTGCGGATACGCAAGAGCAGCTCGACGAAGGAGAAGGGCTTGACCAGGTAGTCGTCGGCGCCCAGCTCCAGGCCGCGGATGCGATCCTGCAGGCCATCGCGGGCGGTGAGAAAGAGCACCGGCACGTCGAGCTTCTTGCGCAGCACTTCCATGATCTGCCAGCCGTCGATGCCGGGCAGCATGACGTCGAGGATGATCAGGTCGTAACGGCCGTCCAGGGCCAGGTGCAGGCCGTCGGCGCCGTGCTGGGTCCAGTCGACCGCGTAGCCGGATTCGCCGAGGCCCTTCTTCAGGTACTCGCCGGTCTTCTGGTCGTCTTCGATGAGGAGAATGTGCATGACGTAATGGTAGGGCTTCCGGTCGCTCCGCTGGGTGACATTTTTGTCATTCGCCGGTCATCTTGCTGACCCCCCACGCGTCGCACTGTGGCGGGGCGATTCCCTATCCCAGGAGGCTCCATGCGTACCCAGACTCTGCTCCGCGGTTCCCTCGCCCTGCTGCTCGCCGGCAGTGCCCTGCTGGCTCAGGCCGCGCCCATGCCCACCGTCAAGCCCATGCGCGGCACGGTGGACAGCGTCCAGGGCGACACCCTGGCCTTCACCACCCGCAATGGCGCCCACCAGACCCTGATGCTGGATGACAAGACCAGCTACCGCGCCGTATCCAAGGCCAACCTGGATCGCATCGAGGCCAACAGCTTCATCGGATCCGCTGCCACACCGCAGCCCGACGGCACCCTCAAGGCGTTGGAGGTGACGGTGTTCGAGGCCAGCCTGCGCGGCTCCGGCGAAGGCCACTACGGCTGGGAAAATGCCGATGGCAGCACCGGCACCATGACCAACGGCACCGTGGGCGAACTCAAGAAGGCCAACGGCCGCACCCTGACCGTGCAGTACAAGGGCGGCGAGAAGCAGCTGGTGGTGCCGGAAGACGTGCCCATCGCCTATGTCGAGAAGGGCGACCGCAGCCTGCTCAAGCCCGGTGCCAAGGTCGTGCTGTTCCCCGCCGAAGACGGCAAGCACGCCAAGGGCGTGGCCGTAGGCAAGGACGGTTTCACCCCGCCCATGTAAACCCCAGCGCGGTCGCCAGGCGACCGCGTCCAACTTTCCGTGGAGGGGAACCCCATGACCACCTCGCGACGGCGCCTGGTGCACCGCTGGCCGGTGCGCCTCACCCACTGGCTCAACGCCCTGGCGATGCCCTGCATGTTCATGAGCGGCTGGGCGATCTACAACGCCTCGCCGCTGTTCTCCTTCACCTTTCCCGCCTGGTCGACCCTCGGCGGCTGGCTGGGTGGCGCCATCGCCTGGCACCTGGCGGTGTTCTGGCTGCTGGCGGTGAACGGCCTGGTCTATCTGCTCTATGGCCTGTTCAGCGGCCACTTCCGGCGCGATTTCCTGCCCCTGTCGCCACGCGCCATCGGCCGGGATTTCATCGCCGCCGCACGTCTGCGGCTTGGCCACCAGCTGGGCACCTACAACGCCGTGCAGCGCCTGCTCTACTGGGGTGTGCTCGCCCTCGGGGTGCTGGTGGTGCTCTCGGGCCTGGCCATCTGGAAACCCGTGCAGTTGCAGGGATTGGCCGTGCTGCTGGGCGGTTTCGACACCGCCCGATACGTGCATTTCTTCGCCATGGCCGGCATCGGCGCCTTCGTCGTCGTGCACCTGGCCCTGGTCATCCTGGTCCCCCGCACCCTGCCGCCGATGATCACCGGCCGTGCGCACGAGGAGGTTGACGATGAGTCGGCGTGAACGGCTGCGCCTGGAACCGGCGCAACAGCGGCAGGTGGAAAATCTGCAACGACGCCTGCTGCTCAAGCAGGGCCTGACGGTGGGCGCCCTGGCCATGCTCAGCGGCTGCAACCTGCAGGACGGCGACAGCGTCGACAAGGTGCTCTGGTCCATGTCGCGCTTCAACGACCGGGTGCAGGCCTGGCTGTTCGGCCGCGAGCGCCTGGCGCCGACCTATGCCGCCAGCCAGATCACCAACCCCTTTCCCTTCAACGCCTTCTACCCCGAATACAACGTTCCGGAAGTGGACCTGAGCGACTATCGCCTGGAGGTCTCCGGCCTGGTCGCCCACAAGCAGGCCTGGACCCTGGAAGACCTGCGCCGCCTGCCGCAGCGCGCCGACATCACCCGCTTCATCTGCATCGAAGGCTGGAGCGCCATCGGCCAGTGGGGCGGGGTGCCGCTGCGCACCTTCCTCGAACGCATCGGTGCCGACACCACGGCCAAGTACGTCGGCTTCAAGTGCGCCGATCGCTACTACTCCAGCATCGACATGGCCTCGGCGCTGCATCCCCAGACCCTGCTGGCGCTGGACTTCGGCCAGGTGGCCCTGCCGCCGGACTACGGCTACCCGCTGCGCCTGCGGGTACCCACCAAGCTCGGCTTCAAGAATCCCAAGCACATCCAGGCGCTGTTCGTGACCAACGACTATCCCGGTGGCTATTGGGAGGACCAGGGCTATAACTGGTTCAGCGGGATCTAGATCCCACTCAACGTCTGCTGCGCGTCGGCCAAACTGCGTTGAAAAGACCCTGGGTCGCCAGCCCGGCCTAGGCGGCCCCGTCGCAATGCTCATTTACCACTCGTAAACCCGAGCGCGGGTCCGATCCGCTTCCTCAGGTCTTTGATTCGCTAGCGCTCACCCTTCGGGCCAGGCTGCGCCTGTTACTCCCGCAGGTCGTTGCGCCTTGTCTGTCTCTAGCTCGCGAGACGTTGAGCGGGATCTAGCCGGCGGAACCCCCGTCGTCGGGGGCAGTCGAGATACCACCCATCCTTTACCCAGGAGTCTCGCCATGTCCGCCCATCCCTCGATCGGTTTCATCGGCTTCGGTGCCATGGCCCAGCGCATGGGCGCCAACCTGCGCGAGGCCGGCTATGCGGTCAGCGCCTATGCCGAGCACCAGCAGGACGGCGAGCGCCACGGCACGCCCATGGAGCCCCTGGCGACCCTCTTGCCCCAGGCGGAGGTGGTGATCGTCTCCCTGCCCAACGACGCCATCCTCGAACAGGTGCTGCTCGGCCCCGACGGCGTCCTCGCCCGGCTGGAGAGCGGTCGTCTGCTGATCAACACCAGCACCAACTCGCCGGCGCTGGCGCTGCGCCTGGAGGCGGCCGGTCGCGCCCGGGGTATCGCCGTGGTCGAGGCCCCGGTGTCCGGCAGCACGCCCGAGGCGGAAAAGGCGCAACTGGTGGTCCTGGCCGGTGGCGAACCCGAGGCGGTGGAGCGCGCCCGTCCCATCCTCGAGACCCTGGGCAAGACCGTGCACCACGTCGGTCCGACCGGACAGGGCGCCGCCATCAAGCTGGCCATCAACGGCCTGATGGGCGCCGGACTCGCCGCCCTGGCCGAGGCGCTGGCCTATGCCACCCGCGCCGG
The DNA here is from genome assembly GCF_003057735.2 of Pseudomonas sp. RIT411. Classification (NCBI taxonomy): domain Bacteria; kingdom Pseudomonadati; phylum Pseudomonadota; class Gammaproteobacteria; order Pseudomonadales; family Pseudomonadaceae; genus Pseudomonas; species Pseudomonas sp. RIT411. The sequence goes on from NZ_QBIZ02000008.1 coordinate 67,122, forward strand.
CCTGGATGCCGAGGTGCTGTTCGAGGTGTTCGGCGACCTGGCGGTGCTCTCGCCCCATCACCAGCGCAAGCTGGCGGCGCTGCGCGACGGCGACTTCGCCCCGCAATTTCCGGCGGCGCTGATGCACAAGGACATGGGCCTCCTGCTGGCTGAACTCAACGCCACCTACCAGGGCGCCCCGACCCTGGCCGCCGCGGCGCAGCAACTGGCGCTGGGCGCCGAACTCCATCCGGACGCCGACTACCTGATCACCGCCGACGTCCTGCTGGAGGAAGCCGAAGACGCCGCCACCCGCTGACACCTGACTTTCCCCCTTCCGGGACGACGTCTAGACTGCTCCGGTCCGTCGTCCCGGAATCCCTGCCGCATGACCGCTACCGGCGCCGTCCCTCAGTTCTGGCGCGATCCCGCGCTGCCCTTTCTCGAAGCCCGTTCCATCCAGGACGGCCGCGCGCTCTGCTATGCCCCGCATTCCCACGAGACCTTTTCCATCGGCATCGTGCTGGGTGGGCGCAGTCGCTATCACAACGGTCGGACCCGCGAATTGGTGGGGGCGGGGACCCTGGTGCTGATGAATCCCGGTGACGTCCATGCCTGCAATCCCCAGGGCGAGGCTGCCTGGCGCTATCGCATGCTGCACGTGGATGCCGGCTGGCTGGCCGAGCTGCAGCGTCCGGGGCGCGACGACTTCCAGCCCCTGGCGGCGCAGCTGTCGCGGGACGGCCAGCTCTATGCCGGCCTGGAAGCCCTGCATGCCTGCCTGGTGGATCCCGACACTCTCACCCTGCAGCGCCAGAGCCAGGCGCTGCTGTATTTCGAGGCCGTGCTGGCCCGCCTGGGTCGCACCCCGGCCGCGGCGGTGCCGGTGCGCGAGGATCGCCGGCTGAGGCGCGCCGCCGAATTTCTCGATGCCCATTGCGGCGAAGGAGTCAGCCTGGACCAACTCAGCCAGGTGGCGGATCTCTCGCCCACCCAGCTGATTCGCAGCTTTCGCCGGCGCTTTGGCCTGACGCCCCATGCCTATCTGATCGACCGGCGCATCCGCCTGGCGCGGCAACGCCTGCGTCAGGGCGAGGGGCTGGCCGAGGTCGCCCTGGCCACCGGTTTCGCCGACCAGGCCCACCTGCAGCGCACCTTCAAGCGCCTGGTGGCGGCCACCCCCGGTCAGTATCGCGCCGCGTCAGCCCTCCCATAGCAGCGAAGCGGCGCAGAGCACCAGCAACGTGGCGAGGGCGCGATTGAGCAGGCGCAGGCGACCTGGCGTCAGGGCGCGGCCACGCAGCCATTGACCGGCCACCGCCCAGCAGGCCAGGGAGGCGAAACAGATCACCAGGTAGAGGCCGGCGAACAGCGCCAGGCGGCCGCGATCCTCGCCCACGAACAGTGCCACCCCGGCCGCGGCGGCGAGCCAGGCCTTGGGATTGAGCCATTGCAGCAGGGCGCCGTCGCGAAAGCCCGGGCAGGCCGCCACTGCGCCGCTGCCCAGGTCCCCCGAGGCCCGTGCCAGTTTCCAGGCCAGGTACAGCAGGAAGAGGGCGCCCGCCACGCGCAGGATCCAGAGCAGCGCCGGCCAGGCGGCCAGCACCTCGTGCAGGCCGAGGCCGACGGCGACCAGCAGGACGACGAAGCCCAGGGTGGCCCCGGCGACATGCCACAGGGCCGGTCGCCAGCCGTGGGTGAGGCCGGTGTTGAAGCCCACCAGATTGACCGGGCCGGGAGAGAGGGACGCCACCAGGGCAAAGGCGGCCATGGACAGGATCAGGGTCATCGCGAGGTCTCGACAGTTGTGGAGACCTGAACCTAGCGGGGATGCCCCCTGGCGGTATTGAAGAAAATGACCCTTGCAGCCCGACGAAAGGCGGGAATTCGCGGCGTTTCGCTGACGTCCATTACAGCGAGCCCAGCGCTCCCCCGGTGGTTTCAACGTCGCTGTCGGCCACCGGGGCTTTCTTTTCTCTCGTCCGGGTACGCTAGGGCGCGATGGGCAGGGTGAAGCGGAAGGTACTGCCTTCGCCCAGGGCGCTGGTGACGCTCAGCTCGCCGCCATGGGCTTCGACGATGCCCTTGGCGATATACAACCCCAGCCCATGACCGGTAGGGTTGTCTTCCTGGACATGCCAGAACCGCTCGAACACCCGCGCCTGCTGCGCCTGGTTCATGCCGCGACCGTTGTCCGTCACGCTGATCTCCGCCAGGTTGCCGACCTGCCGCATGCTGAGCTGTACCAGACCGCCCGGCGCGGTGAACTTGATGGCATTGCCCAGCAGATTCATCAGTACCTGGAAGATGCGTTCGGCTTCCACCAGGACCTGGAGCTCCGGATCGGCCGCGTATTCCAGACTGATGTTCTTGATCTCCGCCAGCGGGCGCGACAGCAGGATGGGCTGCGCGCAGACGTCGGCCAGGCGCGCGGGCTTCAGATCCAGCGCCAGGCGATCCGATTCGATCTTGGACAGGTCCAGCAGGTCGCTGATCAGGGCATTCATGCGATTGGCCGCGGTCTCTATCACCTCCAGCGAACCGGGCAGGCGATCATCGCCCGGGGCCAGCTTTTCCAGCTGGCGCTGCAGCATTCCGACCTTCATCAGGATGATGGTGATGGGGCTGCGCAGGTCATGGGAGACCGCCGCGACGATCTCGTCGCGCAAGCGCACCGCCTGCCGCTCGCGTTCGACCTGGCGTGCCAGATCCAACTCGATGGCCGAGCGGCGCAGGTCCTTGGCGGCGAACAGATCGGCCTGGCGCCAGCGTTCGGAACGCAGCCGTACCAGCTCCTTCCAGGCATCGAAGGAACGCCGCGGATGCGGATAGTTGAGCCCTGGACCCGGCATGGGCACCGTGGCTTCCAGCTTGGCCGGGTTACCGCTCCAGACCACCGTGGTAACGATCTCGGGGCGGAACCAGAGCACCAGGTTGCGCACCGGCTTGGGCAACGTCAGGGCCAGCACGCCACTGGCGCTGGCGCTGTAACGGCGGGCGTCGGGCAATTCGTCGGCCAGGCAGCGAGTCGCATAGATGCCCGAAGTGTCCATCTCGGCCGTGACCCAGGCGGCGAGGACGCGAATGTCCTCCGCGCCGGGGCACTCTCCCAGGGTGCAGAGCTCGTCCTCCACCAACACCGCGACCCCGGCGGCATCCACCAGCTCCAGGAGGTCGGTGGGTCTTTCGCAGAGTCCGCTGAGCACCTCGCCACGGCTGTCGCACATGCCCTGGATCAGGGCTGCCAGCTGCGCCTCGCGGGCATCGATCTCACGCTGCACCTGGCGATTCTCCAGAGCGCGGATCATCAGCGATACCAGCACCCCGACCGAGCGGCAGGCCATCCGCGTGCGATAGGGCAGATAGAGGGGTTCGCGGTGGCCACAGCTGATCAGTCCCCAGAGCTTGTCGTCGCTGATCAGCGACACGCTCATGGAGGCGCGCAGACCCTGGTTGCGCACGTACTGGCAGTGGATGGGCGATACGCTCCGCAGCACCGCATGGGTCAGATCGATGGGGTCGCGCTCGGTGCCATGGAGAAAGGCCGGTACCAGCGGGATCGCCTCGTACTGGGCGTCGGGAATGTTGCGGATCCAGTTCTCGTGATAGAGCGCCCGGGCCTGGGCGGGGATATCGCTCGCCGGAAAGTGCATGCCCAGGTAGCTGTCGATGTCGTCGACCCGATCCTCGGCCACCACCTGGCCATCGCCGCCATCATCGAAGCGATAGACCACCACCCGATCGAAGCCGGTCAGGGCGCGCACCTCGCGTACCGCGCCTTCGCACAGCTCGGGCAGGGTACGCGCCTGTTGCAGGCGGGCCAGGGCACGGGCCAGCCCGGCGGGTTCGACACCGCCATGGTCGTCCGGCTCGAATTCCAGGAACACCAGGCCATGGCTGCGGTGCAGGATCACGTCCATGTCGCGGGCCGGGCGCGTCCAGCTCAGCGGATTGGCTTCTTCCAGATGCTCCAGGGTCAGCGCCTGCCGCACCTGTTCGTACAGCTCGAGGGGCAGGACCTGCTGCAGTGGTCGATCCAGCAACTCGACCTGGGGCTTGCCGAACAGCTCGGGGAGGTTGCGGCTGGCATGCTTGATCAGCCCTTCCGCCTCATCGAACGCGATAAGGTAGCCGTGTGCCTGGATGGCGCCTGGAATGCGGATCGGCTCGCTTTCGCAGCTTTGCAGGGACTGACCGGAGGGTGCAGCAATCATGCGACTGTCTCAGATGAACTCTTGAATAGGACCGCAACGAGGCGGTCCTGTTAAAGCTTTAGCACCGAATGGCTGTGAATGTGATGCCGTTCACGCGCTGCCAGCAGTCACCGCACCATTTTCGCATTCGCAGTACCTGATAACCATTATCGCGATCATTTTTTGCCGAAGGGTTCATCTTTGGCCGCGGATCCTGCGACTGGTCTCGCGGGCTGACGGCGGTATCATGACGCTTTGTCCAGAGTTCAGTCATGGCCCGCTTCCGCCCCTTGCCCATCATCGACCGCAGCCGGGATGACCTGTTCATGCGCGAAGCCCTGGCCCTGGCGGAACAGGGCGCCGCCCAGGGCGAGGTGCCGGTCGGCGCCGTGGTGGTGCTCGACGGCGAGGTCATCGGCCGCGGCTTCAATCGCCCCATCGGTGCCCACGATCCCAGCGCCCATGCCGAGATGCAGGCGATTCGCGACGCCGCCGCGCGCCTCGCCAACTACCGCCTGCCGGGCGCGACGCTCTATGTGACGCTCGAACCCTGCAGCATGTGCGCCGGCCTCATCGTCCACAGTCGCATCCAGCGCCTGGTCTATGGCGCCAGCGAGCCGCGCGCCGGCATGGCCCAGAGCCGCGGGCGCTTCTTCGAGCAGGACTTCCTCAACCACCGGGTGCTGGTGGAGGGTGGGGTGCTGGCCGAGGCCTGTGGTCAGGTGCTGACCGACTTCTTCCGCGCGCGGCGCAATCCCGCGGCTAGCGAAGGCTAGGCCGCCAGTTCGCGCATCCGCGTGAGCACGGCATTCAGGCCGTTGCTGCGCGATTGCGACAACTGCCGTTCCAGGCCGAGTTCGCCCAGCCAGCCGTGAATGTCGAGGCGGCCCAGCTCTTCGCGGGTCAGGCCATTGGCGCGCACCAGCACCACGGCGAGCAAGCCCTTGAGCACCCGGGATTCGCTGCTGGCACGAAAGAAGTGACGATCGCCCTGGGCTTCATGGGTCAGGCGTACCCGGCTCTCGCAGCCCTGTACCAGGTCTTCGTCACGCTCCTCGAGCACCGCCGGCAGACGCTCGGCCCACTGCAGCAGCAGTCGCGAGCGCGCCTCCCAGCCCTTGGCGATGACAAAGGCGCGGCGGGCTTCCGCCGCATCGGGAAGCAGATTCATTGCAAGAGCTCCAGGGCGTTGTCCAGGGCGGTGAAAAAGCGCTGCAGGTCCTCGGCATCGTTGTACAGGCCCAGGGAAACCCGCAGCGCACCGGGGGTCTGCAGGGTCTGGAACAGCGGCATGGCACAGTGCTGACCGGCGCGCACCGCGATGCCCTGTTCGCCCAGCAGATGGGAGAGATCGCCGACGTCCACGCCCGCGACCTGGAAGCTGGCCAGGGCGATCTGGGGTTCACCCAGCACCCGCACGCCGTCGCGGGCAGCCAGCCCGGCCAGCAGCTTCAGGCTCAGGGCCTGCTCGTGACCGCGGATCAGCGTCTCGTCCTGGCCCTGCAGCCAGTCGACCGCCGCGCCCAGGGCGATGGCCGCGCCTATGGGCGGCGTCCCCGCCTCGAAGCCCATGGGCGCGGCGTGGAAGCGGGCGTCGGTGAAGGTGGTGTGCTGCACCATCTCGCCGCCGAATTGCCAGGGCTTGAGGTGCGCCAGGCACTCGGCCTTGCCCCAGAGTACGCCGATGGCCTCCGGGGCATAGAGCTTGTGGCCGGAGAACACATAGAAATCGGCGTCGAAGTCTGCCGGGCGATGCCGCCCATGGACCGCGCCCTGGGCGCCATCCACCACCAGCCAGGCCGGCGAGCGTGCCCGGATCAAGACCGCGAGTTCCGCCAGCGGCTGCCAGGTGCCGAGCACGTTGGACAGCTGGCTGACCGCGACCACGCGGGTGCGCGGCCCCAGCAACCGCTCGGCGGCTGCCAGGTCCAGATGACCGCTCGCGGTCAGCGGGATGACCCTGAGTTCGAGGCCTCGACGCCGGGCCAGCTGCTGCCAGGGCAGCAGGTTGGCGTGGTGCTCCAGGGCACTGATGAGAATCTCGTCCCCGGCTGCGAAGGCGTCTTCCAGGCCATAGGCCAGCAGATTGAGCGCCTCGGTCGCGCCGCGGGTCAGCACCACCTCGTGCGGCGCGGCAGCGCCCAGCCAGGCGGCGATCCGCCCCCGGGCGCCTTCGTAGGCGGCGGTGGCGCGCTCGGCAGCCCAGTGCTGGGCCCGGTGCACATTGGCCGCGCCCAGGCTGTAGCTGGCCAGCAGGGCATCCAGCACCACCTGGGGCTTCTGCGCCGTGGCGGCGCTGTCGAGGTAGGTGATGCCGTCGGCGGCGAAGGCGGTGAAAGCCGGGAATTCGGCTCTCCAGGGGGAGGGTAGCGACATGGCGACAGCTCCGGGGTAGCCCGCGCGAGGCGGGCTGCCCGGTTGTGGACTCAGTTGTGCGCGTGCAGCGCTTCGTTGAGTTCGATGGCGGTCTTGTTGGTCTTGCACTCGACCGCGCCGGTTTCCGAATTGCGGCGCAGCAGCAGGTCGCTCTGACCGGCCAGCTCGCGCGCCTTGACTACCCGTACCAGCTGGTTCTGGTCATCCAGCACGGCGACCTTGGTGCCCGCGGTCACATAGAGACCGGATTCCACGGTGCAGCGATCGCCCAGCGGGATGCCAATGCCGGCGTTGGCGCCGATCAGGCAGCCTTCGCCGACGCTGATGATGATGTTGCCGCCGCCCGACAGGGTGCCCATGGTGGAGCAGCCGCCGCCCAGGTCCGAGCCCTTGCCGACGAAGACGCCAGCGGAAACGCGGCCTTCGATCATGCCGGGGCCGGCGGTACCGGCGTTGAAGTTGACGAAGCCTTCGTGCATCACGGTGGTGCCTTCACCCACATAGGCACCCAGGCGCACGCGGGCGGTATCGGCGATGCGCACGCCGGCCGGCACCACGTAGTCGGTCATCTTGGGGAATTTGTCCACCGAGAAGACTTCCAGCAGCTTGCCGCGCAGACGGGCTTCCAGCTGCTCGGCCGGCAGTTCGGCCAGGTCCACGGCGCCCTGGTTGGTCCAGGCCACGTTGGGCAGCAGGGCGAAGATGCCGCTGAGGTTCAGGCCGTGGGGCTTGACCAGGCGGTGGGACAGCAGGTGCAGCTTCAGGTAGGCCTCGGGGGTGGAGGCGGGCGCGGCGTCTTCGGCCAGCAGGGTGGCCACCAGCGGCTTGGTGCTTTCCGCCAGGCGGGTCAGCAGCGCCGATTGCACGGCATCGATGCCCTTGAGGGCTTCGGCCAGACCGCGGGCCTGGGCCGGGGCGAAGGCGATGGCCTGGTTGCCGCCCTGGTAGTCCAGCAGCGGCGCGACTGCCTCGACCAGCGCCGCCGGGGGATTCAGCAGGGGCTGTGCATAGAAGACTTCCAGCCAGGCGTCCTGGCGATTCTGGGTGCCGACACCGAAGGCGATACTGAAGAGGGCATTCGACATGAGACTGTTCCTTTGCAGAGGCACCGATCCGGTCGGTGCGAGATGTTCGGTAGTAGGGGCGGTGGCCGCGGGGTCAGTTCAGGGCCGCGGCATAGAGCTCGGGCTTGAAGCCCAGCAGGGTACGGTCGCCGAGATCGAGCACGGGTCGCTTGATCATGGAAGGCTGCGCCAGCATCAGGTCGATGGCCTTGGCGGTGTCGAGGTCGGCCTTCTGGGCGTCGTCGAGCTTGCGGAAGGTGGTGCCGGCGCGATTGAGCACCTTGTCCCAGCCATGCTCCGCGCACCAGGCCGCCAGCCGCTCGCGGTCGATGCCGCTCTGCTTGTAGTCATGGAAGTGGTAGGCCTGGCCGTGCTCGTCGAGCCACAGGCGGGCCTTCTTCATGGTGTCACAGGCCTTGATGCCGTAGAGGCTCAGGCCACTGGCCGCTGCGGGCATGGCGTTCTCCTGCGAAAGACTGCAACCGCGGATTATGCCATGACGGGCCGGAAAAGGGCCGGGCGTCGCGCCCTGAGTGCAGAGGGCGGAGGCCGGAAAGCAGAAGGCCGGGGAGTCCCCGGCCTTGGCGATCAACCGCGGCTTTTCACGCCGTAGGTTTCGTCGAGGGTGCCGGGGGTGCCGTCACCCTTGGGCGCGTAGTCCCGCGGCGCTTCGGTCGGACCGTCGATGCGCTCGCGACTGGATGGGTAACGCTGCTCGGCGCTGTGCAGCGAGGCCAGCAGGTGCTGACGGGTCAGTTCGTCCTGGGCCAGGCGCTCGGCGCCTTCGGACAGGTGCGACTGCATGTCCTGGTAGGTCTGGGTGAGCTTGCGCACCAGGCCGGCGGTGGTACTGAAGTGGCTGGTGACCTCGTGCTGGTAGTCGTCGAACTTCTTCTGCAGATCATCCAGCTGGCGCTGCACCCGGCTCGGCGCGGCGCCCGGCACCAGGCGTGCCAGCAGAAAACCTATCCCGACCCCGATCAGCAGCGCGACCAGGGGCAACAACCAGGTAGTGAGCGACTGTTCCACGAAACTTCCTCTATGAGCGGCTTTGCTTTACGGTAACGGCAGACCGGCGAGCCTGTACACTGGGTTGCGTCTTCTGCCATTCGCTGGGCGTCATCATACCCCGCACTCAGGCATCGCGCAGGATCGACCCTATCAAAATCAACTCCTTGGATGAGCACTGTTCGTCCGGGATCACGGAGTCAAGCGTGTCAGCCCGTGAACAATCCCTGCTGCTGGAGGGCCCCGCGGGCACTCTGGAGGCGCTGTACCAGAGCCCGGATGCCCCCACCGGCGCGGTCCTGCTCTGTCATCCCCATCCGCTCCATGGCGGCGCCATGCAGAACAAGGTGGTCGCCACCCTGCAGCGCATCGCCCGGGATGCCGGCCAGGCCACCCTCAGATTCAATTTTCGCGGCGTTGGTGCCAGCACCGGCGTGCATGCCGGTGGCGAAGGCGAGATCGACGATGCCGCGGCCGCCGTGGCCTGGTTGCGTGAACGCCATCCCGACCTGCCCCTGACCCTCTGCGGCTTCTCCTTCGGCTCCTGCGTCGCCGCCTGCCTCGGCGGGCGCCTGGAAGGCGAGGGCGTGGCGGTGGAACGGCTGTTCATGCTGGCGCCGCCGGTGGAGTGTTTCGCGGTCGACGGCCGCCTGCCCCAGCGGGCGCGCCTCACCGTGATCCAGCCCGAGGCCGACGAGGTGGTGACCCCCGAGCGGGTCTATGCCTGGTCCGCCGCGCTCGAACAGCCGCACGAATTGCTCCGCGTCGCCGACTGCAGCCATTTCTTCCATGGCAAACTCGTCGAACTCAAAGATCTGGTCCTGCCCCGCCTGCAGGCCTGACCCTCGTTAGTCTCTCGGATTTCCAGCGCCTCCATGACCACTCGCATCCTCACTGGCATCACCACCACCGGTACCCCGCACCTGGGCAACTATGCCGGGGCCATCCGTCCCGCCATCCGCGCCAGCCTGGCCGACGATGCCGACTCCTTCTATTTCCTCGCCGACTACCATGCCCTGATCAAGTGCGACGACCCGGCGCGCATCCAGCGTTCGCGCCTGGAGATCGCCGCCACCTGGCTGGCCAGCGGCCTGGATCCGGAGCGGGTGACCTTCTATCGCCAGTCCGACATCCCCGAGATCCCCGAGCTGACCTGGCTGCTCACCTGCGTCGCCGGCAAGGGCCTGCTCAATCGCGCCCATGCCTACAAGGCCGCGGTCGACCGCAACCTGGAGCAGGGCGAGGATCCCGATGCCGGGGTCACCATGGGGCTCTACAGCTATCCGGTGCTGATGGCCGCGGACATCCTGATGTTCAACGCCCTGCGTGTGCCGGTCGGGCGCGACCAGATCCAGCACGTTGAGATGGCCCGCGACATCGGTCAGCGCTTCAACCATCTGTTCGGCAACGGGCGCGACTACTTCGCCCTGCCCGAGGCGGTCATCGAGGAAAGCGTCTCCACCTTGCCCGGCCTCGACGGCCGCAAGATGTCGAAGAGCTACGACAACACCATCCCGCTGTTCGGCAGCGCCAAGCAGCTCAAGGACGCCATCGCCCGCATCGTCACCGACTCGCGCCTGCCCGGCGAGCCCAAGGATCCCGACAGCGCCCACCTCTTCACCCTCTACCAGGCCTTCGCCACCCCCGAGCAGAGCGCGGCCTTCCGCGCGGCCCTGCTGGACGGCCTGGCCTGGGGCGAGGCCAAGGGCCAGCTGTTCGAGCTGCTCGACGCCGAGCTGGGCGAAGCACGCGAGCGCTATGCGGCGCTGATCGCCCGTCCCGATGATCTGGAAGACATCCTGCTGGCCGGTGCCGCCAAGGCCCGCCGCTATGCCACGCCCTTCCTCGGCGAGCTGCGCGAAGCCGTGGGCCTGCGCTCGCTCAAGACCCAGGTCGCCACCGGCGGCGCCAAGAAGAAGGCCAGCAAGACCGCCCGCTTCGTCAGCTTCCGCGAGAGCGACGGCAGCTTCCGCTTCCGCCTGCTCGACGCCGACGGCACCGAACTGGCCCTGTCGATCCCCTTCGCCGAGGCCAAGACCGCCGGCATCACCAGCAAGCAGCTGGTCACCACGCCGGCCAGTGTCGTGGCGGGAGAGGGCAACGGCTTCCAGCTGCTGCTGGCAGATCAGGTGGTGGCCGAGGGCGTCGCCAGCGATTCCCCCGCCGCGCGCGATGCGCTGATCGAGCGGACGCGCACCGCACTCGCGCAATTGGCCGAGGCCTAAAGGGCACCCGCGGTCCCCGGCGTTGTCAACGCCAGGGACCGCCATTACAGTGACCACCCTTTTTTCCACCCGACCAGAAGCCGCCATGACCCCCCTCGAGCGTTACCAGGCCGACCTCAAGCGCCCGGAGTTTTTCTACGATGCTGCCCAGGAAGAGGCCGTCCGCCATCTGCAGCGCCTCTATGACGAATTGCTCGCCGAGCCCGCGTCCAAGGGTGGCCTGTTCGGCAAGCTGCTCGGGCGCAAGACGGTCACGCCGGTCAAGGGGCTGTATTTCTGGGGTGGGGTAGGGCGCGGCAAGACCTATCTGGTCGATACCTTCTATGACGCCCTGCCGTTCAAGCAGAAGATGCGCACCCACTTCCACCGCTTCATGAAGCGGGTTCACGAAGAACTGCGCACCCTCAAGGGCGAGAAGAATCCGCTGACCATCATCGCCCGGCGTTTCGCCGACGAGGCGCGGGTGATCTGCTTCGACGAATTCTTCGTCTCCGACATCACCGACGCCATGATCCTGGCGACCCTGCTGGAAGAGCTGTTCAAGAATGGCGTCAGTCTGGTCGCCACCTCGAACATCGTGCCTGACGGCCTCTACAAGGACGGTCTGCAGCGCGCGCGCTTCCTGCCAGCCATCGCGCTGCTCAAGGAACACACCGAGATCGTCAACGTCGACAGCGGCGTGGACTATCGCCTGCGCGCCCTGGAACAGGCGCAGCTGTTTCACTATCCGCTGAGCGACGAGGTCGAGGCGGCGATGGCCAAGAGCTTCCGTTCGCTCACCGTCGAGTGCAACGACCTCTGCGAAGACGTGCCGCTGATGATCGAGAATCGCGAGATCCGCGCGCGCCGCACCTGCGAAGACGTCGCCTGGTTCGATTTCCGTGCCCTCTGCGACGGTCCGCGCAGCCAGAACGACTACATCGAGCTGGGCAAGATCTTCCAGACGGTACTGGTCAGCAACGTCGAGCAGATGGACGCGCTCAAGGACGACATGGCGCGGCGCTTCATCAACCTGGTCGACGAATTCTACGATCGCCAGGTCAAGCTGATCCTGTCGGCCGAAGTGGAGCTCAAGGACCTCTATTCCGGTGGCCGCCTGGAGTTCGAATTCCAGCGCACCCTCAGCCGCCTGCTGGAAATGCAGTCCCACGAATACCTGGCCCGTCCGCACAAGCCGTGAACCCTGCCCGGGTTGAAGGATCAATCCTTTGACCCAGGTTTTCGGGAGGTACGTGTGAATTCCGATCCCTTCGCCGAGTGGGACGGCTCGCCCGCCCAGGCGCGCATCCTGCAGAAGCAACTGGCCACGCAGGTCCTCTTGCACGACGACTTCGGCGCGCCGCGGCGTTACGCCGGGGTCGACGTGGGCTTCGAGGAGGGGGGCGAGATCACCCGCGCGGTGGCCGTCCTGCTGGATGCCGAGACCCTGCAGCCACTGGCCCATGCCGTCGCCCGCATCCCCACCGTGATGCCCTATGTACCGGGCTTGCTGTCCTTTCGCGAATTGCCGGCGCTGCTCCAGGCCCTGGCGGAATTGCCGGAGACGCCCGAGCTGGTGTTCTGCGACGGCCATGGCATCGCTCACCCACGCCGCCTCGGTATCGCCGCCCATCTCGGGGTGGTCACCGGTCTGCCGACGATCGGCGTGGCCAAGAAGATTCTCACCGGTCACCACGGCGAACTCGCCGAGACGCGCGGCAGCCAGGTCGACTTGCGGGATCGCGAGGGTGGGGTGATCGGCACGGTGCTGCGCAGCAAGGACCGGGTCAAGCCGCTGATCGTCTCGCCCGGGCACCGGGTCAGCCTGGCCAGCGCACCCGCGCTGGTCATGGCCTGCGTAAGGCGTCACCGCCTGCCGGAACCGACGCGGCTGGCCGATCACCTGGCCTCCCGTCGCCAGGGTTCGGCGGCGACCCAGGCACTATTTTCTTTCTAGCTTGTGGTTGCTTTTCTGGCGTGAACGGGTATCATGCCGCAGCTTTCTTGGCGGGGGATGCCTAAGCCTGCCGAGATCGCCGTAGCGGACGCCGACCCGAGCCCCCGAAGAGCGTCTGTTTCCGGCTGCCCCCGACTTGTCTGGGGTTGCACTGTTGTGTAGAATTTGCCGTCTTTTTACCAGGGCGGCCTCTGAGGCCATAGAGAATGAAAACTTTCACCGCAAAACCGGAAACCGTTAAGCGCGACTGGTACGTCGTCGACGCTGCTGGCCAGACTCTGGGTCGTCTGGCTACTGAAATCGCCACTCGCCTGCGTGGCAAGCACAAGCCCGAATACACCCCTCACGTTGACACCGGCGACTACATCGTCGTCATCAACGCCGAGCAGGTTCGTGTGACCGGTGCCAAGACTACCGACAAGATGTACTACCATCACTCCGGTTTCCCGGGTGGCATCAAGTCGATCAACTTCGAAAAGCTGATCGCCCGTGCTCCCGAGCGCGTCATCGAGACCGCCGTCAAGGGTATGCTGCCGAAGAACCCGCTGGGCCGCGACATGTATCGCAAGCTCAAGGTGTACAAGGGTGCGAACCATCCGCACACCGCTCAGCAGCCCCAAGAACTCAAGTTTTAATCGGGATAGTACAACATGTCGGCAACTCAAAATTACGGTACCGGCCGTCGTAAGACTGCCACCGCTCGTGTCTTCCTCCGTCCGGGCACTGGCAAGATCTCCATCAACGATCGCGCTCTGGACACCTTCTTCGGTCGCGAGACCGCGCGCATGGTCGTGCGTCAGCCCCTCGAGCTGACCGAGACCCTGGAGAAGTTCGACGTCTATGTTACCGTCGCTGGCGGTGGTGTGAGCGGTCAGGCCGGTGCTATCCGTCACGGCATCACCCGTGCGCTGATCGAGTACGACGAAGGCTACCGCAGCTCCCTGCGCAAAGCCGGTTACGTCACTCGTGACGCCCGTGAAGTCGAGCGTAAGAAAGTCGGTCTGCGCAAAGCGCGTAAGCGTCCGCAGTACTCCAAGCGTTAATCCTTCGGGATACGCTCGAAAAACCCAGCCAAGCGGCTGGGTTTTTTTATGCCTGGGATTTTTCGGCGAAGGGTGCGCAGGGCCAATGGTGTGGGTTCGCCGCCAAAGGTCGGCAGTCCGGTATCAGCCTAACGTTGGGCTTCGCTACGCTCAGCGCCAACCTGCCTCGATTCCCATGGGTACCGTAGACTGGGTTGAGGCAGTTCCACCGCCGAAGCCCGGCAATCAGCCCATCTCCCCGTGTTGGGCTTCACTACTCTCAGCGCTAACCTGCGTCGATTCCCTTGGGTCCGTAGGTTGGGTTGAGGCAGCTTCACCGCCGAAGCCCAACAGTCAGGCCATCCTGTCCTTTGTTGAGCTTCGCCACGCTCAGCGCCAACCTACGTCGATTCCCTCGGGCACCGTAGGTTGGGTTGAGGTAACTCCACCGGCGAAGCCCAACAATCAGCCCATCTCCCCGTGTTGGGCTTCGCTACGCTCGGCGCCAACCTACGTCGATTCCCTGGGCCCGTAGGTTGGGTTGAGGCAGCTCCACCGCCGAAGCCCAACCAGGCAGGCCTTTATCGCGGGTAGGACTCCAGTGCGTAGAGGGCTGGCCTGTATCGATCTATCGGGACCGGCTCGTCACCCTCGGTGCGCCATGCCCACTCGAATTCGAGGCATAAAAAAGGGGCGCCTAGGCGCCCCTTTTCATGGCTGGCGGAGATCAGCCGGGATGATTTTCCCGCGACTCCTTGAGCTTACGATCGAGTTCGGCCTGGGTGGCTTCATCCTCTTTCACAGCATCGGCCTTGGGAGCCTCCGCAGGGGTGTCGGCTTCGCCGGTCAGGGCGACGGTAGCCGCTTCTTCCTGCGCAGGGCTGGGCACGATTTCCACGGGCTCTTCCACCACAATCGGCGCCGATTCGGCTTCGGCTGCAGGCAGCTCTTCAGCGATCGGGGCCGGCTGGGCCTCGGGCGTCTGTTGCGGCTCGACGGTACCTACCGCCGCGGTGGCGAAGGTTTCCTCGGTTTCTGCAATGGCACCCAGGGCAGGGGCCTGAGCGTCCTGCTCGGCCTGCTTGGCGCGTGCCGCTTCGGCTTCACGTGCCAGGCGCTCGCGACGACGGCGCTCACGCGGATCGTTGGAGGCGCGACCGGCAGCCGATTCCGCAGCTTCGGTCTCGACCGGTGCCGCGGGAATGGGCGCGGTGGCCGTTACCGGAGCGGTCTGCTCGACCACCGGCGTGGTGATCTCGACTTCCTGGTGCGGCGCACGCTCGTCCTGCAGCTGGCTCACCTGGGGGGTGAGGATCTCCGGCTGGGCAGGGGCGTCCGCTGCGGGCTGCTCCATTGCAGCCTCCTGGGTGGCTTCGGTGGCGGCCGGGGTTTCGGCGGTGGCTGCCGACTCCTGCTGGCGAACGTCACGAACCTCTTCCTGGGTGGCAATGGCGGTCACGCTTTCGCTGACCACGACGGCGGTACCCAGGGCGACCGCGGCCGGTGCGACAGGGGTGTCGGTGGCTGCAGTACCTTGCTCTTCGTCTTCGATGAAGTTGCCGTTGGCATCACGCTGACGCTCGCGACGGTTGCTGCGACGACGCTGGCCGCGGGAACGGCGACGCGGACGCTCTTCGCCTTCTTCCAGCTCTTCGTTGCCTTCCAGCACCTCTTCTTCGTTCAGCTCTTCGGCGCTGGCCGCTTCCTGGCGCTCTTCGCGGGCCTTGCGTTCTTCGCGCGGCTGACGCTCTTCACGCTGCTTGCGCTCTTCACGCGGCTGACGCTCTTCGCGAGCCGGACGCTCTTCAGCGCTCACGCGCTCTTCGCGGGGTTGACGCTCCTCACGAGGTTGACGCTCTTCGCGGGGCTGACGCTCTTCACGCGGCTGGCGCTCTTCGCGAGTGGCACGCTCCTCGCGGGGCTGACGCTCCTCGCGCGGTTGACGCTCCTCGCGGGGCTGGCGTTCTTCGCGCGGTTGGCGCTCTTCGCGATTGGCGCGCTCTTCGCGGGGCTGACGCTCCTCGCGAGCCGGGCGGTCTTCACGGGTCTGACGCTCTTCGCGCGGCTGGCGCTCTTCACGCGGCTTGCGCTCTTCGCGGGCCGGGCGTTCGCTGCGCTCGCCACGATCGGCGCGCGGCTGGCGTTCTTCACGCGGCTTGCGCTCGTCGTCACGGCGGCCTTCACGGCGGCGATTCTGCTGACGACCGTTGCGGCGCTCGTCCTGGCGACGCTGCTCGTCGCTGCTCTTGGGCGCTTCCGGAGTGGCAGCGGTCTTGTCGACCATGGGCTGCTCTTCGGTCTTGCCGGCGAACAGGCTGACCAGGGACTTCACCAGACCCTTGAACAGGTTCGGCTCGGCGGTGGTCTTGGCGGCAGGGGCAGCAGGAGCGACCACTTCGGCGGCGACCGGGGTGGGAGCCGGTGCGCGCTCGGGCGCCACCTTCACGGCCGCTTCCTGGCGCACCAGGGTACGGGTGGAGCTGACCGGCTGCACCTCTTCGGCTTCGGTGTTGGCCATCTCGTAGCTGGACTGGCTGTTCAGCAGCTCGGGATTGTCGTCACGCAGACGCTGCACTTCGAAGTGCGGGGTCTCGATGTGATCGTCCGGCAGGATGATGATGCGCACGCGGGTGCGCAGCTCGATCTTGGTGATGCTGTTGCGCTTCTCGTTGAGCAGGAAGGACGCCACCTGGATGGGTACGTGGGCGCGCACCTCGGCGGTGCGATCCTTGAGGGCTTCTTCCTCGATCAGGCGCAGGATGGCCAGCGACAGGGATTCCACGTCGCGGATGATGCCCTGGCCGTTGCAACGGGGGCAGACGATGCCGCTGGTTTCGCGCAGGGAGGGGCGCAGGCGCTGGCGGGACATTTCCAGCAGGCCGAAGCGGGAAATGCGACCGATCTGCACGCGGGCGCGGTCGGCTTCCAGGGCTTCGCGGACGCGATCTTCCACGGCGCGCTGGTTCTTGACCGGGGTCATGTCGATGAAGTCGATGACGATCAGGCCGCCGATGTCGCGCAGGCGCAGCTGACGGGCGATTTCCTCGGCCGCTTCCAGGTTGGTCTGCAGGGCGGTTTCTTCGATGTCGCCACCCTTGGTGGCGCGCGCCGAGTTGATGTCGATGGACACCAGGGCCTCGGTGGGATCGATGACGATGGAGCCGCCGGACGGCAGCTTCACTTCACGCTGGAAGGCGGTCTCGATCTGGCTTTCGATCTGGAAGCGATTGAACAGCGGGACGCTGTCCTGATAGAGCTTGATCTTGCTGGCGTACTGCGGCATCACCTGACGGATGAAGCTCAGGGCTTCTTCCTGGGCTTCGACGCTGTCGACCAAGACTTCACCGATGTCCTGACGCAGGTAGTCGCGGATGGCGCGGATGATGACGTTGCTTTCCTGATAGATCAGGAAGGGGCCCTTGCGCTCACCCGAGGCTTCGGTGATGGCGGACCAGAGTTGCAGCAGGTAATCGAGGTCCCACTGCAGTTCTTCGGTGCTGCGGCCCAGGCCGGCGGTACGCACGATCAGGCCCATGTCGCCCGGGGCGTTCAGGCCGTTTAGGGCTTCGCGCAGTTCGTTGCGCTCTTCACCCTCGATGCGACGGGAGATGCCGCCGGCACGGGGATTGTTGGGCATCAGCACCAGGTAGCGACCGGCGAGGCTGATGAAGGTGGTCAGGGCGGCGCCCTTGTTGCCGCGCTCTTCCTTTTCGACCTGGACGACTACTTCCTGGCCTTCGGAGAGCACTTCCTTGATATTGACGCGGCCTTCCGGGTTCTTCTTGAAGTATTCCCGGGAGATTTCCTTCAGCGGGAGGAAGCCGTGGCGATCGGCGCCGAAGTCGACGAAGGCGGCTTCCAGGCTGGGTTCGATGCGGGTGATGCGGCCTTTGTAGATGTTGGCCTTTTTCTGTTCGCGGGCTCCGGACTCGATGTCCAGGTCGAACAGCCGTTGACCGTCGACCAGGGCAACCCGCAATTCCTCGGGCTGGGTCGCGTTGATGAGCATTCTCTTCATGTAATACCACTACGTTCCGGGCTCTCGGCCCGCAGGGTGGCAACAGGATTCAAGAGAAGGGTGCACGGGGTCGTATCGAAGCCGGGCAAAGCCGGCCTTCGTGTCCAGCAGCAGGCCCTGGGGCGTGCCGCGACTACGTCTCCTGCAGGCGCTTGAGCGACTGCCGTTGCAGCTCCACAGGAGGAGGAATCAACCAGGCATGGTGCGGGCGTGACAGCCGAAAGGCTCGGGCAGCCGGGTCGTCGCGGGATTCGTGTCAGGTGTCGCTCGGTTGGAGCATCGGCCGTTGGCCTTGAGGCTTCCACCTGCGATCGTCACCTTGGCCGAAGCTGGGCGCGAAGCGGGCTGCAGGCGTACTGTCAGGCTACGCGATACGCTGGTTGTGCATCTCCATCCTGCACACAATCTTCAGGAATCAGGTGCCGCCCGCAAGGTCCGGAGCGGTTGTCGTTTTACAGCTGGCACCCTGGGTGCCGCTGCCTTGGTTACCAGGCGGATCGCAGATCGCCACTCACCCCCTTGGGCAGAGTCGGCGTTCTGCTGGACGGCCAGACGTCCAGTGACTATTGCATTTGCAGCCTATATTCGCGGGCGGAATCTACGGCCTCGCGAGCGGTGCCATCCAGACAGGACTGATAACCGCCTCCGGACTATAGCAGCAAGCTTTAAGTGCTTCAAATAAGGGAAAATTGCTATCATCTGCCGATGACTAAGCCTCCTTCTCCCAGCACCGGCGTTCAATTGCTCGACGTGCCTGCCGACTATGCCGGCCAGCGCATCGACAACTTCCTGCGTACCCACCTCAAGGGTGCGCCCAAGACCCTCATCTATCGCATCCTGCGCAAAGGCGAAGTGCGGGTGAACAAGGGCCGCATCAAGCCCGACTACCGCCTGCAGGCCGGCGACCAGATCCGCGTACCGCCCCTGCGTCTGTCCGAGCCCGACGAGCCTGCACCCCTGGCCAGGGGCCTGCTCGAGCGCCTGGAGGATTCCATCGTCCACGAGGACAAGGCCCTCATCGTCATCAACAAGCCGGCCGGTATCGCCGTGCACGGCGGTAGTGGCCTGTCCGGTGGGGTCATCGAGGTCTTTCGCCAACTGCGTCCCGACGCCCGCGACATCGAGCTGGTCCATCGTCTCGACCGGGATACCTCCGGGCTGCTGATGATCGCCAAGAAGCGCAGCATGCTGCGCTTCCTGCACGAGGCCCTGCGCGGCGACGGCGTCGATAAGCGCTATCACGCCCTGGTGCGCGGCCATTGGCCGGCGGCCAAGAAGAAGATCAGCGCGCCCCTGCTTAAGAATACCCTCAGATCCGGTGAGCGCATGGTCGAGGTCAATGACGAAGGCAAGGAGGCGCTCACCGAATTCCGCGTGCTGCGGCGCTATGGCGAATTCGCCACCCTGGTCGAGGCGCGGCCGGTGACCGGGCGTACCCATCAGATCCGCGTCCATGCCCGCCACGCCGGGCACGCCATCGCCGGCGATCCCAAATACGGCGACGAAGACTTCTCCCAGGAGATTCGCGAGCTGGGCGGCAAGCGGCTGTTCCTGCACTCGGCGAGTCTGGTGATTCCGCTGCCCGAAGGCGGCGAGTTGCGCCTGGAAGCGCCGGTCGACAGCACCTGGAGTCAGACGCTGGAGCGTCTGGATGCCTGAATACCAGCTGCTGATCTTCGACTGGGACGGCACCCTGGCGGATTCCATCGGCCGGATTGTCGAGGTGATGCACGTGGCGGCCGAGCAGCTGGGCTTGCCACCGCGCAGCGACGTGGCCGTCAAGGGCATCATCGGCCTGGAGCTGGTCGCGGCCATCCAGACGCTCTATCCGCATCTGGTCACTCCGGCGCAGATCGAGGGCTTTCGCGATGCCTACAGCGCCGAATTCGTCCGTCGCGAACAGCAGGCGTCGCCTCTGTTTCCCGAGGTGCTGAGCGGGCTGCAGCGCTTTCGCGCCCTGGGTTACCAGCTGGCCGTGGCGACGGGTAAGAGCCGGCGCGGCCTGGCCCGTTCGCTGCAGCAGCATGGCCTGAGCGAGTTCTTCGACATCACCCGTTGCGCCGACGAGGCCGCCGGCAAGCCCGATCCGCAAATGGTCGAGGAGATTCTCGCCCATTGCCGCGTGGCGCCGGAGCGCGCCCTGCTGATCGGGGATGCGGTGTTCGACCTGGAAATGGCCCGCCGCGCCGGGGTCGCTGCGGTCGGGGTGGCCTATGGTGCCCAGCCGGCCGAGGTGCTGAGGGATTTCGGGCCGCGCCTGGTGATCGAAGCTTTCGCGGACCTGGCGCTATGGCTGGGTGACAACGTTGTGGTCAGGAGTGAGGTTGGGCATGGCTGACGAGTGGAAGGAAGACAGCGGACGTACGCGTCCGGCGGACGACAAGACCTGGGCCCTGATCGAGAAGACCATGCTCGCCAGTGTGCGCGAGCAGCGGCGGGCGCGGCGCTGGGGCATCTTTTTCAAGCTGCTGACCTTCGCCTACCTGATCGTCATGCTGGTGCTGTTCACGCCCCTGCTGTCGCTGGGCAAGAAGGGTGGGGTGACCGAGTCCGGCGCCCATACCGCGCTCATCGAACTCAAGGGCGTGATCGCCGACGACGAGAAGGCCAGTGCCGACAATGTGGTCACGGCCCTGCGCAAGGCCTTCGACGACAGCAACACCCGTGGCGTGGTGCTGCGCATCAACAGTCCGGGCGGCAGTCCGGTGCAATCCGGCTACATCTATGACGAGATCAAGCGCCTGCGCGGTCTGCATCCGGATATCAAGCTGTATGCGGTGATCACCGACCTGGGGGCCTCCGGCGCCTACTATGTGGCCAGCGCGGCCGACGCCATCTATGCCGACAAGGCCAGTCTGGTCGGCTCCATCGGCGTGACGGCGGCTTCCTTCGGTTTCGTCGGCACCATGGAAAAGCTGGGTGTGGAGCGCCGGGTCTACACCTCGGGCGAACACAAGGCCTTCCTCGATCCCTTCCAGCCGCAAAAGCCGGAAGAGACCCGATTCTGGCAGCAGGTGCTGGATACCACCCATCAGCAGTTCATCGACAGCGTCAAGAAGGGGCGTGGCGACCGGCTCAAGGTCGAGGGTCATCCGGAGCTGTTCTCCGGGCTGGTCTGGTCCGGCGAGCAGGCGCTGTCCCTGGGGCTGATCGATGGCCTCGGCAGCGCCAGCTATGTGGCGCGCGATGTGGTCAAGGAAGAGCGCCTGGTCGACTACACCCAGGAAGACTCGCCCTTCGACCGTTTCGCCAAGCGCCTGGGCGCCAGTGTCGCCGAGCGCCTGGCGCTCTACATGGGCTGGCAGGGTCCGGCGTTGCGCTAGGGCGACAGCCTGCAGATCTCAAGGGACCTGCAGGCCAGCCTCCCGCAGCAGTGCGGCGAGGCGGATGAGGGGGAGGCCGATCAGGCTGGTCGGGTCGTCCCCCTGCATGGCCTCGAACAAGGCGATGCCCAGGCCCTCGGCCTTGAAGCTGCCGGCGCAATCGTAGGGCTGTTCCGCCAGCAGGTAGCGGTCGATCGTCGCAGCCTCGAGCGGGCGAAAGCGCACCTGGAAATCCACCACCTCGCTGCGGCACTCCCCGGTGCGGCTGTCCAGCACGGCCAGTCCGGTATGGAACACCAGGGTGCGACCGCTGGCCCGGGCCAGTTGCTGCCGGGCTCGCTCATGGGTCAGGGGCTTGCCGAGGATCTCGCCGTCGATGGCGGTCGCCTGATCCGAGCCGATGATCAGGGTCGGCTCCGGCTGGTCGGCCAGGGCAGCGGCCTTGGCCCGGGCCAGGCGCTCCACCAGCGCCCTCGGGCTTTCGCCAGGCCGTGGCGTTTCGTCGATGTCCGGCGACCGATGAGCGAAGGGCAGCTGGAGTCTTTCCAGCAATTGGCGGCGGTAAGGCGAGCTGGAAGCGAGTAGAATGAGAGGCATCAGTTTGTTCTCGGGCGAGATCGACCAGAGGTCGGTCGAAGTCGCTTCGGGGTTAATTTCCTTTGACAGCCGTAAGGCCGTCCCTATAATGGCGCGCTTATGTTGAATGGGCCAATTCCACCTCAGGTCGATCCTCGCAAATTGGCGGATCGCGGCGTAACCCTCAAGGGTGAGCTGCCTCTCGCGAACATGCGGCGTGTCGGCGAGCAGCTCGTGAAGTCCGAAGGCGCGGTAGTCGTCGTCCTCGACTTCGGGCGTGATCAACAGCGGCAGTTCGTCATCCACGGTGTCCTCGATACCGCGGTCGAGATGATCTGCCAGCGTTGTCTGGAGCCGGCAGTGCTTCCCATCCACAGCGAATTCGATTTCGCCGTGCTCTGGGAGGGGCAGTCGGCCGATGCCTTGCCACAGGGTTACGATGCCCTGGAGGTTGGCGAAGATCCGCTGGATCTGCATAGCCTGATCGAAGAAGAGCTGTTGCTCGCTCTGCCGATCATCCCTGTGCATCCGGAAGGGGATTGCCAGCATCCGGAAGGTTTCGAGGCGCCCGAAGAGCCGGCGGACGAGGAAAAGCGACCCAACCCGTTCAGTGTACTTGCGCAGTTGAAGCGTGACCCAAACGTTTAGGAGTTAAATCATGGCTGTTCAGCAGAACAAAAAATCCCGTTCCGCTCGCGACATGCGTCGTTCGCACGACGCCCTCGAAGCGAACGCTCTGTCCGTGGAAAAGAGCACCGGTGAAGTTCACCTGCGCCACCACGTGTCGCCCGACGGTTTCTACCGCGGTCGCAAAGTGATCGACAAGGGTTCCGACGAGTAATCCTCGATCGAAATCGTCATCGCGATCGATGCAATGGGCGGGGACTTCGGTCCCCGCTGCATTGTTCCTGCTTCATTCGACGCTCTCGAGCGTTTCCCCGCCCTACATCTTCTCCTCTGTGGTCAGCGCGACGCCCTGTCGGCCTGGTCACCGCCTGCCTCTCTCGCCAATCGCCTGCAGTTCGACTACGTCGATGCCCTTGTCGGGCCCGATGAACGCCCCGCTGCCGTGGTGCGCAGTCGTACCCGGACGTCCATGCATGCTGCGCTCGACGCGGTCCGACAGGGGCGTGCCCAGGGCTGTCTGAGCGCCGGCAATACCGGGGCCTGGATGGCGCTCGCGCGACAGCTGCTGGGAACGCTGCCGGACATCGATCGACCCGCGATGATGTCGGCGTTGCCTGGACGGGGAGAGCACCAGACGCTGCTGCTCGATCTCGGCGCCAATCTCGACAGCTCTGCCGAACAGCTGGTGCAATTCGCCTATCTGGGGGCGGGTGCGGCCCAGGCGCGTGGCCTGGTGCGGCCAAGGGTCGCGCTGCTCAATGTCGGGCGCGAACCGGGCAAGGGCACGCCGGTGATCCAGGAGGCGGCACGGCGCCTCGCCCAGAGTCAGGCCTTCGATTTTATCGGCTTCGTCGAGGGCAGCGATCTCTATGCCGCCGTCGCGGACGTGGTGGTCTGCGATGGCTTCACCGGCAATGCGGTGCTCAAGTCCGGCGAGGCGCTGCTGCGCCTGCTGGTCGAGCGCAGCGGCACGGCCTCCTGGCTCGAGCGTCAGTTGCTGCAGCCCTGGCTGGCCCGGCGTTTCCGCCACTGGGATCCGGAGCTGCGCAACGGCGCGAGCTTTCTCGGCCTGAATGCGGTGGTGGTGAAAAGCCATGGTGCGGCAGGCGAAGTCGGTCTCGTTCAGGCCATCGAGCGCGCCCTGCGCGACGTGGAGACTGATCTCCCCGAGCGGATCCGGTTAAACTTGGCGGCTCTGAAAGCGGTGTGACCGACCGGTCGACACCGACATCTCAGTCTGTCAGTGGCGGAACCGCGGTTTCGCCAGCAATGGACCTACAAGAGACCTGCCTATGTCTGCCTCTCTCGCTTTCGTCTTTCCCGGTCAGGGCTCCCAGGCCCTGGGCATGCTGGGTGAGCTGGCCACGCACCACGCACTGATCGGCGAAACCTTCGCCGAGGCCTCCGCCGTCCTCGGCTACGACCTCTGGGCGCTGACCCAGCAGGGCCCGCAGGAGTCGCTCAACCAGACCGACCGTACCCAGCCCGCCATCCTGACCGCCTCCATCGCGCTGTGGCGTCTGTGGCTGGCCGAGGGCGGCGCCAAGCCGGCCTATGTCGCCGGGCACAGCCTGGGCGAATACTCGGCACTGGTCGCCGCGGGCAGCCTGCCGTTCGCCGAGGCGGTACGCCTGGTGGCGCGCCGGGGTGAGCTGATGCAGCAGGCGGTGCCGGCCGGGCAGGGCGGCATGGCCGCCATCCTCGGTCTGGAAGACGCCCAGGTGCTGGCCGCCTGTGCCGAAGCCGCCCAGGGCGAGGTCGTCAGCGCCGTCAACTTCAATGCTCCCGGTCAGGTGGTGATCGCCGGTGCCGCCGCGGCGGTGGAGCGCGCCATCGAGGCCTGCAAGGCCCTGGGCGCCAAGCGCGCCGTGGCCCTGCCGGTCAGCGTGCCCTCCCACTGCGAACTGATGCGCCCGGCGGCCGAGCGCTTCGCCGAGGACGTGCGTGGCTGCACCTGGAGCCAGCCGCAGATTCCGGTGGTGCAGAACGTCAATGCCGGCGTCAACACCGACCTGGACAGTCTCCAGCAGGATCTGCTGGCCCAGCTGTACAGCCCGGTGCGCTGGGTCGAATCCGTGCAGTACCTGGCGGCCCAGGGCGTCACCCACCTGGTGGAGTGCGGCCCCGGCAAGGTGCTGGCCGGTCTGAACAAGAGATGCGTCAAGGGCGTGGAAACGCTGGCCCTGGACACCCCCGACGCCTTCGCCGCCGCTCGCGCGGCTTTTTGAATCGAGGAAAACGAGATGAGTCTGCAAGGTAAGGTCGCCCTGGTCACGGGCGCTACCCGTGGTATCGGTCAAGCCATCGCCCTGGAACTGGGCCGGCTGGGCGCCACCGTGATCGGTACCGCGACCAGCGAGGCGGGCGCCCAGCGCATCGCCGAGTCGCTCAAGGCCAACGGCATCGAAGGCACCGGCCTGGTGCTCAACGTTTCCGACAACGCCTCCGTCGCGGCCGCCCTCGAGCAGGTCCAGACCCAGTTCGGTGCCCCGTCGATCCTGGTCAACAACGCCGGCATCACCCGCGACAACCTGATGCTGCGGATGAAGGACGATGAGTGGTTCGACGTGATCGATACCAACCTCAACAGCCTGTTCCGCCTGTCCAAGGCCGTGCTCAAGGGCATGACCAAGGGCCGCTGGGGTCGCATCGTCAGCATCGGCTCGGTGGTGGGTGCCATGGGCAACGCCGGCCAGGCCAACTATGCCGCCGCCAAGGCCGGTCTCGAGGGCTTCACCCGGGCACTGGCCCGCGAGGTGGGTTCGCGCAACATCACCGTCAACGCCGTGGCCCCGGGTTTCATCGACACCGACATGACCCGTGAACTGCCGGAAGCCCAGCGCACCGCGCTGCTGACCCAGATCCCGGCCGGTCGCCTCGGCCAGGCCGACGAGATCGCCAAGGTGGTTGGCTTCCTGGCGGGCGAGGGCGCGGCCTATGTGACCGGCGCCACGATCCCCGTCAACGGCGGAATGTACATGAGCTGACCGGCGTTACCCCCGCGCGGCTATTGCGCTAAGCTGGTAAACTGTCGGACCAGCAATGGCCGCGCATACGTCTTGATGTCGCGTCAGCTTGAAATACGGAAATCCCTTTCTATACACTTACGCGCAATCCGTTGTGCGGATTTTTCCTTTAGGAGTGAGAACACGGTATGAGCACCATCGAAGAACGCGTTAAGAAGATCGTCGCTGAGCAGCTCGGCGTGAAGGAAGAGGAAGTTACCAACAGCGCTTCCTTCGTCGAGGATCTGGGCGCCGACTCCCTTGACACCGTCGAACTGGTGATGGCTCTGGAAGAGGAATTCGAGACCGAAATCCCGGACGAGCAGGCTGAGAAGATCACCACCGTCCAGGAAGCTATCGACTACATCGTTGCTCACCAGCAATAAGTAGTCGCCAGTTTCGGACACAAGAAGCCGCACGTCCTGTAGGGCGTGCGGCTTTTCTTTAGGTCCAAGGTCAAGATCGATGGAATCGGCTTTTTTTAAGAGGGGTGGCCGCCCCGGAAGGACAAGAGGAGTTGGGTGTGTCGCGTAGACGTGTCGTGATCACGGGTATGGGCATGGTATCGCCGCTTGGCGCCGATGTGGCGAGCAGCTGGGAAGGCATCCTGGCCGGTCGCAGCGGTATCGCGCCGATCGAGCATATGGACGTCTCTGCCTTCAGCACGCGGATCGGCGGATCGGTCAAGGGATTCGACGTGGAGCAGTACCTGTCCGCGAAGGAAGCCCGCAAGCTGGATCTGTTCATCCAATACGGTCTCGCTGCCAGCTTCCAGGCCATGCGTGACAGCGGTCTCGAGATCAACGATGGCAATCGCGAGCGCGTGGGTGTCGCCATGGGTTCCGGCATCGGTGGACTGACCAATATCGAGGCGAATTGCCAGTCGCTGCTCGCCCAGGGTCCACGCCGTATTTCCCCCTTTTTCGTACCGGGCTCCATCATCAACATGGTGTCCGGCTTCCTGTCGATCCATCTGGGTCTGCAGGGTCCCAACTATGCCATCGCCACCGCCTGTACCACGGCGACGCACTGCATCGGCATGGCGGCGCGCAACATCGCCTACGGTGAGGCCGACGCCATGGTCGCCGGCGGTTCGGAGATGGCGACCTCGGGTCTGGGTCTGGGCGGCTTCGGCGCGGCGCGTGCCCTGTCGACCCGCAATGACGATCCGACCCGTGCCAGCCGTCCCTGGGATCGCGACCGTGACGGCTTCGTGCTGTCCGATGGGGCCGGTGCCCTGGTGCTGGAAGAGTACGAGCACGCCAAGGCGCGGGGCGCCCGCATTTATGCCGAGCTGATCGGTTTCGGGATGAGCGCTGACGCCTTCCACATGACCGCCCCGCCGGAAGACGGCGCGGGTGCCGCGCGCTGCATGAAGGCGACCCTCAAGGACGCCGGTATCGCGCCGGAAGCGGTCGATTACGTCAATGCCCATGGCACCTCCACGCCGGCCGGCGACCTGGCTGAAGTGGCGGCCCTGAAGCAGGTGTTCGGCGAGCAGGCCAAGCGCCTGAGCGTGAGTTCGACCAAGTCCATGACCGGTCACCTGCTGGGTGCCGCCGGCGCGGTGGAGGCCATCTTCACGGTGCTCGCCCTGCGCGATCAGGTGGCGCCGCCCACCATCAATCTGGACAATCCCAGCGACGGCTGCGATCTGGACTTCGTGCCCCACGAGGCGCGGCAGCGGCCCATCGAAGTGGCCCTGTCCAACTCGTTCGGCTTTGGTGGCACCAACGGCAGTCTGGTGTTCCGGCGCTTCGACGCTTGATCCAGGACTGGCTCAATGGCCAACCGCTGGATCCCGGTCTGCAACGCGACCGGGGTCTGGCCTATGGCGATGGGCTGTTCGAGACCATCGCGGTTCGCCGGGGCCAGCCACGTCTGCTGGACCGTCATCTGCAGCGGCTGGCCACCGGTTGCCAGCGACTGCGCCTTCCCTGCGATGTCGCTCAGCTGGACACCGAGATCCGCGCCTATGCGGCGCTGCTGGGGGAGGGCGTCGCCAAGCTGCTGCTCACCCGCGGTGACGGCCTGCGCGGGTATGCCCCGCCCGCCGAGCCCGAGGTGCGGCGCCTGTTGCTGGGCTCTCCCGTCCCGGCCTATCCGGCGGCCCATGCCATCGAGGGCATCGACCTCTATCCTTGCACCACCCGCCTGGCCCGTCAGCCGTTGCTGGCCGGACTCAAGCACCTGAATCGACTCGAGCAGGTCCTGGCGCGGGGGGAGTGGAATGACCCCCGCTATGCCGAAGGCTTGATGCTGGATCAGGACGGCAGGCCGATCGAGGGCGTGTTCAGCAATCTGTTCCTGGTCCGCGCCGGGCGGCTGCTGACCCCCGCGCTGGGCGGCTGTGGCGTGGCCGGCGTGCTGCGCGGTCTGCTGCTCGATATCGCTGCCCGGGAAGGCATCCAGGCCGAGGTCCTGCCGCTGGCGCTGGACGATCTGCTGGCGGCCGACGAAGTTTTCCTCTGCAACAGCCAGTACGGTATCTGGCCCGTGCGCCGGTACGCAGCCGCGAACTGGTCCGTGGGGCCGGTGACCCGTAAACTGCAAGGTTCGATAAACGAGATTCTGGAATAGCCGATGCGCAAGGCGAGAGCTCTGCTTACGGCGCTGCTGGCCGCTGGCGGCCTGCTGCTGGTCCTGGCCGGTTGGCGCCAGCACCAGGCGCTGACTCAGCCGCTGAAGGTCGACGGCGAGCAACTGATCGAGATCCCCAAGGGCGCGACCCCGGGCGGCAGCCTGCTGCGCCTGGAAGAGCAGGGCGTGCTCGACGGCGCCTTCTGGCTGCGCCTGTACTGGCGCTTCAATCTGGCCGGGCAGACGCTGCACAGCGGTGAATACCGCCTGACCCCCGGCATGACGGTGGAACAGTTGTTCAGCCTCTGGCGCAAGGGCGACGTGGTGCAGTACGGCCTCACCCTGGTGGAAGGCTGGAATGTCCGTCAGGTACGCGCCGCCCTGGCGCGGCAGCCCAAGCTCGAGCATGACACCGCCGAGCTGGACGATGCCGCTCTGATGAAGCGCCTGGGCCTGGACGGCCAGCACCCCGAGGGGCGTTTCTTTCCCGATACCTATCGCTATGTGAAGGGCCAGCGCGAATCCGATCTGTTGCGCCAGGCCAACCAGCGCCTGCAGGCCGTGCTCGATCAGGAATGGCAGGCACGCGATCCCGCGGTGCCCTACAAGGATGCCTACCAGGCACTGATCATGGCCTCGCTGGTGGAGAAGGAGACCGGCGTGCCCGAGGAGCGCGACGAGATCGCCGGGGTCTTCGTCCGTCGCCTGGCGGCCGGCATGCTGCTGCAGACCGATCCCACGGTGATCTACGGCATGGGCGAGCGCTACAACGGCCGCATCACCCGCGCCGATCTGCGCGAGCCCTCGCCCTACAACACCTATCTCAACGCGGGACTACCGCCGACGCCGATTGCCATGCCCGGTCGCGAGGCCATCCATGCGGCGCTGCATCCCAAGGACGGCGACAGCCTGTATTTCGTCGCCCGTGGCGACGGCAGCCATGTCTTTTCCAAGGACCTGGAGGCGCACAACCAGGCGGTCCGCGACTTCCAGCTCAAGCGGCGCTCCGACTACCGCTCCAGTCCCGCCCCGCAGACGCCCGACAGCAAGGAAACCCCATGACGGCAAACGGCCTGTTCATCACCCTCGAAGGCCCCGAGGGCGCGGGCAAGAGCACCAACCGCGACTATCTCGCCGAACTCCTCGGCAGCGGTGGGCGCGAGGTGGTGCTGACCCGTGAGCCGGGCGGCACGCCACTGGCCGAGCGCATCCGCGAGATCCTGCTGGCGCCGGCCGCCGAGCCCATGGCGGTGGATACCGAATTGCTGCTGATGTTCGCCGCCCGCGCCCAGCACCTGGCCCAGGTCGTCCGGCCCGCCCTGGCGCGCGGTGCCCTGGTGCTCTGCGATCGTTTCGTCGATGCGACCTATGCCTATCAGGGCGGCGGCCGCGGTGTGCCCGTGGAACGCATCGCCACCCTGGAAGCCTTCGTGCTGGGCGACCTGCAACCCGACCTGACCCTGGTCTTCGACCTGCCGGTGGAGATCGGCCTGGCGCGGGCAGCCCGACGCGGCGCCCTGGATCGTTTCGAACAGGAGCAGCGCGCCTTCTTCGAGGCGGTGCGCCAGACCTACCTGGACCGTGCCCAGGCCGTGCCGGCGCGCTATCGCCTGATCGATGCCTCGCGCAGTCTGGCCGAGGTGCAGGCGGAGCTGCGCGCCCTGGTCGCCACCCTGGAGCCGACGCCAGGTGGCTGACGTCTATCCCTGGCAGGAGGAACTCTGGGCGCGGATCTGGCCCCGGCGACAGCATCCCCATGCCTATCTGCTGCATGGCCCGCGCGGCATCGGCAAGCGCGACCTGGCCGAGCGCCTTGCCGCGCTGCTGCTGTGCCAGGCGCCCCAGGGCGCTGCCGCCTGCGGCCAGTGCAAGGCCTGCGCCCTGCTCAGGGCGGGGACCCATCCCGATTACTGCGTGATCCAGCCGGAAGAGGCCGAAAAGCCCATTCGCGTCGATCAGATCCGCGGCCTGGTGGACTTCGTCTCCCAGACCGCCCAGCTGGGCGGGCGCAAGCTGATCCTGCTGGAGCCGGTCGAGGCGATGAACCTCAATGCCGCCAACGCCCTGCTCAAGAGCCTGGAAGAGCCCTCGGGCGCTACCGTGCTGCTGCTGGTGAGCCACCAGCCGAGCCGCCTGCTGCCCACCGTGCGCAGTCGCTGCGTGCAACAGGCCTGTCCGGTGCCCTCGCGGGCCGAAAGTCTCGCCTGGCTGGGCGAGCGTCTGCCGGACCTCGAGGCGGAGGTCCGTACCCAGTTGCTGGTGCTGGCCGGCGGCTCGCCGCTGGCGGCCCTGCGTCTGCATGGCGAGGACGTGCTGGCCCGCCGGGCCCTGGTGGTGGAGGGGGTCAAGCGCCTGCTCAAGCGCCAGGCGGCGCCCAGTCAGCTGGCCGAGAGCTGGAATGCCGTGCCCCTGCCGCTGCTGCTCGACTGGTTCTGCGAATGGACCCATGGTGTCCTGCGCCAGCAGTGGGGTGGCGCCGATGCCGAGGCTGCGCCGGACATGGCCAAGGTGCTGGGTTATCTGGCGGAGAAGAGCGCGCCGCACGAGGTGCTGGCCCTGCAGGAATGGCTGCATACCGAGCGGCAGAAGGTGCTGGGCAAAGCCAACCTCAACCGCGTATTGTTGCTGGAATCGCTGTTGATCCGCTGGGCCGGTCTGGTGCCCGGACGCTAGCGATCCGCGCGTCCGTCTTGTCTGTGTCGAGAGAATCTCATGAGTTTGCCGCAGAACCTGGGCCCCCGTAATGGCATCCTGTCCCTCACCATCAAGGACAAGTCGGTGCTCTACGCCGCCTACATGCCCTTCATCCGCAACGGTGGCCTGTTCATCCCGACGGGCAAGACCTACAAGCTCGGCGACGAGGTCTTCATGCTGCTCAACCTGATGGACGAGCCGGACAAGATCCCGGTCGCCGGCAAGGTGGTCTGGATCACGCCCAAGGGCGCCCAGGGCAACAGAGCCGCCGGGGTCGGCGTGCAGTTCAACGAAGGCGACAATACCGCGCGCAACAAGATCGAAACCTATCTGGCCGGCTCGCTGAAGTCGGACCGTCCCACCCATACCATGTGACGCCTGCGCCGTCCCGCTCGGGGCGGGGCGTCGCTGCTGATTCAAGGCTATTTCCCGTGCACTTCGTCGACTCCCACTGTCACCTGGATCGACTCGATCTTTCCCTTCATGACGGCTCCCTGGATGCAGCGCTCGATGCCGCGCGCGCCCGGGGTGTCAGCCAGTTCCTCTGCATCGGCGTCGATGCCGGCAATGCCCCCACGGTGCAGGCCCTGGCCGAACGCTATGCCGACGTCCACTGCGCCGTGGGCATCCATCCGCTGGATGCCGCCCAGGGCAGCGCCATCGATCTCGACTGGCTGCTGGCGCGGCTGGCCCATCCGCGCGTCGCCGCCATCGGCGAGACCGGCCTCGACTATCACTACCAGCCCGACACCGCCGAGATCCAGCAACGTTCCTTCGCCCTGCACCTCGAGGCGGCTCGGCGCACGGGGCTGCCGCTGGTGATCCACACCCGCGAGGCGCGCGCCGATACCCTGGCCATGCTGGGGGCCGCCGACCTGCCGGGCGCCGGGGTGCTGCACTGCTTCACCGAGGACTGGGCAACGGCCAAGGCGGCGCTGGACCTGGGCTTCTACATCTCCTTTTCCGGCATCCTGACCTTTCGCAATGCCGCCGATCTGCGCGACGTCGCGCGCCAGGTACCGGCCGATCGCCTGCTGGTGGAAACCGATTCGCCCTATCTGGCGCCGGTGCCCCACCGCGGCAAGGCCAACCTGCCGCAATTCGTGGTCGAGGTCGCCCAGTGCCTGGCCGACGTGCGCGGGGTGACCCTGGAAACCCTCGCCGAGCAGACCACCGCCAACTTTCGCCGGCTGTTTCCCCGCGCCACCCTTTAGGTCCTGTACGGAAAGTGCCTGCGCTCGATGATGCTTCGTTGAAAAAGGCTTCGGAATGCTCATTTACCATTTGTAAACTCCGCTTCCTCAGCCTTTTTCGCCTCGCCTGATCGTCGCTCGGCGACTTTTCGTACAGGACCTAGGCAAAAAATGGCCCGGGTATCCTGGGATACCCGGGCCGGACCAGCGGTTCGCCCAGACGGAGAGCCGCCTCCCTGGCCCGCGCCGCGGGGGTCGACGCGGCCAGTCACTTGAGTATTGGCCAGCTCGCGGAAAGGTCCAGTCGGGATTGGACGTTTTTTAAACAGTTTTGGAATAGCGCTGCCCCGACACTGGCTATCTCGGGCCTTTCAGGCCCTTACCTTAGAAGCGTGCCAGCGCCCCGATCAGATCCAGCGTCTGCTCCAGCACGTGCTCGCTGGTATAGAAATGCGGCGACAGGCGTATGCCCGGACCGCGCTGGGCGCAGACCACGTCGGCGGTCTTGAGTCGCTCGAACAGCTGCCGATTGTCCCAGCCCTCGAGCGAGAAGGTGAGGATGCCCGAGCGGCGCTCGGCAGCGACCGGTGAATGCAGGACGGCACCGGGGAGACCGCGGATATGGCTGTCGAGCAGCTCGATCCGTGCCAGCAGGTCTTTGCCCACCTGTTCCATGCCGGCATCTTCCAGCAGCGACAGACTCGCCTCCAGGGCCACCGCGCCAAGCATGTTCGGGCTGCCGCACTCGAAGCGCATCGCCGTCTTGGCCGGTTGCCATTCGCGCTGGCTGTAGTCGCCGGCGTTGTCCAGCATGTGCCAGCCGTATTCGTGCAGCTTCAGCTGCTCGCGCAAATCGGCGCGGCAATAGAACACCCCCAGGCCTTCCGGGCCGAGCATCCACTTGTGGCCGTCGGCCATGGCGAAGGCGCAGTTGCAGGCCTGGGCATCGAAGGGCAGGGCGCCCAGTTGCTGGATGGCATCGACGCACAGCAGCACGCCCTTGGCGTCGCAGCCCTGGCCCAGCTGGGGCAGGTCCAGGCGCAGGCCGCTGGCGTACTGCACGGCGCTGATGGCCATCAGGCGGGTGCGCGGACCGCAGGCGGCCAACAGATTGGCCTCGGGGGTGTCACCCAGACTGACCTCCACCACCTCGACGCCAAAGCGCGCCAGGGCTTCCCAGACCACCCGGTTGGAGGGGAACTCCTCGTCGCTGATCACCACCTGGTCGCCGCTCTGCCAGTCGAGGCCGAAGGCGACGAAGGAGAGAGCCTCGGAGGTGTTCTTCACCAGGGCGATGTCGCTGCTGGACGGCGCATTGAGCAGGCGGGTCAGGCGCTCGCGCAGGCGCTGTTCCATGACCAGCCAGGTCGGATAGTTGCGCGCACCGTACTGGCAGTTTTCGGCGGCGAATTCGGTGACGGCCTGCGCGGCGCGCTTGGGCCACGGGGCCACGGCCGCGTGGTTGAGGTATCTCATGGCGTAGGCCTGAGGGAATTCGTGCTTCCAGGAAGACATTGACTCGATCCGTACAATCTGGGTGTGATGGGGCATAATAAGGGGCGCGCCCGCGCGGTTCACCGATGCTTTCGGTGCAGCTCGCCCAAGGTGTGACGAAGTGCCGGTATGCCGAGGGGTGACTGGCGATTCGAAGGCCCTATCCCTTTTCAAAACAACAAGTGGGCTGCCATGCAGAAAGAATCCCGCAAAGTCCGCGAGTTCCGTCGCCGCGAACAGGAAATCCTCGATACCGCCCTGCAGCTGTTTCTCTCCGAAGGAGAAGACAGCGTCACCGTCGAGATGATCGCCGAGGCGGTCGGTATCGGCAAAGGCACCATCTACAAGCACTTCAATTCCAAGGCCGAGATCTATCTGCGGCTGATGCTGGATTACGAACGGGACCTGGCCGAGCTGTTCCAGTCGGACAACGTCGCCCGCGACCGCGAAGCGCTCTCCCGCGCCTATTTCGAGTTCCGCATGAGCGATCCGCAGCGCTACCGCCTGTTCGATCGCCTCGAGGAGAAGGTGGTCAAGACGCGGCAGGTGCCCGAACTGGTCGAGCAGCTGCACAGCATCCGCACCTCCAACTTCCAGCGGCTGACCAGCCTGATCGAAGGCCGCATCGACGAAGGCAAGCTCGAGGACGTGCCGCCCTATTTCCACTACTGCGCTGCCTGGGCGCTGGTGCACGGCGCCGTGGCCCTTTACCATTCGCCGTTCTGGCGCGACGTGCTGGAGGATCAGGAAGGCTTCTTCCAGTTCCTCATGGAGATCGGCGTTCGCATGGGCAACCGACGCAAGCGAGACGTCGAAACGCCTGTCCGATCCTAGGGTCCGATAGAGGCGAGGGATGCCGCGCCATCCCTTTTCTCTTGTCCCACTGGAGTAACCCCAAAGATGATCGTTGACCGCCAGGGTAGGGCGTTTCGCAACTTGCGGATCAGCCTCACGGCGGCCTGCAACTATGCCTGTACGTACTGCGTGCCTAACGGCAAGCGGCTCGTGGCTGCGCAGGACGAACTCAGTGCCGAAACCATGGCACGGGGCGTGGAATACCTCATCGATGCCGCCGGTATCGAACGGCTGCGCATCACCGGGGGCGAACCCCTGGTCACGCCGCGGCTGGAACCCTTTCTCGCCCGCGTCTCCCAGCTCGGTCTCAAGGACATCAGCCTGACCACCAATGGTCAGCTGCTGCCGCGCAAGCTGGATTTCCTCATCGACCACGGCATCCGCCGGCTCAACGTCTCCCTGGATACCCTCGATGCCGAGGCCTTTCCGCGTCTGGCGCGGGGGGGCGATCTGGCCACGGTGCTGGCCGGACTCGAAGCGGCCCGTGCGGCCGGTCTCAAGATCAAGCTCAATATGGTGCCCCTGCGCGGCCAGAATCTCGATCAGGTGCTGCCGATGCTGGACTACTGCCTGGAGCGCGGCTTCGAACTCAGATTCATCGAGCTGATGCGCATGGGCCACCTGGCGAAGGATCCGGTCGCGTTCAACAACCAGTTGGTCTCCCTGGCCGAGTTGCTGGAGATCATCGGCTCGCGCCATGCCTATGTGCAGGCCGATGCGCCGGTGGACTCCACGGCGCTGCGCTACCGCGTCGAGTCGGGTGGGCATTTCGGCGTCATCGCCAATGAAAGCGTGCCCTTCTGCCGGACCTGCTCGCGACTGCGGCTGTCGTCCACGGGCTGGCTGCACGGCTGCCTGTCGTCGAGCAACCGCCACTATGTCGGCGATCTGCTGGACAAGCCGCGGCACCTGGCGCTGCCGGCGTTGCAGCGGCTGCTGGTCAAGGCGCTGGGCGACAAGCAGGACGTGGCCTTCTCGGGGGGCGTGACGGTCATGAAGATCATCGGCGGCTGATCTACCCGCTGCGCCTCAAGCTGGCGCGAAAGCTGCTAAGGCCCCTGTATCGACGGCAACTTGGCGCCGGACAGGGGTCTGCTTTCCATGGTCACACTGCGTTTTCTGTTCATTTCCGTGTTGCTGGCCTGCCTGGGTGGCTGCATGAACGTCAGCGACATGGCGTCCGGGGTCGAGTACCACCTGCGCGATGCGGGGCTGCTCGATTACAGCAAGACCCAGCGGCTGAACAACTTTCGGCTGCAGGCCGACTCCTACATCTACATAGCCCAGGGCGCCTTCGTGCCCCTCGGCCATCCCTATGCCCGCCCGAACGTGGTGGCGGAAGAGGCCTTCAAGGGCTTCGTGGAGTATTTCCCCCGGGTGCGTCGGGCGGACAAGCCGGAGGGCTTCGACGAGGCCATGGCCAAGGCCCGCCAGCTTGGGGCCCACTATGTGCTCTACACCCGCTTCGCCGGTGCGGACGATCGCATCGGGACGTGGGAAGAGTGGGAAGACCAGGACGACATCGGCCGGGTAGGGCGCGATCGTAGCGTCGTGCAGATTATGCTGGTGGAGGTCGCCACCTTCCGCCTGGTGGACACGGCGCGGATCCGCAGTCGTGGCGGCTTCCTGACGTTCTATGACGAGCGTCCGGAAGACCTGCTCGGACCGGCGCTCAACCAATACGCTCAACGCCTGCTGGGGTTGGGCAGCCGCTAGAGGAGAGGGACGTGAGCCAGGTCGATGTGACGCGCAACCTGCTGGCGCAATTGCCAGCTGCAGAAGAGGGCCGGCTGCCGCCCGTGGAGCTCTGGCATCCGCCCTTCTGCGGCGACATCGACATGCGCATCGCCCGGGATGGCACCTGGTATCACCAGGGCACCCCCATCACCCGACCGGCCATGGTGCGGCTGTTTTCCACCATCCTGCGCCGCGATCCCGAGCGCTATGTGCTGGTGACACCGGTGGAATGCGTGGGCATCCAGGTGGAAGACGTGCCCTTTATGGCCGTGGACGTCGAATGGCGTGGCAGTGGCCAGGAGCAGACCCTGGATCTGGTTACGAACGTGGGCGACAGGGTCGCCGTCGATGCCGAACATCCATTGCGCTTCGAGGAGCAGGATGACCAGCCGGCACCCTATGTGCGGGTGCGTGGCGGTCTGGAGGCGCGGCTCAATCGGGCGGTGTTCTACCGGCTGATGGAGAGGGTCGAGGAGAGTGACCACGAGGGCCGTTCCTGGCTCGGTCTCTGGAGCCGTGGCAGCTTCTTTCCCGTAGCGCCCGCTGAATGAAGAAAGGGCCCCTCGGGGCCCTTTTTTACGCTTACATGTTGGGGTAGTTGGGGCCCCCACTGCCTTCCGGCGCCACCCAAGTGATGTTCTGCGCCGGGTCCTTGATGTCGCAGGTCTTGCAGTGGACGCAGTTCTGGGCATTGATCTGGAAGCGCGGCTCGCCGCCATCGCGGACCACCTCGTAGACGCCGGCCGGGCAGTAGCGCTGGGCGGGTTCGTCGTACAGCGGCAGGTTCTGCGCGATGGGAATAGAGGGATCCCTGAGCTTCAGGTGAACCGGCTGGTCTTCCTCGTGGTTGGTGTTGGAGAGGAACACCGAGGACAGCTTGTCGAAGCTCAGCTTGCCATCCGGCTTGGGATAGCTGATGCGCGGCGCCTCGTCGGCCTTCTTCAGGCAGGTGTGGTCCATGCGCCGATCGTGCAGGGTGAAGGGCAGGGCGCCCCCCAGCAGGTTGTGCTCGACGAAGGCGAAGGCCGGGCCGAGCAGCGGACCGAACTTGTGCATGGCCGGGCCGAAGTTGCGGCTGGCATGGAGTTCTTCCTGCAGCCAGCTGCCCTTGAAGCCATCGACGTAGCCCTGGAGTTCGTCACCTTCGCGCCCGGCTGCCAAGGCGGTGACGATGGCGTCGGCGGCGAGCATGCCGGACTTCATGGCGGTATGGCTGCCCTTGATCTTGGCCGGGTTCAAGGTGCCCAGGTCGCAGCCGATCAGGGCGCCACCAGGAAAGACCATCTTCGGCAGGGAATTAAGGCCGCCCTTGACCAGGGCGCGGGCGCCGTAAGAGACGCGCTTGCCGCCTTCCAGGTACTGGGCCACCACCGGGTGGTGCTTGTAGCGCTGGAATTCGTCATAGGGCGAGAGGTGCGGATTGCTGTAAGCCAGATCGACGATCAGCCCGACCACCACCTGATTGTCTTCCAGGTGATAGAGGAAGGAACCCCCCGGGTTCTCCTTGTCCAGCGGCCAGCCGGAGGTGTGGATCACCAGGCCCTGCTCGTGCTTGGCCGGGTCGATCTCCCACAGCTCCTTGATGCCGATGCCGTAGTGCTGCGGATCGGCGCCTTCGCCGAGCTTGAATCTCTGGCCCAGCTGCTTGCCCAGATGGCCACGGCAGCCCTCGGCGAACAGGGTGTACTTGCCGCGCAGTTCCATGCCGGGGGTGTAGACCCCCTCCTTGGGCTGGCCTTCGCGATCCACGCCCAGGTCGCCGGTGATGATGCCGCGCACCACGCCCTGCTCATCGATCAGCGGCTCCTGGGCGGCAAAGCCCGGATAGATCTCCACGCCCAGGGCTTCGGCCTGCTGGCCCAGCCAGCGGCAGAGGTTGCCCAGGGAGATGATGTAGTTGCCCTCGTTGTGCATGGGCTTGGGCACGAAGAAATTCGGTACCTTGGTCGCCTGACGCTCGTCCTTGAGCAGGTAGATGTCGTCGCGCTTGACCGGGGTGTTCAGCGGCGCGCCCAGTTCCTTCCAGTTGGGAAAGAGCTCGTCCAGGGCGCGCGGTTCGAAGACCGCACCGGAGAGAATGTGGGCGCCGACCTCGGAGCCTTTCTCGACCACGCAGACGCTGATCTCCTGGCCTTTCTCGGCCGCCTGCTGCTTGAGACGACAGGCCGCGGACAGGCCCGCGGGGCCGGCCCCGACGATCACCACGTCGAATTCCATGTATTCGCGTTCCACGGCTCACTCTCCTCAGGCAAAGCTCACGATCTGGTTATTTATGTAGGGGTGCAACAAAAGACTTCATTATATCCCGCGTGCTCCCTGGCACCCATTCAAACGTTTGTTTAAATTTTCTGCAAGCCTGTTAGACTCGGGAGTTACTGGCCCCTGACGGACTGTCGCGTTGACCCCTGCTGCCGTGGAGGTCAACATAAGAAGAATTTGCAACAAGGTTGGAGCGGCAGGGGTCGTGTCCAACGCAAGGCCGCCTTGGCGTCCTGTTTATTCACCAGAATAAATCGAGGGATTCATGAAGGTTCTCGTAGCTGTCAAACGCGTGGTGGACTACAACGTCAAGGTCCGCGTCAAGGCCGACCAGACCGGTGTCGACCTGGCCAACGTCAAGATGTCCATGAACCCCTTCTGCGAGATCGCCGTGGAAGAAGCGGTGCGCCTGAAGGAAAAGGGTATCGCCAGCGAGATCGTGGTCGTGACCGCGGGTCCCGCCCAGGCGCAGGAGCAACTGCGTACCGCCCTGGCACTGGGCGCCGATCGCGCCGTGCTGATCGACACCGGCACTGCCGAGCTGTCGTCGCTGACCACCGCCAAGCTGCTCAAGGCCGTGGTGGACAAGGAACAGCCCCAGCTGGTGATCCTGGGCAAGCAGGCCATCGACAGCGACAACAACCAGACCGGCCAGATGCTGGCGGCCCTGACCGGCTTCGCCCAGGGCACCTTCGCCTCCAAGGTGGAGCAGGCCGGTGACGGCCTCAACGTGACCCGCGAGATCGATGGCGGTCTGCAGACCGTGGCGCTCAAGCTGCCGGCGGTGGTGACCACCGACCTGCGTCTCAACGAGCCGCGCTACGCCTCGCTGCCCAACATCATGAAGGCCAAGAAGAAGCCGCTGGAAACCCTGACCCCGGACGCCCTCGGCGTGGCGGTGAAGGCCTCCTACGAGGTGGTCAAGGTGGAAGCCCCGGCCGGTCGTCAGGCGGGCATCAAGGTCAAGTCCGTGGCCGAACTGGTCGAAAAACTCAAGAACGAAGCGAAGGTGATCTGATGGCCATTCTCGTCATTGCCGACCACGACAACGCCAACCTCTTCGGCGCTACCCTGAACACCGTTGCCGCGGCCCAGGCCATCGGTGGCGATATCCATGTGCTGGTCGCCGGCCAGAATGCCCAGCCGGTCGCCGACGCCGCCGCCAAGGTCGCCGGTGTCAGCAAGGTACTCCTGGCCGACAACGCCGCCTACGCTCACCAGCTGCCGGAAAACGTCGCGCCGCTGGTGGTCGAGCTGGCCGCCAACTACAGCCACGTCTTGGCCGCTGCCAGCACCAATGGCAAGAACTTCCTGCCGCGCGTCGCCGCACTGCTCGACGTCGACCAGATCTCCGAGATCATCGCCGTCGAATCCGCCGACACCTTCAAGCGGCCGATCTATGCCGGCAACGCCATCGCCACCGTGCGCTCCACGGCGCCGATCAAGGTGATCACCGTGCGCGCCACCGGTTTCGATCCGGTCGCCGCCGAGGGCGGTTCCGCCGCCATCGAAGCCGTGAGCCTGGTAAAGGACGCCGGCATCTCCAG
Source organism: Pseudomonas sp. RIT411 (assembly GCF_003057735.2). Classification (NCBI taxonomy): domain Bacteria; kingdom Pseudomonadati; phylum Pseudomonadota; class Gammaproteobacteria; order Pseudomonadales; family Pseudomonadaceae; genus Pseudomonas; species Pseudomonas sp. RIT411. The sequence continues at coordinate 106,833 of NZ_QBIZ02000008.1, forward strand.
CTTCGTCGGCGAAGAGCTGGCCAAGTCCGACCGTCCGGAGCTGGGCGCCGCCAAGGTGGTGGTCTCCGGTGGTCGCGGTCTGCAGAACGGTGACAACTTCAAGATCCTCTACGCCCTGGCGGACAAGCTGGGCGCCGCCGTGGGTGCCTCGCGCGCCGCGGTCGACGCCGGCTTCGTGCCCAACGACATGCAGGTCGGCCAGACCGGCAAGATCGTCGCGCCGCAGCTGTACATCGCCGTGGGCATCTCCGGTGCCATCCAGCACCTGGCGGGCATGAAGGACTCCAAGGTGATCGTCGCCATCAACAAGGACGAGGAGGCGCCGATCTTCCAGGTGGCCGACTACGGCCTGGTGGGTGACCTGTTCGAATTGATCCCCGAGCTGGAAAAGGCCATCTGAGGCCCACCCCCGTGCAAGAGCCCGCCCCTTGGCGGGCTTTTTCATGGGCGCGGCAAGCCCTCTGGCAGAGCCCCTGGCGTCAAGGCGGGGTGCGCCGGTTCCTTGTCGTTTTTGGACATTGCCGCCCCGGGAAGGGAAGGGTTAAGGTCAGGCCTAGCTGTACCGGTATACCTTCAGGGTAGCCTGCTACTGTTCCGCTTTCGTCCAGGAAGACGCCATGACCAATCTGTTGCTCTATCAGCGCATCGCCCAGCAACTGGCGAACGACATCCGCACGGGGGTCTACAAGCCCGGCGAACGGGTGCCTTCGGTGCGCAAGCTGAGTCAGCAGCTGGGCGTCAGTCATGCCAGCGTCCTGCAGGCCTATGCCACCCTGGAAGACCAGGGGCTGATCCGCGCCCGGCCGCAGTCGGGCTTCTATGTGCACCAGACCCCGGCGCTGACCGCGCCGACGCCGGACATCGCCACGGTGGAGCGGCCCAGTCTGGTGACCCGTGCCGGCATCATCAACCAGGTGCTGGCGGAATCACGGCGGGAAGGCGTGGTCCCCCTGGGCATGGCGGTACCCCAGCCCGACTATCTGCCGCTGCGGGCCCTGCACCAGCAGCTGTCCAAGGTCACCCGTTTCCAGGCCCGCGCGGCCTTTTCCTACCTGCACAGTCCGGGCTACGAGCCCCTGCGCCGCCAGGTCGCCATTCGCCTGCGCGATGCGGGGGTGGTGGTGGGGCCGGAAGAGGTGGTGATCACCCATGGCTGCGTGGATGCGCTGCAGATGTCGCTGCGGGTGCTGACCAAGCCGGGCGACCTGATCGCCACCGAATCGCCGTCCTACTACGGGCTGCTGCAACTGGCCGAGGTGCTGGGCCTCAAGGTGATCGAGATCCCCTGCGATCCGGATACCGGGCTCAGCGTGGAAGCACTGCAGCTGGCCGCGAGCCAGTGGCCGGTCAAGGCCCTGGTAGTGGCCGCCCGCCTGAGCAATCCCCTGGGCGGCAGCATGCCGGAGGCGCGGCAGAAGCAGCTGCTCAGGCTGGCCGCCGAGCGCAACATCGCCATCGTCGAGGACGACATCTATGGCGAGCTGACCTACGACAGTGGTTCCAAGGCGCTCAAGGCCCTCGACAAGCAGGGGCGGGTGATCTACTGCTCGAGCTTTTCCAAGACCATCTCGCCGGGCGTCCGCATCGGCTGGGTGGTGGCCGGGCCCTACCAGGAAGACATCTGCCGCCTGCAGACCTTCACCACCCATTCCGCCTGCAGCGTGACCCAGATGGGCGTCTCGGCCTATCTGGAGAACGGCGGTTACGACCGCCACCTGCGCGCCATCCGCCAGGAATACCGGCGCAACATGACCGCCTTCCAGCTGGCGATCCAGGAGCATTTCCCCGAGGGTACCCAGATGAGCCGGCCCAATGGCGGCTTCATCCTCTGGGTCAGTTTGCCGGTGCGGGTGGATACCCGGTTGCTGCACCAGCGTGCCCTGGATCAGGGGGTGAGCATCGCGCCCGGCATGATCTTCAGCAACACCGACCAGTTCAATCACTGCATCCGCCTCAATTGCGGTCTGCCCTGGGGACGCGATGCCCAGCGGGCGCTGATGACCCTGGGCCTGCTCGCCCGTCAGCTCTGCCAGGAAACCCTGGCCGCCTAGCGGCAGGCCTGGAACCCGCCGTGGGGCGGCGGAGTCGGTTGTAGAGACTGACCCTGTCGCACCTGGTGCTCCACTCCGGGCGCGATGCCCTGAGTGTGGTGAGCCCATGCGTGGATACCTGGCAACGACGGCGCTGGCCGTGACCCTGCTGTTGGCGGGCTGCGATAACGAGTCACCGCCCGCCACGGCCAAGACGCCTCCCGCACCAGCGCCAGTGCCAGAGGCACCGAAGCCGCCGGTGGCCGCCGAGCCCCAGGGCAGCGCCGCCGATCTGCGCGCCTTCCGCCTGGATCCACTGCCCGGCAAGGCCTTCGTGTTGCCGGCCCCGCCCCCGAAAAAGCAGGACCTGGCGAAGAACAGCCAGGTCAAGAAGCCCGCCGTGCCCAAGCCGGCACCGGCTGCAGCCCATCCCCTCGATCTCAGCGTACCCGGAGAGGCGGCCACGCCCCAGGCGGTGAGCACGCGTCACCTGGGCGCAGGCAAGGCCGACAGCAGCGTCGCCGAGGCGGGTCTGCTGCCGCAGCTGTTTCGCAAGGCGGACGATCCCGGGCGTTTCGAATTGGGCGGGCGGGTGATCAGCCGGGATCGCAGCGAAGATTTCGAAGGCGCGGAAGTCGAGTTGCGCTTTCGCCGCTAGCCTGACGCGGGCGCCGTGCCGTCGTCGAACGGCTGTCCGGAACTTCCTGGCCGCAACGCTTGCCGACAGTTCAGGTGGCGGACACGTCGTCTGCCTGGATTCGGGAGCGTTCCATGCCCAGCGCAACAGGCAAGATTCGTTATGCAGTGGTAGCAGGTGGCTGGATTTCCCAGGGCGCCTTCATGCCCGGGGTCGGCCAGACCAGCAATTCCGAGATGACCGCCCTGGTCACCGGCGATCCCGTCAAGGCGCGGGATCTGGCCGCCAAGTACGGCCTCAAGAGCTACAGCTACGAAGAATTTCCCAGCTTGCTCACGTCGGGCGAGATCGATGCCATCTACCTGGCCACGCCGAACTTCCGCCATCTGGAATTCGCGGTGCCGGCGCTGGAGGCTGGCATCCATGTCCTGCTAGAAAAGCCCATGGCCATCAGCGAGGAAGAATGCCAGGCGATCAACGCCGCGGCCGCGCGCTCCGGCGCCAAGTTGATGATCGCCTATCGACTGCACTGCGAGCCGGGCACGGTGGAGATGATCGAGCGGGTACGCAATGGCGAGATCGGCGATCCGCGCCTGTTCACCTCGACCTTCACCCAGCCGGTCGACACGGCCAACCACCGCGCCCAGAGCGGCTTCTGGGCCGGTCCCGTCACCGACATGGGGCCCTATCCGCTCAATGCCGTGCGGGCGCTCTTCGCTGACGAGCCCATCGAAGTCAGTGCCGTGGGGGTCCAGACGCCTGGGCGTGACGTCACGACCTGGGATGCCGTGACCGTGACCCTGCGCTTTCCTGAAGAACGGCTGGCGAGCTTTACCGTCAGTTTCAGCGGCCCTAATACCGAGCGTTTCCAGCTGATCGGCCGCAAGGGCGAGATCGAAGCCTCGCCGTGCTTTGGCTTCGGTGAAGGCGTCGCCATCGGCTATCGCCTGACCGTGGACGGAGAGACCGAGGAATTCAAGGCGCCGGTGGTGGATCACTTCGGCGGCGAGACGGCCTATTTCTCCGATTGCATCCTGCAGGATCGGCAGCCGGAAATGGACGGGGAGGAGGGCTGGCGCGACGTGCGTGTGCTGGCGGCCATCGAGCGCGCCCTGGAAAGCGGTCAGCCGCAATCCCTGGAACCGCTACCCAAGCGTGAGGGACCGACCCGTGAGCAGGTGCGCAGCCTGCCACTGGCGGAGGTGCCGGAGTACGTCAATACCAAGGCACCGCTGGAGTCCTGATGCTACAGAGCCCTGCCACCCAGAGGGTGACAGGGCTCTGCCTGGACGCCCGGGGCGCGCGATCAGCGGTCCTGGGCCTCCTTGGCATCCATCTCGGCATTGCGCTGCCGGATCTTGGTTTTCTGTTCGTCGGTCAAGGGCACCTTGCGCGCCGTGTCCTTGAGCATGAGCAGGCTGCCGACCACCGAGCCGATGGCAACCAGCAGGATCAACCAGGCATACCAGGGCATCTGTCTTCTCCTTGAGTGGCTATATCGCTTCGACCACGGACAAGGCTATCAGTGCGCCCGGCAGGTCGCATTCGTGCGCCTGAGCCAGGCGGCGTAACCCAGGTCGTAGAGCCAGTTGAAGGCCAGGGTGTAGGGCAGGAAGAACAGGATCAGTCCCAGGTCCAGCAGCAGCGCCTGCCACAGGCTGATGGACAGCCACCAGGCGGCCAGCGGCACCAGCACCAGGATCAGTCCGCCTTCGAAGCCGAGGGCGTGCAGCAGGCGGACACCCAGGCCACGGGTGAAGCCCAGGCGCTGTTGCAGCCGATCGAAACCCAGGTTGAACACCAGATTCCAGAGCATGGCGATGGCCGAAAAAGCGGCGGTGAGCAGGCCCATGTGCCCCAGGGAGCGATCCAGCAGCCAGGCCAGGGTCGGAGTGGCGAGCAGCACGGCGATCCCCTCGAACAGCAGGGCATGCAGGATGCGGGCACTGGCGGGACGCTGGGTGAGGGGGCCGGACATGAGGTGACTCCACGATGGACAGGGCTTCAGTCTCATCGGTTAAGCTGGGGTGATCAAAGTGGATTCCATAGGGTAAGCCGATATGTATCCCAATGCCGAAGCCCTCGAGGCCTTCGTCGAGGCGGCCGCGGCCGGCTCCTTCAGCGCCGCGGCACGGGTGCTGGGCAAGCGGCAGTCCAGTATCAGCGAGAGCATCGCCCGGCTGGAGGACGACCTGGGGGTGTCGCTGTTCGATCGCCAGGGCCGCTACCCGCTGCTGACGGCGGCCGGCGAGCAACTGCTCGACCAGGCCCGCGCCGTGCTCTCGGCCCACGACCGCCTGGCCAATCGCGCCACCCAGCTGGCGGCCGGGGTGGAGCCGCGCCTGACCCTGGTGATCTCCGATACCTATCAGCCCACCCGTTACGAGGCGCTGCTGACGGAGCTGGACCAGCGCTATCCGGATCTCGAATTCGAATGCCTGATCGCCGAGGACGCCGATGTTCTCAGCCTGGTGCAGGGACGCGCGGATCTGGGCCTGCTGGCCGGTCAGCCGCCCTATCCGGCGGACATCGAGGCGGCCACCCTGGATGGTCTGGTCACCTTCGGTCTCTATGTCGCCGTCGATCATCCGCTGGCAGCGCTGGAGCGGGTCACACCGGCCGACCTGGCGCCCTATCGGCTGCTGCGCCTGAGCACCGTGACCGAAGCCTCTCCCCAGGTCAGCCGCCTGCCGGACACCCGCGGCCGCTGCTGGTCGGCGCCCGACTACCTGCTGCTGCTGGACATGGCGGTGCAGGGCTTCGGCTGGGCCGAACTGCCGCTGTGGCTGGTGACGACCTTTGGCCAGGGGCGGCTGGTGGAGCTGGCCGTACCGGGCTGGCCGCAACGGGTGGCGGTGGACGTGGTCTGGTCACGGCGACGGCCGCTGGGTCCGGCTGGCAACTGGCTGCGCGAACGCCTGCTCAGGCCGAGCTGACGGACGAGAACGGCCAAGTGCCGGCGCGGCGCTTTTCTGCGAAAATGCCGGCCTTTGCCGTTTTGCCGAGAGCTCCCATGTCCGCCTGCCAGTCTCCCATCATCGTCGCCCTGGATTTCCCTTCGTCGTCCGCCGCTCTGGCGCTGGCCGACCGCCTCGACCCCGCCACCTGCCGGGTCAAGGTCGGCAAGGAGCTGTTCACCGCCAGCGCCGCCGGGGTGGTGGAGGCTCTGCGCACGCGCGGCTTCGAAGTCTTCCTCGACCTGAAATTCCACGACATCCCCAACACCACCGCCATGGCGGTCAAGGCCGCGGCGGAGATGGGCGTCTGGATGGTCAATGTCCACTGCTCGGGCGGCCTGCGCATGATGAGCGCCTGTCGCGAGACCCTGGAGGCCTTCCAGGGTCCCAAGCCGCTGCTGATCGGTGTCACCGTGCTGACCAGCATGGAGCGCGAGGACCTGGCGGACATCGGCCTGGACGTGGATCCCCAGGAGCAGGTACTGCGCCTGGCCGGTCTGGCCGCTCGCGCCGGGCTGGACGGCCTGGTCTGCTCGGCCCAGGAGGCCTCCGCGCTCAAGGCCGCGCAACCGGCGCTGCAACTGGTCACCCCCGGCATCCGGCCGGCCGGCAGCGCCCTGGATGACCAGCGCCGCATCCTCACCCCGCGCGAGGCCCTGGACGCCGGCTCCGACTACCTGGTGATCGGCCGGCCCATCGCCCGCGCCGCCGATCCGGCCCGCGCCGTGGAAGAGATCCTCGCCACCCTGAAATAAGCGGTAAAGCTCCAGGGCGGCGGTCGCCGGCAAAAGGTGCTGCTATTCTCGTCTTGCAGGCCGACGCCTTCTCATGTCGGCGCAAGGCGAGAGACCTCAGGGCATGCACGATAGGTTGAACGCCTGTCTCAAGGCGGTAGACGGCGTTTTGTTGGGCAAGGAAACCCAGGTCAGGCTGGCGCTGGCCTGCCTGCTGGCGCGGGGGCACCTGCTGATCGAAGACCTGCCCGGCATGGGCAAGACCACCCTCAGCCATGCCCTGGCCAAGGTGCTGGGACTGTCCTTCCAGCGCATCCAGTTCACCTCCGACCTCCTGCCCGGCGATATCCTCGGCACCTCGGTGTTCGATCGCGACAGCGGCCAGTTCGTCTTCCATCCCGGGCCGGTGTTCGCCGAGTTGCTGCTGGCCGACGAGATCAATCGCGCCACGCCCAAGAGCCAGAGCGCGCTGCTCGAGGCCATGGAGGAGGGGCAGGTGACCATCGAGGGTGCCACCCGGCCCTTGCCCGATCCCTTCTTTGTCATCGCCACCCAGAATCCCATCTCCCAGGGCGGCACCTTCGCCCTGCCGGAATCCCAGCTCGACCGCTTCCTGATGCGCCTGTCGCTCGGCTATCCCGGACGCGCCGCCGAGCGGGCGCTGTTGCTCGGCGGTTCCGGACGCGAGCAGCTGCCGCACCTGGAGCCCCTGCTGGATCATGCCCAGTTGCGGCTGATCCAGGCCGAGGTGCCGCGCATCCATGCCAGCGAGGCGGTGGTGGACTACGTGCTGCGCCTGGTGGAGGCCACCCGCACCCAGACGTCCTTCGCCCTCGGCCTGTCGCCGCGTGGCAGCTTGGCGCTGCTGGCCGCGGCGCGCGCCTGGGCGCTGCTGGCGGGGCGCGACCATGTGCTGCCCGAGGATGTCCAGACGGTGCTGCCGGCGGTGGCGGGGCATCGCCTGCGCGACATCGCCGATCCCGCCGGGCATGGCGGCGGCGCCCTGGTGCAATGGCTGCTGCGCGAAGTCCCGGCGCTGTGACCGGCGGCGCCTGGCAGCGCTATCGAGACGGCTGGCTGGCGCGGCGGATTCCCCCGGCCAATCGCATCACCCTCGATCAGCGACGCATCTTCATCCTGCCCACCCGCCAGGGGGGCGCCTTCGCCATCGCCCTGCTGCTGATGCTGCTGGCCGGCATCAACTACCAGAACAGCCTGGCCTATGGCCTGACCTTCCTGCTGTTTTCCCTGGCGCTGGTGGCCATGCTGCACACCTATCGCAACCTGGCCGGTCTGCAACTGGTCGGCGGCGGCGCCAGTCCGGTGTTCGCCGGCGAGGCCGCCGGCTTTCGCCTGCGCCTGGAGAGCGAGCGCCGCGCGCACCAGGGCATCGCCCTGGGCTGGCGTAACGAGCCGCTGCTGCTCAGCGACGTGCCGGCGGGGGAGAGCGTCGCCCTGCAGATATTCCACCCGGCGCCGAGTCGCGGGTGGCTCAGACCCGGGCGGCTGCGGGTGGAGAGCCGTTTTCCCCTCGGCCTGTTCGTCGCTTGGAGCTGGCTGGACCTGGACGTGCGCGCCCTGGTCTATCCGCAGCCACTGGCGACCACGACGCCGCTGCGCAGCGGCCAGGATGCCGGCAACGAGGAAGGCCAGCGCCAGACGGGGCAGGGCGCCGACGACTTTCAGGGGTTGCGGTCCTATCAGCCCGGCGATTCGCGCCGGCGGCTGGACTGGAAGGCCTTTTCCCGCGGGCAGGGCCTGCTGGTCAAGGACTTCACCGCTCTGGCCGGCAGCGAACTCTGGCTGGATTTCAGCGTGCTCGATGGCGACACCGAGACGCGGCTGTCCTGGCTGTGCCAGGCGGTGCTGGATTGCAGTGCTCGCCAGCTGCGCTTCGGCCTCAGGGTGCCCGGGGTGGAGCTGGCGCCGGCCAGCGGCGAGAGCCAGCGTGACGCGGCGCTGCAGGCCCTGGCCCTGTTCGGGCGGCCATCATGAGCACCGCCGTGCCGCAAGCCATTCCGCGCATCGCCCTGATCTGGCTGCTGGTGGCCCAGGCGCTGGTGATCCTGCCGCACCTCACCCATCTGCCACCCTGGGTCGGCCTGCTCTGGGCCTTTTGCGCCGGCTGGCGGGTGCTGCTGTTTCGCATGCGGGTGCGGGCGCCGTCGCGGATAGAGAAGGGCGGGCTGCTGCTGCTGACCATGGGCGGCATCTGGCTGTCGCGTGGCTCCTTCATCGGCCTGGATGCCGGCGCCGTGCTGCTGCTGGTGACCTTTGCCCTCAAGCTGATCGAGATGCACAGCCGCCGCGATGCCCTGGTGGTGATCTACCTGGGGTTCTTCGCGGTGGTGATCGCCTACCTGTTCGAGGATGGCCTGCTCGCTGCGCTCTACAGCCTGCTGCCGGTGACCGCCCTGGTGGCGGCGCTGATCGGCCTGCAGCAGAGTGCCCTGGCCAGTCGGCCGCTGGCGACGCTGAAAGTCGCCGGCACCCTGCTGCTGCAGGCGGTGCCGCTGATGCTGCTGCTGTTCCTGGTGTTTCCCCGTATCGGCCCGCTGTGGTCGTTGCCACAACCGGGCGACCAGGCGCGCACCGGACTGGGCGACAGCATGGCGCCGGGGGAGATCGCCCAGCTCTCGCAATCCGCCGAGCGGGTGTTTCGCGTCAGTTTCGCCGGCGACCGGCCGGCGCAGCGTGATCTCTACTGGCGGGCCACCACCTACGAGCGCTTCGACGGCGCGCGCTGGTCGGTGGATCCCGACACCGCCTGGAGTCCGGAACCGGCCTGGACGCCGAGCGGCCCCCGACTGGACTACCAGGTGGTCATGGAGCCGAGCGGTCGGCCCTGGCTCTACGGCCTGGACGTGGCGCGCAGCGATCAGCGCGACGTGCGCCTGGCCAGCGACTTCCATCTGCAGCGCCGCCGCCCGGTGGATCAGGCGCTGCTCTATCGGGTATCCAGCTGGCCGCAGGCCACTCGCGAGCCGGAGCGGCTGTCCGCCTCCAGCCAGAGGCGCGCGCTGCAGCTGCCCAGTGGCGGCGAGCCGCGCACCCGTGCCTGGGTAGCCGGGCTCAAGACTCGCGCGCCAACGCCCGAGGCCCTGGCCCAGGCGATCCTGGCCTATTTCCGCCAGCAACCCTTCGTCTACACCCTGCAACCGCCCACGGCAGGCGTCGATGCCATCGACGCCTTTCTCTTCGACAACCATCGCGGCTTCTGCGCCCACTATGCCGGCGCCATGACCTTTGCCCTGCGGGTGGCGGGCATTCCGGCGCGGGTGGTGGCGGGCTACCAGGGCGGTGAATTCAATGCCGCGGGCGGCTATCTGCTGGTGCAGCAATTCGATGCCCATGCCTGGGTGGAATACTGGCTGCCGGGGCGCGGCTGGGTCAGCGTCGACCCTACCGCCCAGGTGGCGCCCGAGCGTATCGAGCGGGGTCTGCAGGAGGCCCTGGCGGCCCAGGGCGCGGCCAACGAATTCCTCGCCGACAATCCCTTCGCCGCCAATCGCTATCGCAACCTGGCCTGGCTCAATGACCTGCGTCTGGGCTGGGACCGCCTCAACTACGGCTGGCAGCGCTGGGTGCTCAACTACCAGGAGGATACCCAGGGCGAACTCTTCAAGCGGCTGCTCGGCGAGGGTTCGCTGCAACGCCTGGGGCTGCTGCTGGCGCTGGTGGTGTTGGGCGTGCTCGGGGTGATGGCCCTGCTGGTGCTCAAGCCCTGGCAGCGGACGCGGGATCCCCTGTTGACGCGTTTCGACCAGTTCGAGCGGCTGCTGGCGCGGCAAGGCGTCAGGCGTCGAAGCGGCGAGGCGGCGGGCAGCTTCGCCGGACGCGCCATGGCCGAGCTGCCGGCGGCGCGCGCAGCGATCTCGGCCTTTTCCCAGGAATTCCAGGCGCAGCGCTATGCCGGTCGGCCGCAGGATCCTGCGGCTCTGACCAGGGCGCTGAAGCTATTGAAACGTCAGCTGCGTGGCCGTCAGGCGCGCAGCGACTGAGGCACGGGGAGGGCGTCAGGCTCTTGCAGGGCGAAGGCCACCAGGCAGACGACGGCCGCCAGGATCAGCGGTTGTGGATGGGGGTTGCCGAGCGCCTGGGCGATGCAGCCCAGGCCCAGCAACAACAGCACGGCGGAAGTGAAGGTGGTGACCGAGCGCATGACGGTTCTCCGAAAAACGTGCGGGCATCTTGCCGCCTGTCGGGCAACCGCGCGAATGCGCTCTCGCTATGGAGGCTATAGGCGCAACTGGCGAATCGCCTGATTCAGGGTTCCTGCGAGGGCGGCCAGTTCAGTGCTGGTGCTGGCCGACTCCTGCGTCAGCAGCATGGTCCTTTCCGTGACATCGCGGATGCCTACAACCGACCTGCTCATCTCCTCTGCCACCTGGGCCTGCTGTTCGGCGGCCACGGCGATCTGGGTGTTGCTGTCGCGCATCAGGGTCACGGCGGCGGTGATGTCGGCCAGGGCCTGCCCGGCAGCGCCGGCCTGGACCACGCAGTCATCGGCCTTGAGCGAACTCTCGCGCATGAATTCCACGGCATCGCGGGTGCCGGCCTGGAGGCCGTCGACCATGCGGGTGATCTCATCGGTGGAACCCTGCACCCGCTTGGCCAGGTTGCGCACCTCGTCGGCCACCACGGCGAAGCCGCGGCCAGCCTCACCGGCGCGGGCCGCCTCGATGGCAGCGTTGAGCGCCAGCAGGTTGGTCTGTTCGGCGATGCCATGGATGACGTTGACCACGCTGGTGATGCGCTCGCTGTTTTCGGCCAGCTCCTGGATCATCACCGCGGTCTGCTGCACGCCCTGGGAGAGGTCGGCGATGGAATGGCTGACGCGCTCCACTGCCTGCTGGCCGGCGCCGGCCAGGCGGTCGGCTTCCTGGGACTGGTCACGGGTACCGGCGGCGTGCTCGGCGATCTGCTGCACGGTGGCGCTCATCTCGTTGATGGCGGTGGCCGCTTGGTCGGTTTCGTGCTGCTGATCCTGCATGCCGCCCCGCACGCCCTGCATGCCGCTGGCCAGGCGTCCGGCGCCTTCGTCCAGGCGGGCGGCGCTGGCGGCCACGGTACCGACGACGCGGGTGTAGCTGTCCTGCATGGCGTTGAAGGCCTGGGTCATCTGCCCGACCTCGTCGCGCCCGCGCACCTCGACCCGGGCGGTGAGGTCGCCGTCGCGCTCCACCCGCAGCATGGTGTCCTTGAGGCGTTGCAGATTGCCGAGGATGAAGCGGATCAGCAGCTGCGAGGCCACCAGCAGCACCAGCATCAGTACGCCCACGGCCAGGGCGTATTCCGGCGCCCGGGCCACGAAGATGTCGGTAAAGGTCGGGGCGCTCAGGCTGGTAGCCGCCTCACCCACGACGGCCTTGACCGCCTTGAGCTGCTCGGCGCGGCCGGAGACCTCCAATTGCATGGCGAACAGCACCAGCAGGAGGCTGGTGACGAAGGCAACGGCGTTGACCGCCCAGAATTTGTACTTGAGGGAAATATCGCGCAGCCAGGCAAACATAGGGGGCATCCAGTCGGCGGGGCCGCACAGCCTGGCAGGCCGGCGCGACCCGGATCTTGACTGGCGTCAACGCCCTGCGAGAAGACGTCTGACGCCGTGGAATAAGCCCAAAGGTTAACGGCTTGCATGGGTCTGACTTTAGCGAAACGGCAACCCTGCCTAGTCGAATTCCTCGATCCGCTCTGGCACGGCGATCTCCGGTAGCCCGAAGAAGGCGCGGGCGGTGGCACTGGTGTGCAGGGCGGTCTGCTCGGGCGTTTCGTTGCGCAGGCGCGCCACGGTGCGCAGGATCTCCGGCAGGAAGGCCGGCTCGTTGTGGCCATGGCGCGGCTTGGGTCTGAGGGTGCGCGGCAGCAGGTAGGGGGCATCGGTTTCCAGCATCAGCCGACCGACCGGGATCTGCCCGACCAGCTCGTGCAGGTGCAGGCCGCGGCGCTCGTCGCAGATCCAGCCGGTGATGCCCAGGTGCAGGTCCAGATCCAGGTAGCCATAGAGCGCCTTGCGCTCGCCGGTGAAGCAGTGCACCACGGCGGCCGGCAGGTGGTCGCGATAGTCGCGCAGGATCGCCAGCATGCGCTCGCTGGCGTCGCGCTCGTGGAGAAACACCGGGCGGCGCAATTCGGCGGCCAGGGCCAGCTGTTCCTCGAAGCAGCGCTCCTGCTGCGGCCGCGGGGTGAAGTCGCGATTGAAGTCCAGGCCGCATTCGCCCAGGGCCCGTACCTTGGGCTGGCTGGCCAGGTCGCGCAGGGTCCTGGCGGCGGCCGCGTTCCAGGTCGAGGCTTCGTGGGGATGGACGCCCGCGGTGCTGAACAGCGCCTCGCCCGCATCCAGGCGCAGGCAGAGATTGAGGGCGTTCTCGCTGTCTTCGAGGGTGGTGCCGGTCAGCACCAGTTGCATCACACCGGCGGCCTGGGCCCGCTCGATCACCGCGTCCACCTGCTTGAGCAGACTGGGGTGGGTGAGGTTGACGCCGATGTCGATCAATTGCATGGTGCGGACCTTCCACAGATTTTGTCCCTTCATTCTATCCGTAGTCCGGGTGCTATCGGCGCTGTCCCGGCCAGGTCAGGAGTCCTGGATGCCGTTTCGATTCACCCTGGTCCTTGTTGGCTGCCTGCTCGCCTGCTCCGCCCAGGCGCGGCTCGGCGCCCTGCCACCCGAAGCGCCGCGCCATGTCGCGGCGCGCGACCTGACCGCCATCGAGCGGGCCGGCGAGTTGCGCGTCCTGGTCAACCAGAGTCGGCACAGCTCCGGCGAATGGAACGGCCAGGCGCTCGGCATCGAGTATCGGCGCCTGCAGGCCTTCGCCCGTTACCTGCAGCACCAGCCCGGGGGCCGGCCGCTGCGCCTGGTCTTCGTGCCCAAGGCCAAGGACGATCTCCTGGCGGCGCTGCAGCGCGGCGAGGGCGATCTGGTGGCGCCGGGCGAAACCCTGCTGCCGCCGCCGCATTCGGCGCTGATCGCCGCGTCGGTGGCGGCGCCCACCAGTCTGGTGGTGGTGGGTGGGCGCGGTCAGCGCCTGCCCCGCCATCTGGAGCAACTGGCCGGACGCCGGGTGGTGCTGCCCCAGGGCAGCGCAGCTGGTCCGGCCCTGGCCCGGCTCAACGCCCAGCTGGAGAAGCGCAGGCTGCGGCCGGTGCAGGTCGAGTGGGCCGATCCGACCCTGGCGGTGGAAGACGTCTTGGAGTTGACCCAGGCCGGCATCTATCCGCTCAGCGTCGTCGAGTCCGGGCTGGCCCATCGCTGGGCGCGGGTGCTGCCGCGCCTGCGGGTGGCCGATCGGCTGGTGGTGGCCCATGACCAGGCGCAGCTCTGGTATCTGCGCGCCCCGGCGCACCAGCTCGCCGAGCGGATCCGGACCTTCGCCCGGCAACCCCAGGCGCGCGACGACGACCAGGCCTTTCACCAGGCCTATGCGCGCCGCTACCAGGTACGCGATCCGCTGCAGGCCCATGACCGCAAGCGCCTGGCCCAGGTGCGGCCGCTGCTGCAGCGCTACGCCAAGGCCTACGACTTCGACTGGCTGACCCTGGCCGCCATGGCCTACAAGGAATCCGGCCTCGATCCCCATGCCCGCGGTGCCGGCCGCGCCGCGGGGCTGCTGCAGATCACCCCGCGGGCGGCGCGCAGCGTCGGGGTGCGCAACCTGCATTCCGCCGAGGACAACGTCAGGGCCGCCACCCGCTATCTGGCGCGCCTGCGCCGCGAATTCTTCTCCAGTCCGCGGCTCGCCGAGCGCGAGCGCCGCGCCTTTACCCTGGCGGCCTACAACCTTGGCCCGGAGCGCGTCCAGGCGCTTCGGGCCAAGGCGCGCAAGCAGGGGCTGGACGGCGATCGCTGGTTCTTCCAGGTCGAGCGCATCGCTGCCGAGGAGGTGGGTATCGGGGTGGTCAACTACGTGGCCAGCGTCAACAAGTACCGGGTGGCCTTCAGTCGCGAACGGGCCCGGCTGGAAGCGCCGGCCGTGGCGACAACCGGGGCCAGGGAGAACGGCCGCGGCGACGGTTGAAGCCCGCTTGACAGGGCGGTCGAGCCCTCCCTAGGATGATCCCGCGCCGATTTAAACAGCAACTTGCGGGGCGCTCCCAAATACCGCTAAAGCGCTGGACGGAACAGGCCTCGTACTACCGCCCAGCTGGATCTACGAGGCGGAATTTCGTCCATGCTACCGCTCCCGCTACGCCTGACGCCCCTGACCCAGGGCAAACTCGCCAGTCATCCCGCCATCCTCCTCGGCGGTCCCGACCAGCCCACCCTGCTGCGTTATCTCGAAGGCTGGCCCAAGCGCTGGCCGCACAGCCGCACCCTGCAGATTCGCTTCGCCGACCGGGCCGAACAGCTGCGCGCCTTTGGCGACGACAGCTTCGACTTCGCCGTGGTGCAGTCGCCGGGCCAGGCCGGTCTCGAATCCCTGGTGCGGGAACTGACCCGCGTGGCGCGGCAGGGCGTGATCACCCGTCGCCGCTAGCCGTCATTCCTCGGGATAGGCGATCTCGACGATGTACCAGCGCTGTTCGCCAGCCGGCGTCTGCAGGCGGACCTCGGCGTCCAGCGCCTTGCCGACCAGCGCCCGCGCCAGGGGCGAGTCGATGCTGATGAGGTTCTGCCGGAGGTCGAGTTCGTCCGGGCCGACGATGCGATAGCGCTTCTCGGCGCCCTCGTCGTCTTCCAGGGTGACCCAGGCGCCGAAATAGACCTTGGTCGGATCGGCCGGGCGCTCGCGGATCACCTTGAGATTCTCCAGCCGCTTGCGCAGGAAGCGCACCCGGCTGTCGATCTCCCGCAGCATCTTCTTGCCGTAGATGTACTCGGCGTTTTCCGAACGATCGCCCAGCGCGGCCGCCTCGCTCACCGCCTGGGTGACCTGGGGCCGGCGCACGTTCCACAGGTCGTGGAGTTCGGCGCGCAACCGGGCTTCGCCGGCGGCGGTGATCAGGGGCGTGCCGGCGGTGCGCGGCGGACGGTAGCGACTCATGGATCAGCTTTCTCTCAGGATCAGTAACGGACTGGCGGTGAGGGCCCGCCGCGTGCCCAGCAGGCCCGCCGCGCCGACCAGCAGGGCGCCCAGCACCGGCAACAGCAGCAGCCAGGGATGGGGTTGCCAGTCCAGGTCGAAGGCCAGCCGGTAGAGCAGGGCGCTGACGATCTCGCAACCGAGCGCCGCGAGCAAGCCGCTGGCGCCGCCGAGCAGGATGAATTCGGTGCGCCGCGCCCGTTGCAGCAACTCGCGCCGGGCACCCAGGGCGCGCAGCAGGGCGCCCTGGCGGATGCGTTCGTCGAGGGTCGCCTGCAGGCCGGCCAGCAGCACGGCGATGCCGGCGGCCAGCACGAACAGCAGCACGAACTCCACCGCCACGCTGACCTGGCGGAGGATGCTGCGCAGCTGATCGAGCAGGGCGTCGATGGGCAGCAGGGTCACCGCCGGGAATTGCCGGGCCAGGGCCAGCAATTCCCGGTCGTGCCCGGGCGGCAGGTAGAAGCTGCCCAGGTAGGTGAAGGGCACGTTCTGCAGGGCGCCCGGGGCGAAGATCACGAAGAAGTTCGGCTGGAAGTTGTCCCAGCTGACCTGCCGCAGGCTGGTGACTCGCGCCTCGATCTGGCGATCGCCGATGACGAAGCCCAGGGTGTCGCCCAGGCCGACGCCGAGGCTGCGCGCCAGCTCGCTTTCCAGGGACACCCCGGGCAGGTCGCCGGTGGGCAGCGCGTCCCACCACTGACCGGCTTCCAGGCGGTTGCCGTCCGGCAACCCAGCCGACCAGGTCAGGTTGAGATCGCGCCGGGTGGCACGGCCACCGCGGGAGTCGTCTTCCAGGCCGTCCTGGGCCGGATGCCCCTTCACGCTGACCAGGCGGCCCTGCACGATGGGATAGAGCGGACTGGCGTGGGGCGAGAGACCGGCCACCGCCGCGGCGAAGGCCTGGCGCTCGTCCGGCAGCACATTGAGGGCGAAGTGGTTGGGCGCCTCGGCCGGCAGTTGCGCCTGCCAGCGTTCCAGCAGCTCGCCCCGCAGCAGCACCACCAGACTCATGGCCAGCAGGATCAGGCCGAAGGCCAGGGTCTGGCCCACCGCCGCCAGGGGATGCCGGAGCAGCTGACCCAGACCCAGCCGCCAGGCCAGGGGCGCACCCTGCATGGCCCGGCGCAGGCCACGCAGGGCCAGGTAGAGCAGACTGCCGAACAGCAGTCCCGCGACCAGGCCACCCACCAGCAGCGCCAGGGTCAGGCGCAGATCCAGCGACAGGCGCCACATGATCAGCCCCAGGGCGAGCAGGGCGCAGCCATAGACCAGCCAGGTGCGCAGGGGCACGGGCTGCAGATCGCTGCGGAGCACCCGCAGCGGCGGGACCCGCCCCAGGGCGGCCAGCGGCGGCAGGGCGAAGCCGACCAGGGCGACCAGGCCGGTGCCCATGCCGGCCAGCGCCGGGCCGATCCCGACCGCCGGCAGGCGCGCCGGCAGGAGGCCATGCAGCAGCTCGAACAGCACCAGCTGCGCCAGCCAGCCGAGCAGGGCGCCGAGCAGACTCGCCGCCAGCCCCAGCAACCCCAGTTGCAGGCCGTAGAGCACCAGGGCGTCGCGGCGGGTCAGACCCAGGCAGCGCAGCAGGGCGCTGGCGTCGAAGCGCCGCGCGGCGAAGCGATTGGCCGACAGCGCCACGGCCACGCCGGCCAGCACCACCGCCACCAGGCTGGCCAGCCTCAGATAGCGCTGGGCACGCTCCAGGGCATTGCCCAGCTGGCGATTGCCATCACCCGGGCCTTCGAAGCGCTGGTTGGCGGCCAGGGCCGGGGTGAGCGCCTGGCGATAGGCGGCCAGGGCCTGGGGCTCGCCGCGCCAGAGTTCGCGATAGCGCACCCGACTGCCGGGCTGGATGACCCCGGTGGCAGCCACGTCGTCGAGATTGATCAGCACCCGCGGCGTCAGGCTGTAGAAGTCACCCGCCCGATCCGGTTCGTAGGTGAGCACCCGGGTGATGGTGAGGGCCTTGCGCCCGATGTCCAGGCGATCACCGACCTTGGCGTCCAGGGCCAGCAGCAGGCGCGGCTCGACCCAGGCCTCCCCGGGCGCCGGAGCGCCGCCCGGCTGGTCGGGCGCGTCCGGCGCCGCGGCGCTGCGCACCTCGCCGCGCAGGGGAAAGTTGGCCTGGACCGCCTTGACGCTGGCCAGCTGCAGGGCCTCGGCACCTGCGGCCATGGTGCTGAAATTGAGCGAGCGACTGTGTTCGAGGCCCCGCTGCAGGCCGGCGTCCACCTGTTCCGGACGTGGCGGTTCGCTGCCCAGCAGCACCAGGTCCGCGGCGAGGAATTCGCTGGCGCGATTTTCCATGCCCGCGCCCAGGCGGGCGGTGAAGTAGCCGATGGCGACGCTGGCGGCGACGGCCACCACCAGTGCCAGGCAGAGCATGCGGATCTCGCCGGCGCGGAGCTCTCTCAGACTCTGGCGCCAGGCCAGGCCGAACAGCCGGGTGAAGGGCAGACCGGTACGCCTCATGCCGCGACCTGCCGGCCGCCTTCCAGGCGCAGTTGGCGGGCGCAGCGCGCGGCCAGGCGCTCGTCATGGGTCACCAGTACCAGCGTCGTGCCGCGCTCACGATTGAGTTCGAACAGCAGATCGCTGATATGGGCACCGGTACGGCTGTCGAGGTTGCCGGTGGGTTCGTCGGCGAAGAGGATGCTCGGGCGCGGCGCGAAGGCGCGCGCCAGGGCGACCCGCTGCTGCTCGCCGCCGGAGAGCTGCCGGGGATAGTGGCGCAGTCGTTCGCCCAGGCCGACCCGTTCCAGCAGGGCCACCGCCTGGTCGCGGGCCTGGCGCACGCCCTCCAGCTCCAGCGGCAGCATGACGTTTTCCAGCGCCGTGAGGCTGTCCAGCAGCTGGAAGGACTGGAACACGAAGCCCACCCGTTCGGCGCGCAGGCGGGCACGGGCGTCTTCGTCGAGGGTATCCAGGCGCTGACCGGCGAGATGGACCTCGCCGCCGCTGGGCAGGTCGAGACCGGCCAAGAGACCGAGCAGGGTGGACTTGCCGGAACCCGAGCTGCCGACGATGGCCAAACTGTCGCCGGCCTGCAGTTGCAGATCCAGCGCCTGGAGGATCGGCAGCGCGCCTTCCGCGCCCGTGACGACCTTGCTAAGGTCGCGTGCCAGCAGTATGACTTCGCTCATGAGGTATCCGATGCCGTATTCGAAGGGCCCGCATGCGGGCGGCTGTGGCGAGTTAGAGTCAAAAAAGCGGGCGAAGTCCAGCGCGCCTTTGCGGCAAGGCATTGCCTGGCTGCTGGCGCTGCTCTGCCTGACCCTCACGCCCCTGGCCATGGCGCGCACCCTGCTGGTGGTGGGCGACAGCATCAGCGCCGGCTACGGCCTCGCCGACGGGCAGGGCTGGGTACGCCTGCTGGAGCAGCGCCTGCAGGCGCAGCGGCTCGACTACCAGGTGGTGAATGCCTCCATCAGCGGCGACACCACCGCCGGCGGCCTGGCGCGCCTGCCACGGTTGTTGGCCGAGCATCGACCCGACGTGGTGGCCATCGAGCTGGGCGGCAACGACGGCCTGCGCGGCCAGCCGCTGGCCCAGTTCGAGCGCAACCTCACCGCCCTGGTGGAACAGGCCAAGGCCCGAGGCGCGCGCGTCCTGCTGCTGGGCATGCGCCTGCCGCCCAACTACGGACCGCGCTATACCGATGGCTTCGCCCAGGTCTACACGGACGTGGCCAAGGCCCAGCAGGTGGCCCTGGTGCCCTTCCTGCTGGAAGGGGTAGGCGGCGATCCGGCCTATATGCAGCCGGATGGCATCCACCCCCAGGCCAATGCCCAGCAGCGCCTGCTGGACAACGCCTGGCCCCAGTTGCAGCCGCTGCTGCGCGACTGAACGCCGGACTTTTCCCCGACGGGGCTTTCCGCTAAGGTTGCGCGCCCCGCCGGTCCGGCCAATCGACCGCCCGGCGGAACCGCCCCTGGAGTATCCCGATGTCCCGCCTTTCCCGGTCCATGCACGGCTATCAGCTGATCCAGCCCGATGCCCAGCTCGACCTGTTCGCCTGCCGCGAGGGCCGAGTCCATATCGTCGCCCGGCAGCTGGAGCTGGGCTCGCCGACCGACCGGACGCTGTGCGGTACCCTGCTGCCGGCGCGTCCCCGCCTGCATCCGCTGAATCGCCGGGCGCTCGGCCTCAAGACCCTCTGTCCGGCCTGCATGCAGCGGCTGCAAGGCGCCAAACGGGGCTTGCCGAATCCGTTACAGGTCTTTTGAGGCCCTGCCGGACGCCGATCGAGGCGTGTACAATTCGCGCCGTCACCTTTTTGCTCCTTGCAAGGATTCATCCCATGCCCGCGCGCGTTTCGACCCTGGTCGGTTCCCTCTCGCTGTTTGGTCTGTTGAGCGCGGGTACGGCGCAGGCACTGGAGTTGCCGCTGCCGCCACCCGGTGAAGACGTGGTCGGCGAGGTTCAGGTCATCAAGGCCGCCTACGAAGACACCTTTGCCGATCTCGGCCAGAAGTACGATCTGGGCTACACCGAGATGGTGGCCGCCAACCCGGGCGTCGATGCCTGGCTGCCGGGTGCCGGCACCGAGATCGTGCTGCCCACGCGCTTCATCCTGCCGCCCGGCCCGCGCGAAGGCATCGTCATCAACATCGCCGAATACCGCATGTACTACTACCCCAAGGGTGGTCACACGGTGTTCACCTACCCGCTGGGCATCGGCCGCGAAGGCTGGGGTTCGCCCATCGGCGTGACCAAGGTGGTGGACAAGATCAAGGATCCGTCCTGGTATCCGCCGGAGTCGGTACGCGCCGAGCACGCCGCCGAAGGCGATCCGCTGCCCAAGGTGGTGCCGCCCGGTCCGGACAATCCCCTGGGGCCCTACAAGATCCGCCTGACCCTGCCGGGCTATCTCATCCACGGCTCGGACAAGAAATTCGGCATCGGCATGCAGGTCAGCCATGGCTGCTTCCGCATGTACAACTTCAACGTGACCGAACTGGTCGGCATGCTGCCCGTGGGCACGCCGGTGCGCATCATCGACGAGCCCTACAAGTTCGGCGTGAGCCAGGGCAAGCTCTACCTGGAAGCCCACCAGCCGGTGACCGTGAAGGGCGATCCGACCGAGATCGACCGTCAGGCCGCGGTGGTCAATGCGCTGATCAAGCGTGACGACCTGCTGCAGGCCAATAGCGCGGTGAACTGGAACACGGTGCGTGACGTGGTCCAGGGCCAGGACGGCCTGCCAGTGGAAATCGCCGACCTGCCGGCCGGGATAACGCCGGGTGCGGTGGCCAAGGCGCCTGCCAAGACCCTGTGATCGCGACCGGCCGAGCGCGCTCGGCCGGCCAGACAAACAAAAAGCCCGCCATCTGAGATGGCGGGCTTTTTGTTTGCTCCGGGAAAGGCGACTGTTGCCACTCGCCTTTCCAGCCGAGGCGCTTACTTGCGGCTGGCTTTTTCCAGCATACGCAGGGCGCGCTCGTTGGCTTCGTCAGCGGTCTGCTGAGCTTTCTGAGCGGCGGCCAGGGCCTCGTCAGCGTGACGGTAGGCTTCGTCAGCACGAGCCTGAGCACGGGCAGCGGCGTCTTCGGTAGCGGTCAGGCGAGCTTCGCTTTCCTTGTTAGCGGTGCTGCAACCAGTGGCCAGAGCAGCGGCCAGAGCCAGGGCGGCGAATTTCAGAGCGTTGTTCATCGTAAACCCCTTGAGGTAGACATCCTGTTTTAAGATCAATTTCCCAGGTGGAAAATTGCGGCTACATACTACTCATTACCGGTCGTAAGTAAACTGAGCGAACCCGTTGAAGAAGGATTTTTTGCGGAAAATCCTTCTCGGCTCCCCGTGTTCGTCCCGGAATCCCTGCGCACCCGGTATCAGCAACTGCTTGGATGGCTGAAAGTCGCGAACGTTTCAAAACGTTAGAGGATGAGCGGAAGTTGTCAAGCGCCGAGCCGCGCCTGCTCCCGCGCAGGCGGCCCTGATATAGTGTGTCTTCTCGGTGCGACGGCTGGTCAGAACCTGCTTCTTCCGGAGGGGTCTGACGCGCTGTGGCTCAGTCCCGCACAGGAAGGGTGCGTTCTCGTCTTCGGGTATCATCGATAACAATGGATAAGGCGGAGCCAAACCGCCAAGGAGTAGTCATGAACGAGTCCCTCCACGTGGAACACGATGAGGCCAATCATCAATTCCACCTTTCTGTCGACGGCCAGCGCGCCTATCTCGCCTACATGGATCTGGGCAAGCAGACCATGGATTTCTATCGCACCTTCGTCCCCGATGCCCTGCGTGGGCGCGGCTTGGCAGCGCGGCTGACCGAGTACGCGCTGAACTACGCCGAGAGCCGCGGCTACAGCGTCATTCCCTCCTGCTCCTATGTGGAGCACTACCTGGAACGTCGTGGCCAGGTGACGCCGCTGGCCTGAATGGCCACGCCAAGAAAAACGCCGGGCTGAGCCCGGCGTTTTCGTATCTGCTGCAGGATCAGCTGCGCGCGCGGCGCGGCAGCACATCCTTGAGCTTGCGGTGCATGTCGAGAATGCTCTTCTCGGTCATGGCCCAGTCGATGCAGGCGTCGGTCACCGAGACGCCATACTGCAGCTGCGACAGATCCGCCGGAATCGGCTGGCTGCCAAAGCCCAGGTGGCTTTCCACCATCAGGCCGACGATGGAGTTGTTGCCTTCGACGATCTGGTTGGCGACGTTGTCCATCACCAGCGGCTGCAGGGCGGCGTCCTTGTTGGAGTTGGCGTGGCTGCAGTCGACCATGATGTTCGGCTTGACCTTGGCCTTGACCAGCGCCTGCTCGCACAGGGTGACGCTGACCGAATCGTAGTTGGGCTTGCCGTTGCCGCCGCGCAGCACCACATGGCCATAGGCGTTGCCCTTGGTCATGACCACGGATACCTGGCCGCGCTGGTCGATACCCAGGAAGCGGTGCGGGCTGGACACCGACTGCAGGGCGTTGATGGCCACGGTCAGGCTGCCGTCGGTGCCGTTCTTGAAGCCGACCGCGGAGGAGAGGCCCGAGGCCATTTCCCGGTGGGTCTGGGATTCGGTGGTGCGGGCACCGATCGCCGACCAGCTGATCAGGTCCTGCAGGTATTGGGGGGAGATGGGGTCCAGCGCCTCGGTGGCGGTGGGCAGGCCCTTTTCCGCCAGGTCCAGCAGCAGCTGGCGACCGATGTGCAGGCCGTCCTGGATCTTGAAGGAGTCGTCCAGGTAGGGATCGTTGATCAGGCCCTTCCAGCCCACGGTGGTGCGGGGCTTCTCGAAGTAGACGCGCATGACCAGATAGAGGCTGTCGCTGACCTGGGCGGCCAGGGCCTTGAGGCGCTCGGCGTATTCGTGGGCGGCCTTGATGTCATGGATGGAGCAGGGGCCGATCACCACGAACAGGCGATGGTCCTTGCCGTCGAGGATGTCGCGGATGACCTGGCGGCCCTGGGCGACGGTGTCGGCGGCGAGATCGCTCAGCGGGATCTCCTGCTTGAGCTGCTCGGGGGTGATGAGCGGCTCGTTGGCTTCGATGTTGAGGTCGTTAAGGCGGGGCTGTGCGGCCATGGTGCTACTCGTCGGTCACGGCGCTGCGACAGGTCAGGGCCCGTGCAGGCAAAATACGATGGAGAGGGTGGGGCACCTTAACGCTTGTCCCGCCCGCTCACAATGGCTACGACGCTATCGACGCGCCCGAAGGCGTGCTTTGGCGATGATCGCGACGAGGAAAGCATGGAATTGGACGATGGGACGGCCGATGCCGTCCTGCTGGCGGCGCCTGGGCGCTCCCTGCTGATCTTTACCAGCGCCGGTTGCGCCTCCTGCCGCCTGGCGCGCCAGGTGCTGCCGACGGCGGCGCTGCCGGTCGAGCGGCTGTACTGGGTGGATGCCGAGCGCAGTGGCGGTCTGGTGCAGCGCTATGGGGTCTTTCATCTGCCGGCACTGTTCCTGATCGGGGATGGCGACTTCTTCGGCCCGGTGCAGGCGCCCCTGCGCGAGCCGGCCCTGGTGGCGGCGATCCAGGCCGCGGCGGCGCGGGAGCCCGAGGAAATACCCTGAAAGGCCTCTAACGCGCGCTTCGCAGCGCAAATGTCTTTCCCCTGCTACGCTGGAAAGGGCTATCCCGCATTGCACCGGTCAGGTCGCCTGATCTGGCCAGGAGGAATCGTGATCCGCTCGCTGCTTTATGCCACGGACCTGGGCCTGTGTTCGTCCTATGTCTTTCAGCATGCCTTGAATCTCGCCCGCATCCATCAGGCCCGGCTGTATGTCGTCCATGTGGTGGAGCCGCTCGGCCTGCTGGCCTCCACGCTGCTGCAACAGCATCCGAATGGTGAATCCCTGGATCGCCTGCGCAATGGCGGTCTGGAGCTGGTGCTGGAGACCATCGAGCAGCAGGTGTTCGAGTCGCTGCGCGAGGACCTGCTGGAGACCCCGGCCACCGTGGGTCTGATCCGGGCCGTGCGGGTGGTGCAGGGCGATCCGCCGGCCGCCATTCTCAAGCAGGCCCAGGACTTCGCCGCGGATCTGCTGGTGATCGGCAGTCGCAGCCAGGGCGACGCCCAGGTCGCCCCGCTGGGACGTACCGCCAGCCGCCTGCTGCAGACCGCACGCATCCCGGTGTACCTGGTGCCGCTGCGACAGGGCTGATCCGTAAGCGTCAGTCTTACTCCTCCGCGACTTAATTCGATTTCGGTCTAGAAAAACCTTAGGGCCTGCTTTACTGTTATATGCTTGCGCATGGGTCAGTGAGGAGCCGGCATGAAGCTGCAACAGTTGCGATATATCTGGGAAGTCGCCCACCACGATCTGAACGTTTCCGCCACCGCCCAGAGCCTCTATACCTCGCAGCCTGGCATCAGCAAGCAGATCCGCCTGCTCGAGGACGAGTTGGGGGTCGAGGTCTTTGCCCGCAGCGGCAAGCACCTGACCCGGGTGACCCCGGCCGGCGAACGCATCATCCAGACCGCCGGCGAGATCCTGCGCAAGTGCGAGAGCATCAAGCAGATCGCCCAGGAATTCTCCAACGAGCGCAAGGGCACCCTGTCCATCGCCACCACCCACACCCAGGCGCGCTATGCGCTGCCGGACGTGATCAGCGAATTCATCAAGCAGTATCCGGACGTGGCCCTGCACATGCATCAGGGCTCGCCGACCCAGATCGCCGAGATGGCCGCCGACGGCACCGTCGACTTCGCCATCGCCACCGAGGGTCTGGAACGCTTCAACGATCTGGTGATGATGCCCTGCTATCGCTGGAACCGCTGTGTCATCGTGCCCCAGGGTCACCCCCTGGCCAAGGTGGAGCACCTCACCCTGGAACACCTGGCGGAACAGCCGCTGGTGACCTACGTCTTCGGCTTCACCGGCCGCTCCAAGCTCGACGAGGCCTTTGCCCGCCAGGGTCTTGAGCCCAACGTGGTGCTGACCGCGGCGGACGCCGACGTCATCAAGACCTATGTCCGCCTCGGCCTGGGCGTGGGCATCGTCGCCGACATGGCGGTGGATCACAAAGCCGATGCCGACCTGGTCTGCCTGGACGCCAGCCACCTCTTCGAAGCCAGCGTGACCAAGATCGGCCTGCGCCGTGGCACCTTCCTGCGCGGCTTCATGTGCGACTTCATCGGCCGCTTTGCGCCGCACCTGACCCGCGATGTCCTCACCGAGGCCATGCAGACGCCCTCGCGGCAGGAGCTGGAGACCCTGTTCCATGGGGTGACGCTGCCGACGTATTGAGGGCTTCCTCTCGCTGAAATCATCGCGGCCGCAGCAGCACGTAGCGTGGAAAACGGCGTAGCCTTTTCCACTGGAGACTGCGCTGAAGGGGACACCCTCACCCCAACCCTCTCCCGAGGGGAGAGGGGGCTATCCGAGCAGGCGTTCAGTCACGTCAGTCTCGGCGAAATCGCAACAAGCCGTCGTGCTTCCATCTGTAGGAGCGGCCGCATCGGCGAACCGCCATGGCCACGATGCGTTACCTCACCCCGCCAACCGCCACTGCTCCAGCAGCAGCTGCGCGGCCGCCGACAATCCCGCGCCCTGGCGGACCAGGATCGAATAGGGTTCGTTGCGGGTGCGCTGGACCACGGGCAGGCGGCGCAGCAGGCCGTGTCTTTCGCCGAACTGGGCGATGTCGCTGGGCAGCATGGCCACCTGGTTGGCGTCTTCCTGCAGCAGGCCGAGCAGGGTGAAGGTCGAGGAGGTTTCCACCGGATAGCGGGGAAACTCCAGTTCCGCCGCGCGAAATTCCCGCTCCAGCGTCAGGCGCATGGGCAGGTTGGCCGGATAGACGATCCAGCGGCTGTCGACCAGTTCGGCCAGGCTCAGCGTCTCGGACTCCGCCAGCGGATGGCGGGGATGGCAGACGATCTCCAGCCGCTCTTCGCGCACCTCCAGGCAGTCATAGGCATCCGGCCGGCGGCTGACGCTGCTGCGGCAGATGGCCATTTCGATGCGACCGGCGTCGAGCAGGTCGAGCAGGCGCACGCTGGTGTCCTCGATGATCTCGATCCCCAGCTGGGGCTGCGCCGCACCCAGGCGCGACACCGCGGCGATCAGCCGGGGCACGGCGCCCATGATCACACCCACCGCCAGCCGACCGCCTTCGCCCTGCAGGATACCGAGCATCTCTTCGCGCAGATGGGCCAGGTCGCTTTCGATCAGCCGCGCATAGCGGATCACGCAGCGGCCGAGGTCATTGGGCTGCAGGCCCTGGTGGGTGCGCAGGAAGAGGGTGGCGCCCAGGGTGCTCTCGATCTCGTGCAGGGCCTTGGTGGCGCCGGGCTGGGAAATGGCGATGCGCTCGGCGGCCTTGTGCAGCGAGCCTTCCTCGTCGAGGGCGATCAGCAGGCGCAGTTGCCGCAGGCGCAGACGGGAGGCGATGGAGCCCAGGGATGGCAGCATGGGAATAACCGTTGGTTATCGCGGGATAGGGAGCTCTCATTAGGCAGGCCCCATGGCGCCGAGTAAAGTCTCCTGCAGGCGATAACCAACAAGGAGAATGCCATGCACCTGATTCAGTTCGAAGACCAGCAGGGCCAGCGCCGCGTCGGCGTGGTCGAGCGCGGTGAAGTCCAGCAGGTCCGCGGCGCGACCAGCACCCGGACCCTGGCGCTGCAGGCCATCCGTGCCGGCGTTTCCCTGGAATCTCAGGTGCAGACCCTGGGCCTGGAGCCCGGCCCGGCCTACGCCGAGCTGCTCGAGGCCGGTCGCCTGCTGCCGCCGCTGGACCATGAGGATCCCGCGCACTGCCTGGTCACCGGGACCGGTCTGACCCACCTGGGCAGCGCCGCCACCCGCGACAAGATGCACCAGCAGAACAGCCAGGAAGAGGCCAAGCTGACCGACTCCATGCGCATGTTCAAATGGGGCGTGGAGGCCGGTCGGCCTGCAGCGGGGAGCGCCGGTGCACAGCCGGAATGGTTCTACAAGGGCGACGGCGGCATCCTGGTGCGTCCGGGCGGCGACATCCCGCTGCCGGAATTCGCCGAGGACGCCGGGGAAGAGCCGGAGCTGACCGGTCTTTATGTGATCGGTGACGACGGCAAGCCTTACCGCCTGGGCTATGCGGTGGGCAACGAATTCTCCGACCACGTGATGGAACGCAAGAACTATCTCTACCTGGCCCATTCCAAACTACGCTACTGCAGCTTCGGTCCGGCCTTGCGCACCGGTGAGCTGCCGCGCCATCTGTCGGGCACCAGCCGGATCCGTCGCGGCGAGCAGGTGGTCTGGGAGAAGGAATTCCTCTCGGGCGAGGACAACATGTGCCACAGCCTGGAGAACCTCGAGTATCACCACTTCAAGTATGCCCAGTTCCTGCGGCCGGGCGATGTCCATGTACATTTCTTCGGCACGGCGACCCTGTCCTTCGCCGATGGCGTGCGCGTCGAGCCGGGCGACAGATTCGAGATCGCGGTGCCGGAATTCGGCGAGCCGCTGAGCAATGGCGTCAAGGCCGGCACGGCAGCCTTCCAGCCCGGGCAGGTCCGCCAGCTCTGATAGTTGTATGATGACTGCTGACTATGCGAATGCTAGAGTGGGTATCGCACAGGCTGGCCCGGCCGCTCGGACACCGAGCGTGCCACCCTTTCGAAGACCTCCCCGTAGCGGGTGGTCTTCCCTGAACCCCTAGGTATAAGGAGTCGAGAACAATGCAGATCCAAGGCAAGAACTACATCGGTGGCGCTCGCAGCGGCGAGGGCGAGGTGCGGGTCTACAGCATCGACGCCACGACCGGCGAAAAGCTGCCCTACGAATTCTTCCAGGCGTCCACGGCCGAGGTCGATGCCGCCGCCCGTGCCGCCGAGCAGGCCGCGCCCCTGTACCGCAAGTTGAGCGCCGAAAAGCGCGCGACCTTCCTCGACGCCATCGCCGACGAACTGGATGCCCTGGGTGACGACTTCGTCCAGTTGGTCTGCCAGGAAACCGCGCTGCCGGCTGGCCGCATCCAGGGTGAGCGCGGCCGCACCAGCGGCCAGATGCGTCTGTTCGCCAAGGTGCTCCGCCGCGGTGACTTCCACGGTGCGCGCATCGATACCGCGCTGCCCGAGCGCAAGCCGCTGCCGCGTCCTGACCTGCGCCAGTACCGTATCGGCCTGGGTCCGGTGGCCGTGTTCGGTGCCAGCAATTTCCCGCTGGCCTTCTCCACCGCCGGTGGCGACACCGCCGCGGCCCTGGCCGCCGGTTGCCCGGTGGTGTTCAAGGCCCACAGCGGCCACATGGTCACCGCCGAATACGTGGCCGACGCCATCATTCGCGCTGCCGAGAAGACCGGCATGCCCAAGGGCGTGTTCAACATGATCTATGGCGGTGGCGTGGGCGAGCAGCTGGTCAAGCACCCGGCCATCCAGGCGGTGGGCTTCACCGGCTCCCTGCGCGGCGGTCGCGCCCTGTGCGACATGGCCGCGGCCCGTCCGCAGCCGATCCCGGTGTTCGCCGAGATGTCCAGCATCAACCCGGTGGTGGTCCTGCCCGAGGCGCTCAAGGCCCGTGGCGACGCCATCACCGGCGAACTCGCGGCCTCCGTGGTTCTGGGTTGCGGTCAGTTCTGCACCAATCCGGGCCTGGTCATTGGCCTGCGTTCGCCCGAATTCAGCGCCTTCCTCGAGCGCCTGGCCGGTGCCATGAACGAGCAAGCGCCCCAGACCATGCTCAATCCGGGCACCCTGAAGAGCTACGAGAAGGGCGTCGCGGCGCTGCTGGCTCATTCCGGCGTGCAACACCTGGCCGGTGCCAGCCAGGAAGGCAACCAGGCGCGTCCGCAGCTGTTCAAGGCTGACGTGAGCCTGCTGCTGGAAAACGACGAGTTGCTGCAGGAAGAAGTCTTCGGCCCCACCACCGTGGTGGTCGAGGTGGCCGACGAGGCCCAGCTGCACCAGGCGCTGCAAGGCCTGCATGGCCAGCTGACCGCCACCCTGCTGGCCGAGCCGGCCGATCTGCAACGTTTCGAGGCCATCATCGGCCTGCTGGAGCAGAAAGCCGGGCGCCTGTTGCTCAACGGCTATCCCACCGGTGTGGAAGTCTGTGACGCCATGGTCCACGGCGGTCCCTATCCGGCGACCTCCGATGCTCGCGGCACCTCGGTCGGCACCCTGGCGATCGACCGCTTCCTGCGCCCGGTGTGCTACCAGAACTACCCGGACGCCTTCCTCCCGGAAGCCCTGCAGAACGCCAACCCGCTGGGCATCCAGCGCCTGGTGAACGGCGAGAACACCAAGGCCGCGATCTGATCGCGCGGTCCTGAGTGGTTGAGAACCCGGCGTCGCGAGACGCCGGGTTTTTTATTGGGTGGTGGAAGGGGGGTGGCAGGACAGTGGAAAAGGCTGCGCCGTTTTCCACGCTACTGAAGAGCCAAGCGCGTGCCGGAACAACCCCCTCTCCCTCCGGGAGAGGGTGGGGGTGAGGGAAGCCGCATGCACAATCCCCAAAGAAGAAGGCCGCTCCTGAGAGCGGCCTTGCGTGCATCGGCAATCGCCTTACTTGGCGGCGAACTTGAAGATGGTCGTCTGGGTGTAGGTCTGGCCGGGATCCAGGCGGGTGGTGGGGAAGTTCGGCTGGTTGGGCGCGTCCGGATAGTGCTGGGTTTCCAGGGTGAAGGCACCCCAGTGGCCGTAGGTCTTGCCGGCCTTGCCCTTGATGTTTCCTTCCAGGAAGTTGCCGGTATAGAACTGCACGCCCGGTTCGGTGGTGTAGAGGGTCAGGGTGCGGCCGGAGCCCGGATCGGTCACCACGGCGGCGGCCTTCTGCAGATCGCCCGCGGTGTTGAGCACCCAGTTGAAGTCATAGCCACCCTGCTTGGGTTCGGCGTACTTCAGCTGCTGGTTGTCGTCGGCGATGTGCTTGCCGATGGCGGTCGGCTTGCGGAAGTCCAGGGGCGTGCCGGCCACGGGCGGCAATTCGCCGGTGGGAATCAGCTTGGCGGTCACCGGCGTGTATGTGTCGGCATTGAGCATCGCCACCTGCTTGAGCACGGTGCCACTGCCGGCGCCCGCCAGGTTGAAGTAGCTGTGGTTGGTCAGGTTGAGCACCGTCGGCTTGTCGGTGGTGGCGCGGTACTTGAGGGTCAGCTGGTTGTGTTCGTCCAGCTGGTAGGTCACCTGGGTGGTCAGGGTGCCGGGAAAGCCCATCTCGCCATCGGGAGACACATAGCTCAGGGTCACGCCGACCCAGCCGTCGCCCTTGGCCGGCTCGGCCTTCCACACCTTGGTGTTGAAGCCCTGGGGACCGCCGTGCAGGGCGTTGGTCTTGTCGTTCTGCGGGATCTGGTAGCTCTTGCCGTCGAGGCTGAAACGACCGTCGGCGATGCGGTTGCCGAAGCGGCCGATGGTGGCGCCAAAGAATACCGTGGGGTTGTCGAGATAACCCTGGACGTCATCGAAGCCCAACACCACGTCTTCGCTGTGGCCCTTGCGGTCGGGCACCTTGAGCGCCTGCAGCACGCCGCCGTAGGTGATGACGGTGGCCTGCATGCCGTGGCTGTTGGTCAGGACGAACTTCTCGATGGGGGTGCCATCGGGCAGCTTGCCAAAGCTCGACTGCTGGCTGCTGAGGCCGGCCGCCTGGGCGGTAAGGGTGCTGATCATGAGTGACAGTCCAAGTCCGGTGAGGGCTAACGTGCGTTTCATCTCGACCACCTTTTCGGTTTGTTGTTGTGCAAGGGTGGGTCAGGCGACCCGGAAGCCGGAGGAGGGGCGGTAAAGCCTCCTCACCCCAACCCTCTCCCGAGGGGAGAGGGGTAGAAGCGGATCAATGGGAGTGGCGGGGCACCTCGGCGCCGCGGCAGCCGACCAGGAAGTCGAAGTCGCAGCCTTCGTCGGCCTGCAGCACATGGTTGACGTAGAGGCGGCGATAACCGCCGGCCAGCAGCTGATCGGCCGGCGGTTGCCAGTCGGCCAGACGCGCGGCCAGTTCCTCGTCGGGGATATCCAGGTGCAGGCGCCCGGAGGCGCAGTCCAGTTCGATCATGTCGCCTTCGCGCACCACCGCCAGCGGGCCGCCGGCCGAGGCCTCAGGTGCCACGTGCAGCACCACGGTGCCGTAGGCGGTGCCGCTCATGCGGGCGTCGGAGATGCGCACCATGTCGGTGATGCCCTTGGCCAGCAGCTTGGGCGGCAGACCCATGTTGCCCACCTCGGCCATGCCCGGATAACCCTTGGGCCCGCAGTTCTTCAGCACCATCACGCAGGTCTCGTCGATGTCCAGATCCGGGTCGACGATGCGCGCCTTGTAGTCTTCCAGGTTCTCGAACACTACGGCGCGACCGCGATGCTGCATGAGCGCCGGGGTCGCGGCCGAGGGCTTGAGCACCGCGCCCTTGGGCGCCAGGTTGCCGCGCAATACGCAGATGCCACCGTCGGCGCGCAGCGGGTTGTCCAGGGCGCGGATGACCTCGTCGTCGCCGTAGATGGGCGCCTCGGCGCAGTTCGCCCAGATCGTCTTGCCGTTGGCGGTCAGGGCCTCGGGATGAGGCAGCAGATTGGCTTCGCCCATGCGGCGGATCACCGCCGGCAGGCCGCCGGAGTAATAGAACTCTTCCATCAGGAAGCGTCCGGAGGGCTGCAGGTCGACGATGGTGGGGGTACCGCGACCGACCCGGGTCCAGTCGTCCAGCTCCAGGTCCACGCCGATGCGGCCGGCGATGGCCTTGAGGTGGATCACCGCGTTGGTGGAACCGCCGATGGCGGCGTTGACGCGGATGGCGTTCTCGAAGGCTTCCTTGGTGAGGATCTTCGACAGCCGCAGGTCTTCTTCCACCATTTCGACGATGCGCATGCCGGACAGGTGGGCCAGCACGTAGCGCCGCGAATCCACCGCCGGGATGGCGGCGTTGTGCGGCAGCGAGGTGCCCAGGGCCTCGGCCATGCAGGCCATGGTCGAGGCGGTGCCCATGGTGTTGCAGGTCCCGGCCGAACGCGACATCCCGGCTTCGGCGGAGAGGAATTCGTTGAGGTCGATGGCGCCCGCCTTGTAGGCCTCGTGCATCTGCCAGACGATGGTGCCGGCGCCGATGTCGCGGCCGTGGTGCTTGCCGTTGAGCATGGGGCCACCGGTGACGACGATGGCCGGCACGTCGCAGCTGGCGGCGCCCATCAGCAGCGCCGGCGTGGTCTTGTCGCAGCCGGTGAGCAGCACCACGGCGTCCACCGGGTTGCCGCGGATGGCCTCTTCCACGTCCATGCTGGCCAGGTTGCGGGTCAGCATGGCGGTGGGTCTGAGGTTGGATTCGCCGTTGGAGAACACCGGGAATTCCACCGGGAAGCCGCCGGCTTCGTAGATGCCGCGCTTGACGTGTTCGGCGATCTTGCGGAAGTGGGCGTTGCAGGGGGTCAGCTCGGACCAGGTGTTGCAGATGCCGATGACGGGCTTGCCCTGGAATTCATGGTCCGGGATGCCCTGGTTCTTCATCCAGCTGCGGTACATGAAGCCGTTCTTGTCGTTGCTGCCAAACCACTGGGCGGAGCGGAGCGGGCGTTTGGGCGTGGTCATTGTTTGGTCCTCGGGCATTTCACGGGCATAGCGGTCCCCGTTACGGCGCGCCTGGCGCCGCGGGGGAGGGCAGAGTCTGGGTTTAGCGCTGCTTGAAGCGGTCGATGACCACGGCCAGCAGCAGGATGGTTCCGCGGATGACGTACTGGTAGAAGGTGTCGATGTTCTTCAGGTTCATGGCGTTCTCGATGATCGCCAGGATCAGCACGCCGGCGATCACGTGGCGGATCATGCCGATGCCGCCGGCCAGGGAAACCCCGCCCAGCACGCAGGCGGAGATCACCGTGAGTTCGAAGCCCTGGCCGATCATCGGCTGGCCGGAGGTCATGCGCGAGGCCAGCACCACGCCGGCCAGCGCGCCGATCACCCCGTGCATGGCGAAGATGATGATCTTGGTGCGGTCGACGTGGACGCCGGCCAGCAGCGCGGCTTCCTCGTTGCCGCCGATGGCCATGGTGTTGCGGCCGAAGGTGGTGTAGTTGAGCAGCCAGCCAAAGAACAGGATGCACAACAGGGTGATGACGATGGGCACCGGCAGGCCGAACAGCTGGCCGTTGCCGAACACGAAGAACTGCTCCTGGGAGACGCCCACGGCCTTGCCGTCGGAGAAGATGTAGCCCAGGCCGCGCACGATCTGCATGGTCGCCAGCGTGGTGATCAGGGCGTTGATCTTGAGCTTGGCGATCACCAGGCCGTTGATCAGACCCACCACCAGGCCCATGGCCAGGGCGGCGGCGACGCCGAGAAAGACGCTGTCGAATTCGCGCATCAC
This sequence comes from Pseudomonas sp. RIT411, assembly GCF_003057735.2. Taxonomy (NCBI): domain Bacteria; kingdom Pseudomonadati; phylum Pseudomonadota; class Gammaproteobacteria; order Pseudomonadales; family Pseudomonadaceae; genus Pseudomonas; species Pseudomonas sp. RIT411. The sequence goes on from NZ_QBIZ02000008.1 coordinate 139,930, forward strand.
CACCGCGGCGACCACCCCGGCACAGGCGATGACCGACCCCACCGAGAGGTCGAAGTGGCCGGAGGCCAGGCAGAACAGCATGGTGCAGGCGGCGATGCCCACGGTGGAGATCGCCAGACCCAGACCGCGCATGTTCAGCGGCGAGAGGAAGTTCTGCACGAACAGCGCGCAGAGGGTGAAGATGACGACGGCGGCCAGCATCATGGCCCAGTCGTCGAGGAAGCGGCGGGTGTCGAAACCGCGGCGCGGCGGGGTCAGGCTGTGGGGTTGGGCGGACATGGACGTGACCTCTTTTCTTGTTTTCATCAGGCCCGGGTACGGGGCAGGGCGAGCTGCAGCAGGCGCTCGTCGTTGAACTCGGCGCGGGCCACCTCGCCGGTGATGGCGCCTTCGCTCATCACCAGGATGCGATCGGCCACGCCCATGACTTCCATCAGGTCGCTGGACACCACCACCACGGCGATGCCGCGGGCGGCGAGGTCATGGATGATGGCGTAGATCTCCGACTTGGCGCCCACGTCGATGCCGCGGGTGGGTTCGTCGAGCAGCAGCACCTGCATGGGCATCGACAGCCAGCGCCCGAGGATGGCCTTCTGCTGGTTGCCGCCGGAGAGATTCTTGATCTTCTGCCCGGCGTGGGGCGTCTTCACGTTCAGCGCGCGAATCTGCTTTTCGGCATTGGCCTTTTCCCAGCGACCCTGGATCAGGCAGCCGAGGCTGGCGTGATGGGCGCGGGCGCTGATGTTGATGTTCTCAGCCACGCTGGCCAGGGGCACGATGCCTTCCTTCTTGCGATCTTCCGGGCACAGCAGGATGCCGGCGGCGATGGCGTCACGCGGCGACCTTAGGCTGACCGGGGCGCCCTTGAGACTCAGGCTGCCGGCCTTGTGCTTTTCCAGCCCCGCCAGCAGGCGCAACAGCTCGGTGCGACCGGCACCGACCAGGCCGAACAGGCCGAGGATCTCGCCCTGGCAGACCTCGAAGCCCACCGGCTGCTGCAGGCCCTGGCCGAGCAGGCCCTCGACCTTGAGGCAGCCACCGCCGATTTCGCGCGGGCGGTAGTCGTAGATGTCGGCGAGATCGCGGCCGACCATCAGGGTGATCAGCTGGTCGGGGGTGATGTCGGCCAGGCGCTCGATGGTGCGCACGTGGCGGCCGTCCTTGAACACCGTCACCGCGTCGCAGATGCGGAAGACTTCTTCCATGCGGTGGGAGACATAGAGCACCACCCGGCCTTCGTCGCGCAGCCGGGCGATGATGGTCATCAGCCGATCGGTCTCGCGGGCGGACAGGGAGCTGGTCGGCTCGTCGAAGGCGATGACGCGGGCGCCCCGGGAGAGCGCCTTGGCGATCTCCACCAGCTGGCGCTGACCGAGCGACAGGCGCCCGACCTTGGTGTTGGGGTCGATCTCTTCGGCCAGGCCCTTGAGCAGGTCCAGGGCCTGGCGGCGCAGGTGGCCGCGATTGACGATGCCATAGCGCGCCGGCAGGTGCCCGAGAAAGAGATTTTCGGCGACGGTCATCTCCGGCACCAGCTGCAGCTCCTGCTGGATCACGGCGACGCCGGCGCGGATGGCTTCGGCGGTGCTCTTGAACACCAGCTCCTGGCCGTCGATGTTGAGGTGGCCGGTGGTGGGGGCGTGGTAGCCGCTGAGGATCTTCAGCAGGGTCGACTTGCCGGCACCGTTCTCGCCCATGAGGGCGTGCACCGAGCCGGGACGCACGTTGAAGGAGATGTCGGCGAGCGCCTTGACGCCGGGAAAGGTCTTGCCGATGCCGACGAAACCGAGGCTGTCGGCGCTCTGGGCGGTGGTTTGTTCCAGGGCTGCCATGGGGCACTCCTGTCAGACGAAAGAGGAGGGCGGCGCCAGCCGAGGCGCCGCCGGGGTCATCACTTCCAGAGGCCGATCTTTTCCAGCTCTTGCTGGAAATTGGCGCGAGTGATGAGGGTGACCTTGTCCATCGCGGTGTACTTGGGCGGTTCCTTACCGGTGGTCACCCATTCGTACATCATGCTGGCGGTCTGGTAGCCCTCTTCGTGGGGGCTGGGCAGCATGGAGCCGAAGAAGCCGCTGTTGGGTTTCTTCAGTTCGCCGATGGCGTCGGTGCCGTTGATGCCGATGCCGATCACCTGCTCGGCCTTGAAGCCGGCGCTTTCGGTGGCGCGGACGCCGCCCAGCACGGTGTTGTCGTTCATGCCGCCGATGATCAGGTGCTTGGCGCCCGAGGGCAGCTTGACCAGCGCGGAGGTGGTGGAGTCCATGCTGCCGGGCACGTCCAGGGTCTTCTGCGGCGCGAAAATGATGTGATCGGCGGGCAGGCCGGCCTTCTTCAGGGCTTCCACCGAACCGTCGGTGCGCTTCTTGCCGGTGTCCAGCTCGTTGTAGGTGTTGATCACCGCATAGGTGTCATCCCACTTCCAGCCACGCTTCTCGGCTTCGGCGGCCATGGCGGCGCCCTGCTGCTGGCCGACCTCGAAGGCGGCCATGCCCAGGTAGGGCACGTCTTCCATGAACTTGCCCTTGGCGTCGACGAAGCGGTCGTCCACGGCCATGACCTTGAGGTCGTTGAGCTTGGCCTTGGCCACGATGGCCGGGCCGAGGGAGACGTCGGGCGGGCAGATCACGAAGCCCTTGGCGCCGTTGGCGGCCAGGCTGTCGATGGCGGCGAGGGTCTTCTCGCCATCCGGCACGGCGATCTTGAGCAGGGTGAAGCCCTTGTCCTTGGCGGCTTTCTCGGCGAAGGCCCACTCGGTCTGGAACCAGGGTTCCTCGGGTTGCTTGACCAGGAAACCGATCTTGACCGGATCGGCAGCGAAAGCGGAGAGAGACAGGCTGACGGCACCGGCGGCGAGGGCGGCACGCAGCAGAGAACGAACTCCCGGAACACGGAACATAGCTGGAACTCCTTGTTTTTATTGGTGTGGCCAGGCAATGCGAGGCGGCGGGCTGCCGTCGTGGAGGTCAGACGACACCGCTCTTCATTGATATTATGATTGGATGGGTGCGGGTGCAAGGAAAAGGTGACGAGATTTTTCGTCACCTCTGTCACCAAGCTGTTACATAGGGGCTGGAACGGAAAGGCACCGCAGAGGGGCGCCTGGGTCGGTAGGATGAATCAGCCAGCGAACCTGTGGCAGGGCATGCCGGCTACCGGTGCGGTGGCCTTGAGCAGGGCGCCGTCGAGGGCGCCATCGGCGGCGGCGCTGGTGACGTACAGGGTGCGCAGATCCGGTCCGCCGAAGACGCAGCTGGTGGGACGCTGGACGGGCAGTTCGACGATCTCCAGCAGCTCGCCCTCCGGCGAGAAGCGCAGCAGGCAGTTGCCATCCCAGCGCGCATTCCATACGCAGCCCTCGCTGTCGATAGCCGAGCCGTCCGGCGAGCCGCGCTCGTGGGGGCCGGCCCAGACGGTGGGGGTCCCCAGGTTGCCATTGGCATCCAGCGGATAGCGATAGAGGGTGTCCTTGAGGGTATCGGCGCTGATGACGTGGTTGTCCGCCGCGCTCCACACCAGGGTGTTGGCGATGCCGAGATCGCTGGCGTGACGACTGACGCTGCCGTCCGGATCGATGCGGAACAGCCCGCCCGAGTGGCGGTCGATGGCCACGTCGCCACCCTGGGCATCGAGATTGTTCTGCATGGTGCCCAGCCACAGATGCCCCTGGGCATCGCAGCGGGCTTCGTTGCCGCGATTGCCCGGATCGGGATCGGCGACGCAGAAAAGTTCCAGGGCGGGACGGTCCGGTGGCGAATCCAGGTCAAGACGGAAGACGCCGTCTGGCAGGGTTACCAGGGCGTCGCCGCGCACCGTGGGCATGAAGGCGGAACAGGGCCGATCCAGTTGCCATTCCTGATAGTGCTCGCCGCTCAGGCGGCAGGCCTTGAAGCCGGCGATGTCAACCCAGTAGAGCGCCTGGGTCTCCTGGTCCCAGAAGGGGCCCTCGGCCAGTTTGAAGCGCTGGGGAAGCAGCGGCTGCCAATCCATCGTTCACCTCTCTTGTTGTGGCAGTACGGGAAGTCCAGGCATGGGAACCTGCGGCGACGCCAAGGTTGCCGACCGAAACGTCAGTCCGTATAGCGCGCCAGGGTCACCGCCGCGCTGTCGATCAGCATCATGCAGGCCCAGACGGCGCGCGCCGCATCGCGCGAGGCGATGCCGTCGGCGAGGGTCTTGTGCAGGGGGAGGGTACGTCGCAATTCGGCGGGATCGGCCGACGACAGGGTAAAGGAGGCCGCCAGCAGGGCGCCCAGGGCGGGCACCATCTGCTCGATGAACTGATTGTGGCTGGCCGCCAGGACGCACTCGTGGAAACGCTGGTCGGCGGTGTTGTAGTCGCCGCCCTCGAGGGAGGCTTCCAGATGCTGGTAGGCGACCTGGATCGCCTGCACCTGCTCAGGGGTGGCTCTTTCGCAGGCCCAGCGGACCGCCGCCGGCTCGATGGCGTGGCGCAGATCCAGCAAGTCCTTGACGAAATGGGCAGGCAGACCGCCCGTGGCCAGCCAGCCCACCACCTGGGTATCGAACAGATTCCAGCGACTCAGCGGCAGGACCCGGGTACCGACCTTGGGACCGACTTCCAGCATGCCCTTGGCCGCCAGGGTCTTGATCGCTTCGCGCAGGATGGTGCGGCTGACGCCCAGCTCCTGGCAGAGATCCGCCTCTACCTTGAGGGCGCTACCGGGTGGAAATTGCCCGGCCGCGAGGCGCTGGCCGAGTTGTTCTACGGTAGAGGCATGGTAGCTGCTGGACATGAGGGCATACCGCGAGTGGGTTCTTGCCCTCAATGATCATACGAAATTTCACCTTCAGACAAGGGCTGCGGCCGGAAGGCCTCGGCGACCATGTCATTGACACCGGCCAGTTGGGCGATGGCGGCGTGGCGAGCGGTCAGCGGGTCGCGGTGCTGGATGGCGGTGAGGATCGCCTTGTGCCGGGAGACCAGCAGGTTGAGGCTGTCGCCGGCGGCGAACAGCGCCGAGGAGCGTTCCAGGTAGTCCCGCACCGGCAGCAACATGATGCTGTAGAGGTGAGTCAGCAATTCGTTGTGGGTGGCTGTGGCGATGGACAGGTGAAAGGCCATGTCCGGTTCGGCCATGTTGGCGATGTCCACGGCCTGCTCCATCCGCTCGTAGGCGTCTTCGATGGCCTTCACGTCTTCGGGCTGGGCATTGGCAGCCGCCATGGCGGCGACCTCCGGCTCGATGATGTTGCGCACCTTGACCAGGGTCTCGTAGAAGCTGTGCCGCGAATCGCTCTCCAGCAGCCAATGCAGGACGTCGGGATCGAGCAGATGCCACTCGTTGCGTGGTTTGACCACGGTTCCGACCTTGGGCTTGGACCTGACCAGGCCCTTGGCCACGAGCACCCGGGTGGCCTCACGCAGGACAGGGCGGCTCACTTGGTACTCTTCGCACAGCTGCGCCTCGGGGGGCAGGCGCTGGTCTGGCAGAAAGTGTCCAGACACGATCTGGGTACCGAGCTCATGAACGATGCGAGCGTGTCTGCTTTTGCGCGGCAGCGGTGTCTTGTAATTCATCGAAAGGCATCCGAAGTCGTCGTGCCATCACTATAACACCATCAGCGCGATAACCGATCTTATCGTGGGCCAGGCGGCTCTGTAATGGGAATCAGCGGAAAGCAAGAGGTAAGATTTCCTACTTCGTAACATTGTTTTAATAGTACCAAATTTACCTTAAGTGCCGATTAATGGCGGCTTATGGCTATTTAACGTCTCAATGATATTACGTTAGACTTTATGGCGATCTGCGCTTCAACCGCACAAAAACAACAAGTCGGAGAACGCCATGCACCCCGAATCCGTCCTCATTCGCCGGATCACGCACAAGCTGATTCCCTTTCTCGTCCTGCTCTATCTGGTCGCCTACATCGACCGCTCTGCCGTGGGCTTCGCCAAGCTGCACATGGGCGCCGACGTCGGCATCGGCGACGCCGCCTACGGCCTCGGTGCCGGCCTGTTCTTTATCGGTTACTTCCTCTTCGAAGTACCCAGCAACCTGCTGCTGGAGCGCTTCGGTGCCCGGCGCTGGTTCGCCCGCATCCTGATCACCTGGGGTGCCATCACCATGGGCATGGCCTTCGTCCAGGGTCCCACCAGTTTCTATGTCATGCGCTTCCTGCTGGGGGTGGCCGAGGCCGGCTTCTTTCCCGGGGTGCTCTACTACCTCACCCAGTGGTTCCCGGTGCGTCACCGCGGCAAGATCATGGGGCTGTTCATCCTCTCCCAACCCATCGCCATGCTGGTGACGGGGCCGCTGTCGGGCATGCTGCTGCAACTGGATGGCGGGCTCGGCCTGCACGGCTGGCAGTGGCTGTTCCTTTGCATCGGCGCGCCGGCGGTGCTACTGGCCTGGCCGACCCTGACCCGGCTGCCGGATGGTCCGCAACAGGTCGCCTGGCTGAATGCCGAGGAAAAGCGCTGGCTGGCCACGGAGCTGGAAAAGGACCTGCACCTCTTCGACCAGACCCGCCATGGCAACCCCCTGCATGCGCTCAAGGACCGCCGGGTGCTGCTGCTGGCGCTCTACTATCTGCCGGTGACCCTGAGCATCTATGGCCTGGGGCTGTGGCTGCCGACGCTGATCCACCAGTTCGGCGGCAGCGATCTCACCACCGGCTTCATCTCGGCGATCCCCTATGCCTTCGGCATTCTCGGCCTGCTCATCGTGCCGCGCAGTTCGGATCGCCTGGGCGATCGCTACGGTCACCTGGCGGTGCTCTATGCCGTGGGCGCCCTGGCCATGGCCGGCAGCGCCTGGTTCGGCACCGCCGTGCTGCAACTGGCGGCGCTGTCGGTCGTGGCCTTCTGCCTGTTTTCCCTTACCGCGCTGTTCTGGACCCTGCCCGGACGCTTCTTCGCCGGGGCCAGTGCCGCCGCCGGCATCGCCCTGATCAATTCGGTGGGCAACCTCGGCGGCTATCTCGGCCCCTATGGCATCGGCGCGCTCAAGGCGGCGACCGGGACCCTGGCCTCGGGTCTCTATCTGCTGGCCGCGGTGCTGGTGTTTGGCCTCCTGCTGACCGGCATCGTCTACACCCGCCTGGAGCGCAAGAACCGTCGGGAAGAGGGTTACGCCGCGGAGCGTTCCGCCGGCTGACGCCCCGGGCAGGTCTCGGCGGCGAACCAGGCGGCGCCGAGGCAGACTAGATTGGCCACCAGCAGATAGCCGGCCGGCGCCATGCGATCCCCGGTGGCGCCGATCAGCCAGGTCACCACGATCTGGGCGGTGCCGCCGAAGGCCGCCACCCCCAGCGCATAGACCACCGAGAAGCCGGTGGCCCGTACCCGCTGCGGAAAGCTTTCCACCAGGAGCACGATCAGGGCCGCGCCGCTCATGCCGTGCAGGCCGGAGAGCACGGCCAGGGTCAGCAGGAAGGTGCCCGGGCCGGGTGCCTGGGTGATGAGCTCCAGCGCCGGATAGAGCAGCACCAGCAACAGCAGTCGCGGCAGGATCAGCACGATGCGCCGGCCATAGCGATCGCTGAGCACCCCGCCCAGGATCGAGCAGACCGCCATGGCCGCGCCCATCACCAGGGTGGCGAGCATGGCGATTCCGGCCGGCAGCTTGAGCTCCACCAGGGCGAAGGTGGTCATGTAGTTGAGGAAATACTGGGTGATGGTGCTGCCGGAGAGGATCAGCAGCCCCAGCAGCAGTGGCCGCCGCTGGGTGGCCAGCACCTCGCCCAGCACCGCGCCGGTGCCCCGGGTTTCACCGACGTGGGTATCCACCAGGCCGCGACGGATATAGAGACCGATGGGCAGGATCGCCAGGCCGAGCAGGAAGGGCAGACGCCAGCCCCAGGCCAGCAGCTGCTCCGGTGTCAGCCAGAGGGTCAGGCCATAGCCGATCAGGCCGGCCGCCACCGCGGCCAGGCCCTGGGCCACCACCTGCCAGCAGGCGTAGGTGCCCCTCTTGTGCAGTGGCGCCGCCTCCAGGATGTAGGTGGTGGCCGGGCCGGCTTCGCCACCCCAGGCCAGGCCCTGCAGCAGCCGGGTCAGCACCAGCAGGATGGGGGCGGCGATGCCGATCTGCTCGTAGCCCGGCAGCACGGCGATGCCGCCAGTGCCCAGGGCCATCAGCACCATGGTCAGCAGCATCGCCGGCTTGCGCCCGACCCGATCGGCCCAGGCGCCGATGAGGATGGCGCCCAGCGGGCGGACGACGAAGCCGACGCCAAAGGTGATGACGCTGGCCATGAGGCTGGCGAAGGCGTTCTGCGAGGGAAAGAACACCTGGCCGATCAGCACGGCGAAGGTGGCGTAGACGCCGAAGTCGAAGAACTCCACGGCGTTGCCGAGCACCACGGCAAAGACGCCCTTGCGGGAGTGGATAGGGCGGGAAGCGGTCATGGGTGAGCTATCAGCAGGAGCAGGGCGCGCGCCCGGGAGCGGACGCGCGAAAGGCACGGACTCAGTGGGCGAGGTGCAGGCCGCACTCGCGGTTCTCGTCACCCTTGGTGGGATCGAAGTAGTCGAACTCGTTGGGCAGGTCGTGGGCGGTGAGGTACTGGTAGAGATCCTTGGAGGTCCAGTGCAGCAGCGGCGCGACCTTGATCAGGCCGTCCGGGTTGACGCTGACCGGGTCCATCTGGGCGCGCACCGCGGTATCGGTGGCGCGCAGGGCGGTGAACCAGACCTCGGGCGCCGTCTCGCGCAGGGCACGGGCGAAGGGTTCCAGCTTGACCTCTTCGGTGAAGGCGGCGTGGCGCGGATCGTCCAGCCCGGGTACCGGGCCGTCGATAGCCTCGCGGTGGGCGCGCGAGCGCTTGGGCAGGTAGGTCACCAGGTTAAGATTCAGCTTGCGCACGATCTCGTCGGCGCAGCGGTAGGTGGCGGGGGTGTTGTAGCCACTGTCCATCCAGACCACCGGGATGTCCGGCTTGACCTGGCTGACCAGATGCAGGATCACCGCCTCGAAGGGGCGGAAGTTGGTGGTGACGATGGCGCTCTTGCCCAGCCCCAGGGCCCAGGCGACGAGCTTTTCGGGATCGCGGCCGAAGTCGGCGTTGATGCGGGCGAGATCGAGAGACATGGCGGACTCCAGCCGGGTAAGGGATGAGGCCATGGTAGCAAAGCCGGATCAGCTGTGGGCTGCCAGCGTCTCCAGCAGCACTCGCACCTTGGCCAGGGATTCGGCGTATTCGTCGGCCCAGTGCGAGTCCATGACGATGCCGCCGCCGCCCCAGCAACTGAGCACGCCGTCTTCGGCGAGCAGGCTGCGGATCAGGATGGAGCTGTCGCTCTCGCCGCGCACGTCCAGATAGAGCAGCGAACCACAGTAGGGACCGCGGCGGGTCTCTTCCAGCTCGTCGATGATCTGCATGGCGCGGATCTTCGGCGCCCCGGTGATGGAGCCACCGGGAAAGCTGCCGGCCAGGAGATCCAGGGCGTCCAGCCCTGCGGCCAGTTCGCCGGTGACGGCGCTGACCAGGTGGTGGACGTTGGGATAGCTCTCCAGGGCGAACAACTCGGGCACCCGTACCGAGCCGATCCGGCAGCTGCGCCCCAGGTCGTTGCGTAGCAGGTCGACGATCATCAGATTCTCGGCGCGATCCTTGGGGCTGGCCAGTAGGGCACGGGCTTCGGCGGCATCGGCACCGGCCTCGGCGCGCCTTGGCCGAGTGCCCTTGATCGGTCGCGTTTCTACCTGACCGCGGCTGACCCGCAGAAAGCGCTCCGGTGAATGGCTGAGCAGGGCGCCGTGCTCCAGCGCCAGATAGCCGGAGAAGGGCGTCGGGCAGGCCGCGCGCAGCGCCTGGTAGGCGATCCAGGCCGATCCCTGGAAGGGCGCGCGAAAGCGCTGGGCGAAGTTGACTTGGTAGCAATCGCCGGCGGCGATATAGGCCTGGATGGCCTCGATGCGCTGGCGATAGGTGGACTCGTCAATATCGGCGACGAAGGGGGCGGTCAGCCGGAAGCCTTCGGCCTCGGGCGCCGCCCCGGCGTCGAACAGGGCGATCAGTCGCTGGCGTTCCCCTGCGTCCAGCGCCGGATGGCAGACCAGCTGGCTGGTCCGCGCCTGGTGATCGCTGATCAGCGCCCAGGCATAGAGGCCCAGGCGGCTATCGGGCAGTTGCAGATCGGCGTGGGCGCCGTCTGGCAGCCGTTCCAAGCGCCGGCCGAAGTCGTAGCCGAGATAGCCCAGCAGGCCACCGGCGAAAGGCAGCTCCACCTCGTCCGGCAATTCCGCCCGGCCCAGTTTGACCAAGGCGGTACGCGCCCGGGCGAAGAAAGCGCGGCCATCTTCGTCGGCTGCCGGTTGCAGCACCGCCAGCGGCCAGGCCGCCATGAGGTCGTAGCGCCCGCGCTCGGCCACCGGCCGCCCGGAATCCAGCAGCACCGCGCCGGGCTCGCCCTGCAGCAGAGCGAAACGCGCCGTGGGATCGGCATGGTAGGGCAGGGGATGCAGGTGGCAGAGGGGCATGGCGAGGTCGGCTGGGAGGGCGGCGCGCTAGTGTAGCGAACCGCCTCTGGCGGAGCGAGATACAGGCTGTCACAGCTGGATTGTCGACAAAGATTGACTGGAGAGGCGTTCAGGCGTAGTTATTCAGCCCATAAACACAAAAGGTGTCGACAATGATCGATAGCCCCCTCCAGGCCGAAGCGCCCGAGACCGACAGTGGGACCCTCTCCGAGCAGGTGTTCCGCCGGATCCGCGAGGCCATCGTCCGCGGTGACGTGGCGCCGGGCAGCAAGATTTCCGAGCCCGAGCTGGCGCGCACCTATGGCATCAGCCGTGGGCCGCTGCGCGAAGCCATCCATCGTCTGGAAGGCCAGCGCCTGGTGGTGCGGGTGCCCCATGCCGGCGCCCGGGTCGCCGCCCTGAGCCTGGCCGAACTGGTCGAACTCTACGAAATCCGCGAATCCCTCGAAGGCATGGCCTGCCGCCTGGCGGCCGAGCGGCTCACGCCCCAGGGCATCGACGAATTGCGCCAGCTGCTGGATACCCACGAACGCGATCAGGCGTTCCAGGCCGGCACCGGCTACTACCTGCAGGAAGGCGACCACGACTTCCACTACCGCATCATCCAGGCCAGCGGCAACGGCATGCTGGTGCGGCTGCTCTGCGGCGAGCTCTATCACTTGGTGCGCATGTACCGGCTCAAGGTCTCCGCCACCCCCAATCGTCCGCGCCAGGCCTTCGCCGAGCACCACCGCATCCTCGATGCCCTGGCCGAGGGCGACGGCGAACTGGCCGAACTGCTGATGCGCCGCCACATCGCCGCCTCCAAGCGCAATCTGCAGCACCATCCCCTAGTCCAAGCTCAGTCGAGGTAACGCCATGCCTGCCGTCAGTCCCGGCCAGAAATTCCGTGCCGCCGTCGCCGCCGAACGCCCGCTGCAGGTGGTCGGCACCCTCAACGCCAATCATGCGCTGCTGGCAAAGCGCGCCGGCTTCCAGGCCATCTACCTGTCCGGCGGCGGGGTCGCGGCCGGCTCCCTGGGGCTGCCGGACTTGGGCATCAGCGGCCTGGAAGACGTGCTGATCGACGTGCGCCGCATCACCGATGTCTGCGACCTGCCGCTGCTGGTGGATGTCGATACCGGTTTCGGCGCCTCGGCCTTCAATGTGGCGCGCACCGTGCGGTCGCTGATCAAGGCCGGCGCGGCGGCCATGCACATCGAGGATCAGGTCGGCGCCAAGCGCTGTGGTCATCGGCCGGGCAAGGAGATCGTCAGCCAGCAGGAGATGGTCGACCGCATCAAGGCCGCGGTGGATGCCCGCACCGATGCGGACTTCGTCATCATGGCGCGCACCGACGCCCTGGCGGTGGAAGGCCTGCAGGCCGCCATCGATCGCGCCTGCGCCTGCGTCGAGGCCGGCGCCGACATGATCTTTCCCGAGGCCATGACCGAATTGCCCATGTACCGCCAGTTCGCCCAGGCGGTGAAGGTGCCGATCCTGGCCAACATCACCGAATTCGGCGCCACGCCGCTGTTCACCACCGAAGAATTGGCCGGGGCCGATGTCGGCCTGGTGCTCTATCCGCTGTCGGCCTTCCGCGCGGCCAATCGCGCCGCCGAAAACGTCTACACGGCGATCCGCCGCGATGGCAGCCAGCAGGCGGTGGTCGACACCATGCAGACCCGCGCCGAACTCTATGACCGCATCGACTATCACCGCTACGAGGACCAGCTGGATCGCCTGTTCCAACAACAGAAACACTGACGCTCCACCCTGAACGCCCGCTTTTTCGCCTAACAAATCCAAGAGGAGCGAGACGATGGCAGACAGCAAAACCCTCGGCGGCGCCGGCCTGCGTGGCCAGGTCGCCGGCCGCACCGCGCTTTGCACCGTCGGCAAGACCGGCGCGGGCCTCACCTACCGGGGCTACGACATCCGTGAGTTGGCCGCCGGGGCCGACTTCGAGGAAGTCGCCCACCTGTTGCTCTATGGCGAGCTGCCCACGCAAGCGCAACTGGAGGCCTATCGCCAGCGCCTGGCGGCCCTGCGCGACCTGCCGCAGCCGCTCAAGGAAGGCCTGGAGCGTATCCCCGCCAGCGCCCACCCCATGGACGTGATGCGTACCGGCGCCTCCCTGCTGGGCACCCTGGAGCCGGAGCACAGCTTCGCCGACCAGCAGCAGGTGGCCGATCGCCTGCTCGGCGCCTTTCCGGCGATCCTGCTGTATTGGCACCACTTCAGCCAGAGCGGCACCCGCATCGACTGCACCAGCGACGCCCCGGACATAGCTAGCCACTTCCTCACCCTGCTGCACGGCAAGGCGCCCAGCGAGTTGCACGCCCGGGTGATGAACGTCTCGCTGATCCTCTATGCCGAGCACGAATTCAACGCCTCCACCTTTACCGCCCGGGTCTGCGCCTCGACGCTGTCGGATCTCTATTCCTGCGTCACCGGCGCCATCGGCTCCCTGCGCGGCCCGCTGCATGGCGGCGCCAACGAGGCGGCCATGGCGTTGATCGAGCGCTTCGCCTCGCCCGAGGCGGCGGTCAGCGGCCTCAAGCAGATGCTCGAACGCAAGGAAAAGGTGATGGGCTTCGGCCACGCCATCTACCGCGACAGCGATCCGCGCAACGAGGTGATCAAGGACTACGCCCGGCAATTGGCGGCAGAGGTGGGCGACAGCGTGCTGTTCCCGGTCTCGGAAGCCATCGACCGCACCATGAAGGAAGAGAAGGGGCTGTTCCCCAACGCCGACTTCTACCACGCCTCGGCCTATCACTTCCTCGGCATTCCGACGCCGCTGTTCACCCCGATTTTCGTCTGCTCGCGGACGGCCGGCTGGTGCGCCCACGTCTTCGAGCAGCGCGCCGACAACCGCATCATCCGCCCCAGTGCGGACTACATCGGCGTCGAGCAGCGGGCCTTCACGCCCATCGCCAATCGTTGATTGTTTGATCGCGGCCATGGGCCGCTCCTACAAGGGCGGGAGCGTCCTGTAGGAGCGGCCCATGGCCGCGATGAACCTAACCCCGTACAGCGGCCGCATCGGCGGACCGCCATGACCACGATATTTAGGAACCAAAATCCATGAGCGCCAACGTCGATCTCAACAACCGACCCGATTACGACCAGGTCATCCAGGACCTGGCCGATTACGTCCTGACCTACCAGGTCACCTCCCGCGAGGCCCTGGACACCGCCCGCAACTGCTTGATGGACACCCTCGGCTGCGGCCTGCTGTCCCTGCGTTTCCCCGAGTGCACCAAGCTGCTCGGCCCCCAGGTGGAGGGCACCCTGGTGCCCCAGGGCGCGCGGGTGCCGGGCACCAGCTATCGCCTGGACCCGGTCAAGGCGGCCTGGGACATCGGCTGCATTATTCGCTGGCTGGACTACAACGACACCTGGCTGGCCGCCGAGTGGGGCCATCCCTCCGACAACCTCGGCGCCATCCTGGCGGTGGCCGACCACCTCTCCCAGCGCCGCGTGGCCCAGGGCGAAGCGCCCCTGACCATGCGCGAGGTGCTGGAGGCCATGGTCATGGCCCACGAGATCCAGGGCGTCTTCGCCCTGGAGAACTCCTTTAACCGTGTCGGCCTGGACCACGTCTTCCTGGTCAAGCTGGCCTCCACCGCGGTCAGCGCCAAGCTGATGGGCGCCAACCGCGAGCAACTGCTGGCGGCCCTGTCCCACGCCTTCGTCGATGGCCAGGCGCTGCGCACCTATCGCCATGCACCCAATGCCGGCAGCCGCAAGTCCTGGGCCGCCGGTGATGCCTCGAGCCGCGGCGTGCGCCTGGCCGACATCGCTCTGCGTGGCGAGATGGGTATCCCGGGCGTGCTCAGCGCGCCCCAGTGGGGCTTCTACGACGTGCTGTTCAGCCACACCAACAAGGATCTGGCCACCAAGCCGGCGGACCAGCGCCAGTTCAGCTTTCCCCAGGGCTTCGGCAGCTACGTGATGGAAAACGTGCTGTTCAAGATCAGCTTCCCGGCGGAATTCCATGCTCAGACCGCCGCCGAAGCCGCGGTGATCCTGCACCCCCAGGTGCGCGACCGTGTCGACCAGATCGAGAAGATCGTGGTGACCACCCACGAATCGGCCATCCGCATCATCTCCAAGCAGGGCCCCATGGCCAACGCCGCCGACCGCGACCACTGCCTGCAGTACATGATCGCCGTGCCGCTGCTGTTCGGCGACCTGGTCGCCGAGCACTACGAGGACGCCTTCCACCAGGCGCATCCGCGCATCGACCAGCTGCGCGAGAAGATGGAGATCGTCGAGGACGAGCGCTACAGCCGCGAATACCTGGAAGCCGACAAGAGATCCATCGCCAATGCCCTGCAGGTGTTCTTCACCGATGGCAGTAGCACCGAGAAGATCGCCGTGGAATATCCCATCGGCCATCGCCGTCGCCGCGAAGAGGGCATTCCGCTGCTGGAGCGCAAATTCCAGAGCAACCTGGCGACGCGCTTCCCGGCCGGTCGCTGCGCCCAGATCTTCGCGCTGTGCAAGGACCAGGCAGGCCTGGAAGCCACCCCGGTGCATCGCTTCGTGGATCTGTTCGTGCTGTAAACGGAAGAGGCGACTCGCTCGATCCCGGAGGGCCATCCAGGATCAGGCGAGTCGCCTCAGAGGTGGGGCAGGGCGCGCCGGGTGATCAGCTACCCGCCGCGCCCTTTTTCTTTCAGTAGTAGCGATCCACGTAGGCCGGCTGCTGCTGCCGACCGGCCAGGCGCCAGTGCTCCTGCAGGGCGGTGTGGACGCTTCGGATGAAGTTGTCGTCCGCCGCTGCCGACTTGCCGACGTAGCCGCCGCCCTTGTTGTAGGTTTTGAAGCGGATGCGCAGGCTGGGATGGCGCTCTTCGAACTGCTCGGGCGTCTCGCCGCCGGGCAGGCGGTCGACGTGCACCGCGCCGCTCTCGCAGACCCAGAGGATGTGGTTGTGGTTCTTGTCCTTGAGCCGGCCGAAGAGTTGCTTGAGATCGTCCAGGCTGGGGTTGTCGTTCAGGTTCATGAGCGTGTCCTCCGCAGTGGCCGTGATCAATGGAACTGGTTCATGGTGTTGTCCTTGCCCGCCGCCTTGAGCGCGGCCTCCCCGGCAAAGTATTCCTTGTGGTCGTCGCCCATGTCGGAGCCGGCCATGTTCTGGTGCTTGACGCAGGCGATGCCCTGGCGGATCTCCTGGCGCTGCACGCCCTTGACGTAGGCCAGCATGCCTTCCTCGGCGAAGTAGCCCTTGGCCAGGTTGTCGGTGGACAGGGCCGCGGTGTGGTAGGTGGGCAGGGTGATCAGGTGGTGAAAGATGCCTGCCTCCCGCGCCGCATCGCGCTGGAAGCTCTGAATCCGCGCATCGGCCAGGCGCCCCAGTTCGGTGTCGTCGTAGTCCACGCTCATCAGCTTGGCGCGGTCGTAGGCGGAGACGTCCTTGCCCTCGGCCTGCAGGGCGTCGAACACCTGCTGGCGGAAGCTCAGGGTCCAGTTGAAGGAGGGGCTGTTGTTGTAGACCAGCTTGGCATTGGGCACGACTTCGCGGATGCGGTCGACCATGGCCTTGATCTGGCCGACGTGGGGCTTCTCGGTCTCGATCCACAGCAGGTCGGCACCGTTCTGCAGCGAGGTGATGCAGTCCAGCACCACCCGGTCCACACCGCTGCCGGCACGGAACTGGAACAGGCCGCTGGCCAGGCGCTTGGGCTTGAGCAGCTTGCCGCCGCGGCTGATCAGCACATCGCCGTTGCCCAGTTGGCTGGCGTCCACCTCGTCGCAGTCGAGGAAGCCGTTGTACTGGTCGCCGAGGTCGCCCGGCTGCTTGCTCACCGCGATCTGCTTGGTCAGGCCGGCGCCCAGGGAGTCGGTGCGGGCGACGATGACGCCTTCGTCCACGCCCAGTTCGAGGAAGGCGTAGCGCACGGCGTTGATCTTGGCCAGGAAGTCCTCGTGGGGCACCGTGACCTTGCCGTCCTGATGGCCGCACTGTTTCTCGTCGGAGACCTGGTTTTCCAGCTGGATGCAGCAGGCCCCGGCCTCGATCATCTTCTTGGCCAGCAGGTAGGTGGCCTCGGCGTTGCCGAAACCGGCGTCGATGTCGGCGATGATCGGCACCACATGGGTTTCATGGTTGTCGATCTTGGCCTGGATAGCGGCGGCCTTGGCGTTCTCGTCGGCGGCGCGGGCGGCGTCCAGCTCGCGGAACAGCATGCCCAGCTCGCGGGCATCGGCCTGGCGCAGGAAGGTGTAGAGCTCTTCGATCAGCGCCGGCACGCTGGTCTTCTCGTGCATGGACTGATCCGGCAGCGGGCCGAATTCCGAACGCAGCGCGGCGATCATCCAGCCGGACAGATAGAGGTAGCGGCCTTTTGTGCTGCCCAGGTGCTTCTTGATGGCGATCAGCTTCTGCTGCCCGATGAAGCCGTGCCAGCAGCCCAGCGATTGGGTGTAGGCGCTGCTGTCGGCGTCGTAGGCGGCCATGTCCCGGCGCATGATGGCCGCGCAGTGGCGGGCGATGTCGAGACCGGTCCTGAAGCGATTCTGCAGGCGCATCCTCGCTGCGTACTCCGGATTGATGGCGCTCCAGTGATTGCCGGTGCTGTTCTTGAGGGCGGCGATGGCCTGAACGTCGTTCTCGTAAGCGGACATGAGTCGATCCTTCTCGATGAGGTTTGCTTGGGTACCAGTCTTTTCCCAACGTCCGGCAGCGGGATGGCGGTTGCCACCCGGATACCGGTCGCGAAGGCGAAAGGTCAGCCCAGCTGTCGAGTCATGTCGCCGTACGTCCCTGCATGGATCCGGACGTCACCTCTGGCGACGCTGCCTCGAGCAGCGCGGCATTTCAGTCGTCTTCTCTTGTAGTGCCTCTTGAGCATCACTACGCAAGACGGCCCGAGGGTCACCCGGAGCCCAGTCGCGACCCGCATGGATAGGGGGTTCGCGTCCGGTGCAGCTAGAGATTTGCAGGAGATAAGGGCGTCGTCAACTCAGTTTTGTAGTGCTTTCGTATAGTCACTACAAAAGTCGTAGACGCGGCTGGGAGCGGGTTTGGGGCGTCTATTGCTGACCCATGGGTCGCCGATGAGGGCAAAACAGGGCCGCAAGCCACGGCGCTGGCCGTGACCCTGCGGTCACTCAAAGGGTGAGCCGGCGGCCTCCGGTCGCCCCTCCTGGTGAGGGGCGGCGGCGCGGGAAGAGGGCGGGACTTGCCGGTCAGTGCCGACGAACGGTAAGTCACCTGCAGCCTAGGACGAGGTGGCGGCGGTGAGGCCGGTCAGGGTGTCGGCGATGTCCTTGGTGCGATGGGAGGTCTGGGCGGTGAGGCGACCGGACTCGCGTAGGACGGCGAGCAGCTCCTGCAGCGAACCCACGTCCTGGGCCTGGCCGGCGATATGGGCACCGACCTCGCTGATGGCGCGCGACAACTGGTCGATGTCGGCGCCGATCTCGGCGGCGTTCTTGTGGGTGATGGCCGCCAGGTTGCGCACCTCGTCGGCCACCACCGCGAAGCCGCGACCGCTCTCGCCGGCGCGCGCCGCCTCGATGGCCGCGTTGAGCGCCAGCAGGTTGGTCTGGCCGGCGATCTGCTGGATCACCTGGACGATGGACTGGATGCGCAGACTCGACTGGCTCAGCTCGTTGGCGCTGCGCACCACGTCCTCAGCCTGTTCGGTGAGGTGCTGCACGGTGCTGTCAGCCTGGCGGGTGACCTCGCCCTGCTGCAGGATATTGCCCGCCAGATCGTCCATGCTGCTATGCAATTCGCCGGAGTAGTGCCGCAACTGCTCGCCGATCTCCTGGCGACTCTGGTGCGCCTGGCGCAGCACCTGGCCGAGGTCTGCGAGCCCGCCGAACACCGCCTGGATGGAGTCGTCGAGGCCCTGGGCATCCACCACACCCGTGAAGTTCTGCCGCTTGAACTCGTTGATCTGGTTGACCACCACCTGGCTCAGCCCGGCCAGCTTCTTGATCTGCCGGCGCAGGAAGAAGGCCTTGAACTCGCCGTAGTGGGCGGCGAAGTTGTCGACATAGTCGTCGCGGAAGGGCGCGCCCTCCGGGGTACGGAAAAAGAACACCGCGGTGAGCGTCTGGTTGAGATTCAGGCCAAGGATCTCGCCAAAGGTGGAAAAGCCCACCACCGGCGTCTGGCCGAATACCTCGCCCATGCGCGGCAACTCGGCGCCGTTGTTGGCGCGGCGCAGGATGCAGTCGTTGAGCACGCCCACCAGCGGGGTGCCGCTCTTGCCCTGCAGGAAGCGGGCGAAGTCCTCGCGGGTGGCGTCCACCAGGGAGGTGCGCTTGACCATCACCAGCTCTTCGCCGGGCGCCACGTCGCAGAACAGGTGGATGCGCTCGCGCTCGTAGTCGATGCGGGCGATGGAGCGGACGAACAGCTCCTCGCCCACGCGGATGGCGAAGGAATAGTCCGCCAGGCGCTGCTCCAGCTGCTCGGCGCGGCAGCTCAGGGCCTCGCAGAGGGCCGCCACCATGCTCTTGATCTGGCCGCGGCTGTCGACCACCTGGCTGATGTAGCGCTCTTCCAGGGAGGCGGTGAGGACACTGAGGCTGAGCGGCGTGGCGCTGAAGTTCTGGCTCTTGAACACCCCAAAGCGGGTGTTCCGGGCCATCTTCAGGAAGACCAGCTGGGCATGGTTTTCATAGGCCTTGCGGCCATCGTGCAACAGCGTCTGGCGGAAGTCACCCTTGCCGCCGGCGGAACCGCCGACGAACAGGCAGGGGAAGCGGCCGGACTCGTACAGCGCCTCCATGAAGAAGGATTCCGAGGCGGACAGGCCGTCGAACAGCACGAAGGCCAGGGTATCGCGGTGATCGATGGGCGTGCGCACCTGCAGGCGCTTGAGCGACTCGGTCAGGCGGGCGAGGCGCTCCTTCATGCTGCGCCGCGGTCCGCCACGGCGGATGTCCTCGCTGTCCAGCGGAACGTGCACCACCTCGGCCGAGGCGATCACCGAGGCGTCGAAGAATTGCAGCACCAGCCGGTCCCAGGCGCCATCGGCGGCGCAATACAGGCGCTGCTCGCTGCCGCAGAGTTCGCCGGAGGTGGTGCACAGGCTGATGGATGCGCCGGGAAAGCGCCCCGCCAGCTGCCGGGCGATGGCGTCCAGGTCCAGGTGTGGCGAAACGAAGCCGGCGATATAGGTGGGCTTGAGGGCGACGCCGCTGAGGCGGTCGCCGAGTTCGCGAGCGGAGCAGGTCAGGCTGAACACGCCGCTACCGCCCTGGCGGGCACGCGCGCCGAAGCGTTGCAGAAACCCCATGATTGTTCCTCTTGTCTGGCAGGCTGGGAAAGGGAGCTCACCCAGGCATCGGCGCGTTTGCCGGCGGCTTGATAGGGGTGTGCGCCCAGGCCGCAGGCGACCGGGCGCAACGGATCAGAGGTGCGGCAGGGGCCGGGGCTCTGGCATGAGCCTTGGCGTGATAACGAGCGTGCGCAGGACCCCGAGGTCGCCCGCAGCGAGGCGACCAGTGGTCATGGCTGGCGCCGGAAGGCGACTAGTCCTGTTCGCCGTGCTCGGCGATGGCCTCGGCGCCGGTCAGCTGGCGGGTCTGGTTGGCGAAGCAGTACCAGGCCGGCTTTTCCTCGATGAAGATCTCGCTGTCCAGCAACCAGTCGCTGCCCTCGAGCAGGCCCACCGGAATGGCGTAATGCGGCTCGGACTTGAGGCGGTAGAACAGGTGGGTGCCGCAGTGGCGACAGAAGCCGCGCTCGGCCCAGTCGGACGAGGCATGGACGGCCAGGGCATCGCCACCGCCGATCACTGGTGGCTGAGCACAGTCCACTGCCAGCAGCGGGCCACCGCTCCAGCGGCGACAGGTCCGGCAATGACAGGCCGAGACGGCAAGGCTGTCGAGGCGACAATCCAGCTGGACGGCGCCGCACAGGCACTGACCGTGACGTTCGAGGGGAAGGGACATGGCACTATCCTCGTGAGACAGGAGGTCTGCAGGATAGCCGGTCGGGCGCAGGGAAGGGAGGTGCCCCCGCTGCGAGCGGGAGCACTGGCGCGATCAATCTTCGCGGCTGGTGACTTCCACCAGGTGATAGCCGAACTGGGTCTTTACCGGACCCTGGACCTGATGCAGCGGCGCGCTGAACACCACGGTGTCGAACTCCTTGACCATCTGGCCCGGGCGGAAGGTGCCCAGGTCACCGCCCTGGCGGCTGGAGGGGCAGCTGGAGTTGTCCTTGGCCACCTGGGCGAAATCGGCGCCCCCTTCGATGGCGGCTTTGAGTTCGTTGCACTTGGCTTCGCTGGAAACCAGGATGTGGCGGGCAGAGGCTTTGGCCATGGGAGAGACTCCTGTTGAATGAGCCGGCGAGCCTACTCCAATCACCCTTGCAAGCAAACTGCCATCCGTTCCTCGGCTGGCCACCGGTCTGGCTTGCGCCCTGGATTCAGGCCGGGTACATAGCGCTTCCGTCTTTTCCGGATCCGCTCGCGCATGTCCCGTTTCCCCGCCTTGTCCCTGCTGCTGACCACGACCCTGCTGACCCAGGCCGCCCTCGCCGCGACGCCCGAGGAGGCGCGCCTGGTCAGTCTGATCAACGCCTATCGCGCCGCCCCCCAGGGGTGCCCGGGCACCCGCGCCGCGGCGCCGCTCGCCGCCGACAATCGCCTGGCGGCGGTGCGCCTGACCGGTCGCGATCGGCTGCAGGGCGATCTGCGCGCCGCGGGTTATCAGGCATCGGCCGTGCAGGTGATCATGCTGGCGGGCGCCACCACCGCCCAGGCGGCCATGGCCGGACTGCGCCAGCAGTATTGCCGGCCGCTGGCCAGCAGCGACTATGCGCAGATCGGGGTGAGTCAGCAGGGTCCGCGCTGGCAGCTGGTGCTGGCGCGTCCGGTGGTGAGCGCCGGCCTGGGCGACTGGCAGAGCGCCGGCAAGGCGGTCCTCGCCGAGGTCAATCGCGCCCGGGCCCAGGCGCGCACCTGCGGCACCCGGCGTTTTGCCGCGACCACCCCGCTGCGCTGGAATCCGGCGCTGGCCAATGCCGCCCTGGCCCACAGCCAGGACATGGCCGGTCGCGACTACTTCTCCCATACCGCCCCCGGCGGCGGCACCGTGGCCGAGCGGGTGGGCAAACAGGGCTACGGCTGGACCCGCATCGGTGAAAACATCGCCGCGGGCGCCGGTTCGGTCAGCCAGGCCATGCAGGGCTGGCTGGCGAGTCCGGGCCACTGCGCCAATCTGATGAATCCGGAATTCACCGAAATGGGCGCGGCCTATGCCCTGAATCCGCGGAGCACCCACAGCCTCTACTGGACCCAGGTGTTCGGTCGGCCGCGCTAGGCTCTGTACGAAAAGTGCCTGCACTCGGTGATGCGTCGTTGAAAACGCCTTCGGAATGCTCATTTACCACTCGTAAACTCCGCTTCCTCAGGCTTCTTTTCGCCTCGCCTGACCTTCGCTCGGCGACCTTTCGCGCAGAGCCTAGGTCGGGTACTCGGCGATCTCGATCAGGTTGAGGTCGGGATTGCGGACATAGACCGAGCGAATCGGTCCGGTGGCCCCGGTGCGAGCCACCGGGCCTTCGATGATCGGCCAGCCCTCGCGCTGCAGATGGGCGATCACCTGGTCCAGCGGCTCCCGGGCGATGAAGCAGAGGTCGAGGGCGCCCGACACCGGCAGGTGCGCCTTGGGTTCGAATTCGTGCCCCCGCTCGTGCAGATTGATCTTCTGGTTGCCATAGCGCAGCGCCTTGCGCCCCGCGCCAAACGTCTCCAGGCGCATACCCAGCACCCGGGTGTAGAAATCCTCGCAGGCGGCGAGGTCGATGGTGGTCAGGACCAGATGATCCAGATGGTCGATCAGCATGGTGGACTCCGCGTCGGGACTGGCGTCCCACTGTGCCAGTCCCGGACGCGGCGCGCCATTACTTGCCGTGGGCCTTGATCCAGCGATTGAGCTGGTCGATTTCCTTCTGCTGGGCCTGGATGATGTCCTCGGCCAGCTTGCGCATCTCCGGATCCTTGCCGTGCTGCAGCTGATAGCGGGCCATGTCGACGGCGCCCTCGTGGTGGGCCAGCATGCCCTTGGCGAAGGCCAGGTCCGGGTCCTTGGCCTTGAGGCCTTCTTCCATGCCCTGGTGCATGGTCTCCATGCTCTTCTGCATGTCCTGGTGGGCCGGGTGCTGGGTCTCGGCGGCCTGGGCGACGCCGCCGGCGAGCAGACTGAGGGCGAGCAGGGTGGAGGAGAGGACGATACGCATGGGGGAGGCTCCTGACTGGGCTGGTGACGCCGAGGCTAGAGCTTACCCCTGGGGTAAGGTCAATCGTCCGGCGCGTTTCGCTCGGAGCTTCGTCCAGGCAAAAGGTTTCGCGATGTTTTGTCGCAGCGCCAGGCGATCGGCGTGCTGCTCCCGGGTAAAAAAGCGCCACCGATCAGGCGGTTGGCCGCTTCGGCCAGGCGATTGCCGCTGTCAGGCGCAACTGCGGGAGGTTGTGATGGTCCGAATCGACAGCGTAGAATTTTTACTACATTCAATTCCAATCCCTACCTACGGCAGACTTCTCGCTCGCGACCCGGCGTCGCAGGCGGGCCAGGCCTTTGCTCGTGGGTTTTTGTCGTCGGCTTTCTGACCGAGAGTCGCCATCCACCCTTTCGCTCTGGAGTAGAAGACCCCCCATGGATGCTACCGCCGAAGCCCGGAAGCCCAGCTGGTCCGGTGTCATCGCCCTGGCCCTGGCCGCCTTCATCTTCAACACCACGGAATTTGTTCCGGTGGCGCTGCTCAGCGACATCGGGCGCAGCTTCGACATGCGCCCCTCGCAGGTCGGCTTGATGCTGACCATCTATGCCTGGGTGGTGGCCCTGATGTCGCTGCCGATGATGCTCGCCACCCGTTCCATCGAGCGGCGCCGGCTGCTGGTGTTCGTCTTCATCGTGTTCATCGCCTGCCACGGCCTGTCCGGGGTGGCCTGGAGCTTCGAGGTGCTGGTGGCCAGCCGCATCGGCATCGCCTTCGCCCATGCGGTGTTCTGGTCGATCACCGCCTCGCTGGCGGTGCGCATCGCCCCGGCCGGCAAGCAGACCCAGGCGCTCGGCCTGCTGGCCACCGGCACCTGCCTGGCCATGGTGCTGGGCATCCCGCTGGGCCGGGTGCTGGGGGAATTGCTGGGCTGGCGCTACACCTTCGTCGCCATCGCGGCGCTGGCGGTGGGCACGGTGCTCTGGCTGGCGCGCAACCTGCCGCTGCTGCCCAGCGAGAACTCCGGTTCCCTGGCCAGCCTGCCGGTGCTGTTCAAGCGCCCGGCGCTGCTGTGCATCTACCTGCTCACCACCCTGGTGGTGACCGCCCATTTCACCGGCTACAGCTACATCGAGCCCTTTGCCGTGGAGGTGGCGGGCATGGGTGGCATGCAGATCACCGCCTTGCTGCTGCTGTTCGGCGGCTCCGGCGTCATCGGCTCGCTGCTGTTCAGCCGCTACAGCCTGAGATTCCCCAATGGCTTCCTGATCGCGGCCATCGCTGGCATCGCCCTGTCGCTGCTGTTGCTGCTGCCCTTCGCCTGGAAGAGCTTCATGCTGGAGGGTCTGAGCGTCATCTGGGGCATCGCCATCATGAGTTTCGGCCTGGCGCTGCAATCCAAGGTACTGGCCCTGGCCAAGGACGCCACCGACGTCGCCATGGCGCTGTTCTCCGGCATCTACAACGTCGGCATCGGCGGCGGCGCCCTGCTCGGCAGCGTGGTGGGGACCCATGTCGGCATGCCCTACGTCGGCCTGGTGGGCGGCGGCCTGGCGGTGGCCGGCCTGCTGTTCGCGGTGTTCATGACCCGGCGCTACGCCGAGCAACTCAACGCCAATCCGCTATAAGGCCCGCGGGCGCCTCTTCGGCGAGGCGCCCCGGCCGCGCGACCCGGGGGTCGCGAACTGTCTACCGGGCCGCGTCCGCCAGCCATGGAGCGGCCCGGGGCGAAGCGCTAAGCTGCGGGCACCTGGCGCTCCGGCCAGGCTGCCGGATGCGCTCGCCATGAATCGACTGCTGTTCAATCTCTTCGTCTGGACCAAGGTGCCCATCGCCAAGATCGCCGGCCTGCGCCTGCGCCACCTGGACGATGCCGGCTGCCAGATGCAGGTCACCCATGGCTGGCTGAACCAGAATCCCTTCAAGAGCATGTTCTGGGCGGTGGAGGGCATGGCGGCGGAATTTTCCACCGGCATCCTCGCCGACCGGCACATCCGCCGTTCCGGCAGCCGCTACGCCATGCTGGTGGTGGCCATGAGGGCGACCTTCAGCAAGAAGGCCGTGGGTACCATCGTCTTTCGCTGCGACCAGGGCGCGGCCATCGCCGCGGCGCTGGTGCGCGCCCGGGAGACCGGCGAGCCGCAGCAGGTCGAGCTGCGCAGCGTCGGCACCGACGAAAGCGGTGAGCAGGTGGCGGAATTCTTCTTCACCTGGAGCTTCAAGGCGCGGGCGCCGCTGGGGACGTCCCGGTAGGAGCGACTGTCTTTCTTTATCGCGGCCATGGCGGTCCGCCGATGCGGCCGTTCTGGCTTGGACTATCGCGGCCATGGGCCGCTCCTACAGGAGCATGATTTCCCTGTAGGAGCGGCCCATGGCCGCGATCGGTAGCGTGACCGCTGGCGACTTTCCGCGCCGCCTAGCGCCCGAACCGTCCACCTCGGCGTTCGCCCCGTCCCTGGCGGCGGCCGCCCTTGCCCTGGCCCTTTTCCTGGCCACGCGGCCGGCGTCGGCGGGACAACTCCCGGGTGATGGCGTCGTTGAGCAGGTCGCGATGATCCTGGCCGCGTTCCAGGGCCGGAAACAGCTCGGGCAGGCTGCGCGACAGGTGCAGATAGGTCTCCACCACGTGCAGGGCGCTTTCCAGTCCGGCGAGATCGGTGCCCATGGGGATGCGCGGCAGATCCACCGGCTCGCCGCGGGCGACGCTGCGCAGCCAGCGCTGGGCCTGGCCGCTGGCCGGGCCTTCCAGGCCGCCACGGATCGGCGTGCAGGCGAAGATCCAGCGCAGCTGGAAGTCGATACCGGGCAGGTCGATCAGCTTGATCCACTCGGCCAGCTCGTCGGGCAGTACCGAGACGAAGGCGTCGCCATAGTTGATGTTGCGATTGAAGGTCAGCCAGGTGCGCAGCAGGCTGGGCTCCTCCATGAACTCGGACAGCGCGCGCAGGTGTTCCAGGCTCGGTCGCACCTGGAACTGGTGCAAATCCACCGGATCGTCCGGGCTGTGGAACAGCCGCTTGATGTTGCGCAGTACATGGGGCTCCAGCGCGGTGATTTCCCCCTCGGCATGATGACCGAACCGTCCGGCGCGCCCGCCGATCTGCTTGACCTCCTGCACCCGCAGCGGCCGGTTCTCCACCCCGTCGAATTTCTCGTCGGTGTAGAAGCACAGGGTATGGGCCGGCAGGTTGAGGCCCATGCCCACCGCATCGGTGGCGACCATGATCTCGGTCTCGCCTTCGCGGAAGCGCCGCGCCTGTTCCCGCCGCACCTCCGGCGAGAGGGCGCCATAGACCACCGACACCCGGCGGCCGGCCATCTCCAGCAGGCCCTTGAGTTCCAGCACCACCCGGCGGCTGAAGGCCACCAGCAGCGAACCCGGTTCCAGGCGCTCCAGGGTGGTGGCGTGGCGCGCCACCGTGACCGGCGACAGGCGCTTGGTGGGCTTGATCTCCAGGCGGTCCTCGCACAGCTCGCAGAGGGTGCGCAGCGAGGGTTCGATCAGCGCCGGGCCGGTCATCAGCAGGCGCTTGGTGTGGGCGCTGACCAGGGCATCGACCCAGGCCCAGCCGCGCTGCGGATCGGCCAGCATCTGCACCTCGTCGACCACCACCACCTCCCACTGCTGGCGGCGGAAGCGGGCGAATTCCTCCACGGTGCAGCAGAAGTGGGTGGCGCCCGGGCGGATGATCTCCTCCTCGCCGGTGACCAGCGAGCAGGGTACGCCGAGGGATTCCAGGCGCTCCTGGTTTTCCAGGGCCATCAACCGCAGCGGCGAGAGGTAGATGGCATGGGTCACCGCCGCCATGGCCTCAATGGACCTGTGAGTCTTGCCGCTGTTGGTGGGGCCGAGCAGGGCGGTCCAGGTGCGGGTCAGGCGGCGGGCCGGGTAATTCTGGTGGTACTGGCCGAAGCGCGGATTGTTTTCCAGCAGCACGGCGAAGGCCATCTTCTCGCGCTGCTGGGTCACGGCGTGGCGCAGCGCGCGGCGCAGCTTGTCGGCTTCCAGGCGCATCAGCTCCTGCAGGCGCGGCGTGCCCAGCTGGTGCAGATCGAAGTCCAGGGCATCGGCTTCGCCCACCAGCACGGCGAAACGCTCGCGCAGGTCCGCCTCGGCTTCGGCCCTGAGCGCGGCGACATCGGCGTCACTCAGCAGTCGGCCCTGGTTGGCCGCCAGCCGCCGGGGGATCTCCAGGCGAATGTCCTCGTGGGTCAGCACCACGTTGAATCTCAATTCGTGGCGCGTTTCGTTGAGCACCTCCACCGCCCGCGGCAAAAAGTCGTCCAGGCGGATCAACGCCTGGGGCACCCGCTCCAGCACCCGCTGGCGATCCTCGTCCGCCATCTCGGCGAAGGGCGCCGCCAGAATGCCGAGGCGCTCGCGCACCGCATCGCCCAGACGCTCGCTAACCGCGGCGGCAAAGGCCTCGGCCGAAGCGCTGTCGGCCAGATTCAGCGCCCAGTGGGATTCGAGCAATTCGCTCGCCGCGCCGCCGGTAAAGAGCTTTTCGCTGCCGAAGACGTCCACCGGATAGCCAAAGGTCTTGCCGGCATTGAGCAGCGCCTGGCCCAGCAGGCTGTCGGGATCGGGCGCGCTGCCGGCGGCGACCGCAGCGCCTTCGTCCAGCCCCAACCAGAAGGCCTTGGCGATCCGCCCCAGGTGCGGCAGGGGATAGCCCGAATAGGGTTTGAACCAGATTTCCTGGTGCTGCTGCCTGGCGACGAAGTCGGGATGGGTGCGGCCGGCCCAGTCGAGGAAGCGCTGCAGGCGTTCGAGGCGGCGTTGCTTGCGGAGGCGGTGATCGCTCATGCGGGTAGAGGCTTTCCTTGGGGACTATAGGGCATGGGACCCCGGCCAGGGCCACGGGGTCACCCGGAGGCGCGCCATTCGGCAGATAGGGGGCACGCGGCTACGTCGGCGCAGTCTCCATCAGAAGGGTGACGTCTGCTACCCGTTCTTCCTTCTCTGTTCTGGATCACGCTACCCACATGACTTTTCTCGTCTGGGTCGGGGTATTGGGATCGCTGTTGATGATCCTCGCCCTGACCTCCGCCTACCTGCGCTGGCTGCCGGTCACCACCTCGGTGGTCTGCCTGGCCTTCGGCATGCTCATCAGCCCCATCGGCCTGGGCCTGGCCGAGGTCGACTTCCAGCAATCGGCGACCTGGATCGGCCACCTCACCGAGGTGGCGGTGCTCTTTTCGCTGTTCGTCAGCGGCCTCAAGCTGCGCCTGTCCTTTCATCGCTCTTCCTGGCACGGCGCCTATCTGCTGGCCGGGCCGGTGATGATCTTCAGCATCGCCGGGGTCTGCCTGATCGCCCACTACCTGCTCGGTCTGTCCTGGGGCGTGGCCCTGCTGATCGGCGCCATCCTCGCGCCTACCGACCCGGTGCTGGCCGGGCTGGTGCAGGTCAACCACGCCCAGGATTTCGACCGGGTGCGCTTCGGTCTCTCCGGCGAGGCGGGCCTCAACGACGGCACCGCCTTTCCCTTCGTGCTGCTCGGTCTGCTGCTCCTGCAGCATGGCGAACTCCATTGGGGCTGGACCCTGGAGTGGTTTCTCAAGAATGTGGTCTGGGGCGTGCCGGCGGGCCTGCTGCTGGGCTATGCCATGGGCAAGGGGGTCGGGCGGCTGATGATCTTCCTGCGCACGCGGCATGGCGACAGCACCATCTCGCCCAACGATTTCCTCGCCCTGGCGCTGATCGCCCTGTCCTATGTGCTGGCCGACGAGATCGGCGCCTTCGGCTTTCTCGCGGTGTTCGCCGCCGGCCTGGGCCTGCGCCAGGCCGAGGTACAGACCTCCGGTAATGCGGAAACGCCTTCCGAGCAACTGGCGCAACCGGTGATCGGTCACCTCACCGGAGCGCCGGAGCGTGCCACCGTGGCCAACGCCGAGGACATCGAGGAGCCGCGCATGGCGGCTGGGGTGATGATGGGCGACATGCTCGCCTTCGGCAGTCTGGTGGAGCGCTCCTTCGAGGTGCTGCTGGTGACCTTGCTCGGCGTGGTACTCATCACCCACTGGGACAGCCGCGCGCTGCTGCTGGGCGCCTTGCTGTTCGTGGTGATCCGCCCGCTGGGCGTGGCCAGCATGCTGCCCTTCACTCGCATCGATCGCCACCAGGGTGCGCTGATCGGCTGGTTCGGCATCCGTGGCATCGGTAGCCTGTATTATCTGTGCTACGCGCTCACGCATCAGGTCACGGCCGAGTGGGCCGGGACCATCGTCGACCTGACCCTGTCGGTGGTGGCCTTGAGCATCGCGGTCCACGGGATTTCCATCCAGCCGCTGCTCGACCGCTACGAGCGCCTCACTGCCCGTCGCGAGGGCTCGGCGAGACCCTGAGCCCATTTGCGACCTACACCGGAGGACGCATGTACTACGGCGAACGTCTCAATGCCTGGACCCATCTGGTCGGTGCCCTGCTGGCCCTGGCCGGCGCCATTGCCTTGGTGGTACTGGCCAGCCTGCAGGGCGATCCCTGGCGCATCGTCAGCGTGGCCATCTATGGGGTCGCGCTGGTGATCCTCTACAGCGTGTCGACCCTCTACCACAGCGTGAAGGGGCGGGCGAAACGCCTATTGCAAAAGCTCGATCACCTGTCGATCTATCTGCTCATCGCCGGCAGCTACACGCCGTTCTGCCTGGTGACCCTGCGCGGTCCCTGGGGCTGGACGCTGTTCGGCATCGTCTGGGGGCTGGCGCTGATCGGCATGGCGCAGGAGCTCAAGCCGCGTTCGGAGGCGCGCATCCTGTCGCTGGTGATCTACGCCACCATGGGCTGGATCGTGCTGGTAGCGGTGGGACCACTGCTGGATCGCCTGGGCGGCGAGG
The DNA here is from genome assembly GCF_003057735.2 of Pseudomonas sp. RIT411. Classification (NCBI taxonomy): domain Bacteria; kingdom Pseudomonadati; phylum Pseudomonadota; class Gammaproteobacteria; order Pseudomonadales; family Pseudomonadaceae; genus Pseudomonas; species Pseudomonas sp. RIT411. The sequence continues at coordinate 169,396 of NZ_QBIZ02000008.1, forward strand.
GCTTCGCCTGGCTGGCGGCCGGCGGGGTGCTCTATACCGTCGGCATCCTCTTCTTCGTCTTCGACGATCGCTTTCGCCACTGGCATGGCATCTGGCACGGCTTCGTCATGGCCGGCAGCGCCCTGCATTTCGTGGCCATCCTCAGGTACGTGCTGCCGGCGCCCTAGGGCGGTCTTGAGGGGCTCGTCACAGATGGGCTGGCCGCTGGCCATCCCTGGCGAACCTCCCGGGGGCGCCCGGGTTCAGAGCTAGCTGAATCCACTCCCCGAGCGTTGCTTTCCCGAAAACCAAGAAAAAGAGGAAGGTGAAACGTGTTCATCCGTCCCAGATCCCTCGTGTTGCTTCTGATACTTGCCTGCACCGCCTGCCAGGAAAAGGACGCCAAGACCGTCGCGGCACCGGTCAAGAAGGAAGCCGGCTTCGAACAGCGCGGCAAGGCCTCCTTCTACTCGCGCAAGTTCCACGGCAAGGAAACCGCCAGTGGCGAGACCTTCAACAACAACGAACTGGTCGCCGCCCACAAGACCCTGCCGCTCGGCACCCGGGTCAAGGTGACCAACCTGGAAAATGATCGCGCCGTGGTGGTGCGCATCAACGACCGCGGGCCCTATATCCGCGGCCGCATCATCGATCTCTCCCGCGCCGCTGCCCGGCGGGTGGACATGGTCGACGACGGCACCACCGCGGTTAAGGTGGAAAAGCTGGAGTAGCGGTCCTCAGCGGATCCAGACCACCTGGTCCTTGCCCTGGCGCTTGGCCTGGTAGAGGCCTTCGTCCGCCTGGCGCAGCAGCTCGTTGAGCGACAGCTCCGGCGCAAGGCGAAGCGCCCCGGCGCTGAAGCGGATGCCCAGGGGGCCGGCCTCGGCCAGGCGCGCGCGCAGGGTTTCCAGCAGGTGGCTGATCCTTGCCTCGTCGAGGCCGCGGATCAGCAGGCCGAATTCCTCGCCGCCCAGGCGGCCGCCCTCCAGCCGCGGATCGAGTCGATCGAGTTCCCGCGCCGTGGCGACCAGCACCTCATCGCCCACCTGATGGCCGTGCCGGTCGTTGATCTCCTTGAAGTTGTCGATGTCGAGCATGACGAAATGCCTGGCTTCCCATCCGCTCTCGCCCCGCGCCGCGTCCAGCTGTTGGAGGAGCTTGCGGCGGTTGGCGATCCGGGTGAGTTCATCGGTTTCCGCGAGAATCCGATAGCGCTCCTTGAGCCTGAAGGTCCGTAGCATCCACTGGCTGTTGGCGTGGTTGTAGGCGATGCCGATGGCCAGGGCGACACTGACCAGCAGCCCGACCAACTGCTCCGGCATCGCGCTGGGTATCAACCGGTCCTGACCGATGAAGAGGATGAAGCCGGCGCCGGCCAGGGTGATGAGGTAGTGGGAGAGGCGGTAGGTCAGGCCGCAGGTGCCCAGGATGATGATGAGGGCGACGGGCAGGTTCCAGTAGTGACCCACGGCGCCGCCATCCTGGATCTGGATGCGGAAGGCGAGGGCGAATGCCCAGATGTTGCCGGTAAAGGTCAGACTCATCATGCGTGCGCTGCGCGCCACGCTGAGCAGGGCGCTGATCGCCAGCAACAGCAGCATCAGCGCGAAATAGCGTCCCTTGTAGGGACTGCCGATCAGCGGATTGCACCACAGGGTCAGCGGCCACATCGCCAGCATCAGCGGCTGCAGCACCAGCAGGGGCGTGCGCAGCACCCGCCGGACGTGCTGTTCATAACGAATCTCGTTGTCCATCGACATCTCGAAAGGGGGTAAGGCCGATGGGCGATGACAAATCGGCCGGTGGCTCGGCCAGGGTGTGTCACTGTAATGGCTAAGTGCCATGGCTTCCAGTGCTCCAGCGTCGTCGTTGCCCGGCTTAGAGCGGTTTGCCGATGATTGGCATGACTGTATGGCCAGCCCGGTGCGGCACTGTATCTGGTCGAACGGCAGAGTCGCGGCCAAGAATCCTTGGATCGACAGCAAGCCCTTGGTAGCTCCCATGCACCTCGCCATCCTCACCTTCGAAGGCTTCAACGAACTGGACTCCCTCATCGCCCTGGGCCTGCTCAATCGCATCAAGCGGCCGGACTGGCGGGTCTCGCTGATGGCGCCGACCCCCCTCGTGACGTCCATGAACGGCGTCCGCCTGGAGCGCCAGGCCGGCTTCGACGAACTGGCGGATTGCACCGCCGTGCTGGTTGGAAGTGGCAACCGGACCCGTGAGGTCGCCCGGGATGCGGCATTGCTGGAGCAACTGTCGGTGCTCGATCCCAGGCGCCAGCTGATCGGTGCCCAGTGCTCCGGGACGCTGCTGCTGGCGCGCCTCGGCCTGCTCGACGGCGTACCCGGCTGCACCGATCTCACCACCAAGCCCTGGGCGCAGGAAGCCGGCATCGAGGTGCTGAATCAGCCCTTCTTCGCCCGCGGCAACCTGGCCACCGCCGGCGGCTGCCTGGCTTCCAGCTACCTGGCGGCCTGGGCCATCGCCAGGCTGCTGGGCCGCGACGCGGCGGCCGAGGTGCTGCATTACGTGGCACCGGTGGGCGAGAAGGAGGACTATGTGCAGCGCGCGCTCGGCAATATCGAGCCCTATCTCAGCCATCCATCCCGGGAGGTCGCCTCTGTATGCTGAAGATTCTTGGTCGCGTCTCTTCGATCAACGTACGCAAGGCGCTCTGGTGCCTCGATGAACTGGGCCTGGGCTATGAGCGCGAGGACTGGGGCGCCGGCTTTCGCTCGGCGCAATCCGCCGAGTACCTGCAGTGGAATCCCAACGGCCAGATCCCGGTCCTGCTGGATGGCGACTTCGTGCTCTGGGAGTCCAACAGCATCCTGCGCTACCTGGCCAATGCCCATGGCGGCGAGGCGCTTTATCCTACCGCTCCGCGCGCCCGGGCGCGGGTCGATCAGTGGCTCGACTGGCAGGCCTGCGAACTCAATCCGGCCTGGAGCTATGCCTATCTGGCGCTGGTGAAGCAGCAGCCACCGGAACCCGATCCGCAACGCCTAGCGCAAGGCATCGCCGCCTGGAACGGGCGCATCGCCATTCTGGAGGCGCACCTGGCGCAGCACGGCCCCTATGTGGCCGGCGAGTCCTTCAGCCTGGCCGACATCGCCCTGGGCCTGTCGCTGCACCGCTGGCGCAGCACCCCGATGGAGCGCATCGCCGCGCCGGCCATCATGGCCTATCTCGAACGCCTGGCCACCCGCCTGGCCTGGGCCTGCTATGCGAGCGATGCCACGCCCTGAGGCCTAGAGCCGCGCGGCGACCTCGGTGGTCGCCAGCAGATGCTGGAAGCCTTCCAGCAGTGCGGTTTCCGCCTGGGTCATGCGCTGTTCGCGGTGCCAGAGCAGGTGCACGTCGACATCGGCCACGCCCTCGCTGGGCGGCAGGCGCCAGAGTTCGCCGGCGGCCACCTCGTCGGCCACCACATGCTGGGGCAGACAGCCGATGCCGTAACCGGCGCCGACCAGGCGGCGGATTTCTTCGAGGCTGGGCGAGGAGGCCACGATACGTCCGGTGAAGCCCTGCTGATCGCGAAAGATGGTGAGCGGCGAGAGGCTGCCGCCAATCTGGTCGCTGGTGAAGCTGACGAAGTTTTCGCCCTGTAGATCGGCCAGCGACAGGCCACTGCGCCCGAACAAGGGGTGGCGGCGTCCGCAGAAGAAGGCGTAGCGCTGCTGCAACAGCACGCGCTGCTCCAGCTTGGGCTGAGGAATACGGCAGAGGGCGAGGCCCAGGGTCGCGGTCTTCTGCAGCAGGGAGCTGATGATGTCCGAGCTGCGCATCACGTCGATCTCCAGTTCCACCCGTGGAAAGCGACGGTGGAAGTCGGCGAGGAAGTCGTCGTAGCAGCGCGACTGGATGCGGCTGATGGTGAGCATCCGCACCTTGCCCACCACGGTTTCCGTCGAGCGCTCCAAGGCAGCGCCAAGGCGGGAGACGTTGCCATAGAGGTCGCTGGCGATCCGGGCTACCTCTTCGCCGGCCTCGGTGAGGGCGAAGCGCGGCCCACGGCGAATGATCAGCGCGCGATCGAGTTGTTCCTCCAGCCGCTTGAGGGCCTGGCTCACGGCTGGCTGAGTCAGGTGCAGCCGTGCGGCCGCACGACTCACGCTGCCTTCCTGGACGATCACCAGATAGGTGCGCAGGAGATTCCAGTCCAGCCGATCGTTGAGAAAACGCCGGCCCTCGGGCAAGGGCGCGGGGGAGAGCGGTTCATCCTGATTATTAGCCATGTTTATAGATAAGTATAAGAATTAGAAAATTGACTAATCTTAGCCCGCCAAGGGATAACGACGTCAAGGCGCCCTAGAGCGTCCTCGATCCTTCTTCCTCTCCTGCCCAACAAGAACGATACCCCCAGGAGTGCTGCGTCCATGTCGCCCTGATCGCCCCTGCCCATTGCTCTCCGTGCGTCCGGCCTTCCAATCCGCCGCGCCGCCTCTCTTTCCGGCAGTCGATAGGAGCACCCTGCATGCCGTCCACCTCTCCTCGTCGCCAACCCAGACGCGCCGCCGCCGCTGCCTTCGTGGGCACCACCATCGAGTGGTACGACTACTACATCTTCGCCACGGCCGCCGCGCTGGTCTTCGGCCAGTTGTTCTTTCCTTCCGAAGACCGCTTGCTGAGCACCCTGGCTGCCTTCGGGACCTTCGCCGTAGGCTTCTTCGCCCGACCTCTGGGTGGCCTGGTCTTCGGCCATATCGGCGACCGCATCGGCCGCAAGAAATCCCTGATCGTCACCCTGCTGATGATGGGCGTGGTCACCGTGCTCATCGGCATTCTGCCCACCTATAGCCAGGCTGGCGTCTGGGCGCCGATCCTGCTGATCCTGTTGCGGGTGGTGCAGGGCATTGCCGTGGGGGGTGAATGGGGCGGCGCCGTGCTGATGGCCGGCGAGCATGCACCTGCGGGCCGTCGTACCTTTTTCGCTTCCTTCGCCCAGTGGGGGAGCCCGGCCGGCCTGATCCTGTCGATCATTGCCTTTCGTAGCGTCACCAGCCTGCCGGAAGAGGACCTGCTCAGCTGGGGCTGGCGCCTGCCGTTTCTGGCCAGCGCGCTGCTGCTGGTGGTCGGGCTGGCCATCCGCCTGGGCGTGGATGAATCCCCCGAATTCGCCGAGATGAAGGAGCGCCAGGAAACGGTCAAGGCGCCGGCGGCCGAGGTGCTGCGCAGCGCCTGGCGTCCGTTGCTGCTGTGCATCGGTGCCAATACCCTGGGCATCGCCGGCGTCTATTTCACCAACACCTTCATGCTCAGCTACACCACCCAGGTGCTGGAGTTGTCGCGCTCGCTGATCCTCGATTGCCTGCTGTTCGTCGCCCTCATCCAGTTTCTGGTCCAGCCGCTGGCCGCATTGTTCGCCGAGCGCCTGGGCAGCGCCCGTTTCCTGCTGTTGATCGCGGCCCTTGCCATGGCCTCGCCCTATCCGATGTTCGTGCTGGTCAAGACCGGCTCGGCGCCGCTGATCGTGCTGGGAATCGCCCTGGCGGCGGCCTGCATGGCGTCCTTCTATGCGGTGATCGCCGGTTTCGTCAGTGGTGTCTTCGCTACCCGGGTGCGCTACACCGCCATCTCCATGGCCTACCAGATCTGTGGCGCCATCGCCGGTGGCCTCACACCCATGATCGGCACCTTGCTGGCTCACCGCTTCACGGGCGAGTGGTGGCCACTGGCGGTCTTCTACTCCCTGCTGGCCGGTCTGTCGCTGCTGTGCGTGGCCGCTCTGGCGCGCCGTCGGGAAGCGACCGCCCATGTCTCTCCCGCCTGAACACAAGGAATCCACCATGTATCGAATCGATGGCGAGCGTCTCTGGCAGAGCCTTGCCGCCATGGCCGAGATTGGCCCTGGCGAAGCCGGCGGCAGCAGCCGGCTGGCCCTGAGCGAAGAGGATCGCCAGGGACGGGCACTGTTCGGCCAGTGGTGCGCGGCCGCCGGTCTCAGTCTGACGGTGGACCGCATCGGCAACCTGTTCGCCCGTCGTCCGGGCCGTGATGACCAGGCCGCGCCGGTGGTCATGGGCAGTCATCTGGACACCCAACCCAAGGGTGGGCGCTTCGACGGCGTCTATGGCGTGCTGGCCGGTCTCGAAGTGATGCGCAGTCTGAACGATGCGGACATCCAGACCGACCGCCCCCTGGAAGTCGCCGTCTGGACCAACGAGGAGGGCGCCCGCTTCACCCCGGCCATGCTGGGCTCCGCGGTCTTCACCGGGCAACTGCCGCTGGCCGAGGCCCTGGCGACCTGCGACCGGGACGGCATCTCCGTGGCTACCAGCCTGGAGCGCACCGGCTATGCCGGCGACCAGCCACTGGGGCGGACCTTCGACGCCTATTTCGAGGCCCATATCGAACAGGGTCCGGTCCTCGAAGACGAGGGCCTGGCCGTGGGCGTGGTGACCGGGGGCCAGGCGATCTGCTGGCTCGACGTGTGCGTCCGGGGCACCGCGGCCCACGCCGGGACCACCCCTATGGCCCGGCGCCGGGATGCCCTGTTCGGCGTCGGCCGGATGCTGGCCGCGCTGGAGGATCTCGCAACTCGCTTCGGCGAAGGACTGGTCACCGTGGGGCAACTGGATGTGGCGCGCTCCTCGCGCAACACCATCGCCGGCGAGGTGCACTTCACCCTGGACCTGCGTCATCCCCAGGACCAGACCCTGGCGGCGCTGGAAGCCGCCGCGCGGGAATGCCTGGCCGCCGTGGCCGCCAAGCGCGGCTTGTCGCTGGACGTCCGGCGGCACTGGCTGAGTCCTGCTACCCCCTTCGCCACCGACTGCGTCGCCGCCGTGCGCGATGCGGTCCAGGCGCTGGGCTATCCCCACCGCGACATCATCAGCGGCGCCGGTCACGACGCCATCCACCTGGCCAAGCACTGCCCCACGGCGATGATCTTCATCCCCTGTGCCGGCGGCCTGAGCCACAACGAGGCCGAGTCGGCCAGCTTCGATGACGTCCGCCGCGGCGCCGACGTCCTGTTCAATGCCGTGCTGGCCCGCGCGGGCCATCAGGAGAGATGACATGAAGACCTTTTTCCATCCCGATCAGCGCCTGCACCATCCGCGCAGCTACCTGTCCCGTGGCCAGATGCGCACCCCCCAGGAGGTGCCGGCCCGCCTCGACGCCTTGCTGGCCGCGGTGGAGCGGTTGGGCTATCCCCTCGAACAGCCGGCGGATCACGGTCGCGCGCCGCTGCATGCCGTGCACGGCGAGGCCTATGTGACCTACCTGGAGAATGCCTATCGCGACTGGCACCAGGTACCCGAGGACTGGGGTGACGAGGTGATGTCGAACATCTATATCCGCGAGAACAACCCGCTGCGTGGCATCCTCGGCCAGACCGCCCGCTACCTGGCAGACGGCAGTTGTCCGATCGGCGCCCAGACCTGGGCCGCCGTCTATGGCTCCGCCCAGAGCGCGGTCGCCGCGGCGCGCTGCGTACGGGACGGCGCGCCAGCCGCCTATGCCCTCTGTCGTCCACCCGGGCACCATGCCCGCGCCGAGGCGGCCGGTGGCTTCTGCTACCTGAATGGCGCCGCCATCGCGGCCCAGGAGTTGCGCGCGCGCTTCGCCCGGGTCGCCATCCTCGATACCGACATGCACCACGGCCAGGGCATCCAGGAAATCTTCTACGACCGGGATGACGTCTGCTACCTGTCGATCCATGGCGATCCGACCAACTTCTATCCGGTGGTGGCTGGTTTCGCCGATGAACGCGGCAGCGGGCCGGGCGAGGGCTGCAACCTCAATCTGCCAATGCCTCACGGCGCCTCCGAGGCTGACTTCTTCGCCCGGCTGGATCAGGCCGAGACGGCACTGCGTGAATGGGCGCCGGACGTGCTGGTGCTGTCCCTCGGCTTCGACATCTACGAAAACGATCCGCAGTCCAAGGTGGCGGTGAGTCAGGCGGGATTCGGCCTGCTGGGCGAAAGGATCAAGGCCCTCGGGCTGCCCACGGTGATCGTGCAGGAAGGGGGATACGACCTGGAAACCTTGAGCGACAACGCCGAGCGCTTCTTCCGCGGTTTCGACGGTCGATGACAGCCGGCCCCCGACGCCAGTGCCGGGGGCTCACCCGATCAGGCGAACACGAAATACTTGCGCACCGTCTCGACCACTTCCCAGGTGCCCTTCATGCCGGGTTCGACGACGAAGATGTCGCCGGCTTTCAGGTGGATGGGCTCCTGGCCGTCGGGGGTGATGATGCAGTAGCCCTCCTGGAAGTGGCAGTACTCCCACTTCACGTAGTCGACGCGCCACTTGCCGGGGGTGCAGATCCAGGTGCCCATGATCTTGCTGCCGTCATCGGAGGTGTAGGCATTGAGATTGACGGTATGGGGCTCGCCCTCGATGCGCTCCCATTTGCAGGCATCGACCACGGGCAGGGGTTGGGTGTCGCGCAGAACGGTGATGGGCGGGTTGGCCATGGCGGCTCTCCTGGTGATGGAAGCCGCCAAGGGTGAAGGGTCGCCCCGAAGCTGGGTTGTCCAGGGTCGACACCCACCGGTGCATTTGCGCTGTTCGAGCGACTAGCGCTCCACCTGCCGATTCCAGCGGGCGTTCCACTGCGGCCGCACCTTGTTCACTTCGTCCCAGTCGATGGTCACGGCGGTCTTCAGGTAGTTCTGCATGGCTTCCACCTGGCCGCGGGTCTTGTCGGTGGTGGGGGTGTTGGGGTTGGACGGGATCTGGTCGCCCAGTTCCAGCGCCGGCGCCTGGGCCTCGGGGGTCAGCAGGTATTCCGCCAGTTGCTGGGCCAGCTCGGGCTGGTCGTTGTTGGCGGTCACGCATTCGGCGACGTTGAGTACCACGGCGCCTTCCTTGGGCGGGGCGTATTCCACCGGGATGCCCTTGAGCTTGAGCGCGGTGACCTGGGTGGGCGTCAGCGGGAACAGCGCCGCCTCGTCGGTCTGCACCATTTCCGAGAGCTTGGCCGAGCTGGGGATGTACTCCAGCACATTGGGGCCGACGGTGGTGGACCAGGCCTTGAAGCCGGGGTCGACGTCCTGCTCGGTGCCGCCCTTGAGCCGGTTGAACATCAGGAAACCATGCAGCCCGAAGGTGGACGAGGACAGCGACTGGAACACCACCTTGCCCTTGTACTTGGGATCGGCGAGGTCCGCCCAGGAGGTCGGCGCCGCCCAGCCCTTGTCCTTGAACAGCCGGCTGTTGTAGGCGAGACCGGTCACGCCCAGGCTGACGGCGGCTGCCTGGTCCTTGATCTTGGCCTTTTCGGGGATCTGCGCCAGGGCCGCGCTGGGCTTGAGCGGACTGCACAGATTCATGCCGATGGCGCGGTACATGATGCCGTCGTCGAGAAACATCACATGGATCGGCGGCTTCTGCGGACTGGCCTGGACCTTGGCGAGGATGTCCGCCGAGGTGCCGGGCACGATCACCACCTTGACGTTGTGCGCCTTCTCGAAGGCGGGCAGCACGCTGTCGGCATAGAGGCGTTCCATGGTGCCGCCATTCATGCCGAGGTAGAGCGTCGGTTCGGCCACGGCGGCCAGGGGCAGGCCGGCGAGGGCCACGAGCAGGGCAGGGGTCAGGCGCATGTTTGGGAACTCCTGGGCTGGGAAGGGAAACGGGCGATGGAAAAGGCCTGCAGGCTGTGCCGGGGGGCGCCCTGCAGGATGCACTCGGCCAGGGCTTCGCCAGCCGCCGGCCCGATCTGGAAGCCCGCGCCGGCAAAGCCGAAGCCGTGCAGCAGGCCGGGGGTGGTGAGACTGGGGCCGAGCACCGGCTGGTGATCCGGCAGATAGCCCTCGACGCCGCTCCAGGTACGGATCGCCTGGGCACCGCTGAGGGCCGGATAGAGTTCGGCGGCGTTTCTCAGGATGTCGAGGATGGCCAGCTGGCCGGGGCGGGCGCGGTCGGCGTCGAGGGCGAAACCGCGCCCGCCGCCCAGCACGCAATTGCCCCGCGCCACCTGGCGGGCATAGATGCCGCCGCCTTCCACGCCGGTGCTGGCGGTCATGAAGAGAGGCAGCGGTTCGGTCACCAGCATGGCCGGATGGGCCGCGGTGAGGGGCACCGGCTCGCCGAAGCGGGCGGCCAGCTCCGCGGCCCAGGCACCCGCGCAATTGAGCAGCCAGGGCGCGCTCAGGGTCAGGCCGCTGTCGGTGCAGAGTTGGAAGCGCTGGCCATCGTGCTCGACCGCGGTCACGGCGGTCCGTTCGAGGATGCGGGCGCCGGCGCGGGCAGCTGCCTGGGCGAAGGCCGGGGAAACCAGGCGCGGATTGGCGTGGCCGTCCTCCGGGCAGAAGGAGGCACCCACGGCGATGTCGCCGACCCAGGGAAAGCGCCGGCGCAATTCGCCCCGGTCGAGCAGTTGCAGATCGAGGCCGAAGCCCTGGCTGGCCTGGGCATAGGCCTGCAGGGAGGCGAAGTCGGTGTCGCTGCGGGCCAGCTTGAGGTGGCCGGATCTGAGGTATTCGCCATCGGTACCCAGCAGGTCCCGCAGACCGCCCCAGATCTGATGGGCGCGACTGGACAGCGGCAACTGCACCAGCGGGCGGCCCTGGCGGCGTACCCCGCCGTAGTTGACGCCACTGGCCTGGGCGCCGCAGAAGTTGCGTTCCAGCAGGGCGACGCGCTGGCCGCCCTGGGCCAGGAACAGCGCCGCGCTGCTGCCGACGATGCCGCCGCCGATGATCAGGACATCCACGTCCAGCCGACTCATGGCGCCAGCTCCACGCCAAAGGGCAGCGGCTTGATCGGCGCCTGGGCGCGCAACCGGCCGATCTGGTCCAGCGGGCGACCACTGGCGCAGGCGATCAATTCGGCCGCCGCCGCGCCGCAGATGCGCCCCTGGCAGCGACCCATGCCGACCCGGCAGGTGGCCTTGACCCTGTTGATTTCCCAATGGCCCTGGGCCACGGCGGCGCGGATCTCGCCGGCGCTGACCTGTTCGCAGCGACAGACCGTGACTTCGTCCGGCGCCTTGGCCGCCCAGTCCGCGGGGAAGGGAAAGGCCCGCTCCAGGCTCTGGCGAAACACCTCGAAGCGCACCAGGCGTGCCTGCAGGGCCTGGATGCGCGTCCTGTCCACCGGCACGCCGCGATCGTCCAGCAGACTCAGGGCCGCCAGTTCGCCCGCCAGCTCGGCGGCGTCGGCGCCCTGGATACCGGCGCCGTCGCCGGCCAGGTAGACCCCGGTCTGACTGCTGCGCCCACCCGGATCCCGCACCGGCAACCAGGCGCGATTGAGAGCGCTCCAGGCGAAGTCGCAGCCCAGCAGGTCGGCCAGCTGGGTCTCGCTGCGCAGCGTCTGGCCGAAGCCCAGGGCGTCGCACTCCAGTCGGTGCGCCTCACCATCGGCGGCGCGCCAGCGCACGGCGTCTACTCGACGCTCGCCTTCGACCGCCAGGAGCTCGGCACCCTGGTGCACGGGTACGCCGTGCAGTGCCAGCCAGCTGCGGTAGTAGAGGCCCTTGGCGAAGGTGGCCGGTTGACCGAGCAGGGCCGGGGTGGCAGCGGCCTGGTCGCGGAAGGGCGCGCTGTCCAGCACCGCCAGCGGCTTGGCCCCGGCCTTGGCGTATTGATAGGCGACCAGATAGAGCAAGGGGCCGGTACCGGCCAGCACCGGGCGGCTGCCGATGGCGCAGCCCTGGAACTTGAGCGCCACCTGGGAGGCCCCCAGGCTGTAGACGCCGGGCAGCGTCCAGCCCGGTACCGGCAGGATGCGGTCGGTGGCGCCGGTGGCGACGATCACCTGGTCGAAGGCCAGGCGATCGACATAGCGGCCCTGGCTCAGGGTATCCAGGGCGCGTGCTTCGGCATTCCACACCAGGGTGTCGGGTCGATAGTCCAGCTGTGCCTGCACGGCTTCCAGCGCGCCGTGCAGCGCCTGGGCCTTGCCGGCTTCGAAGCCGTACAGCGCCTTGATCGGCCGCCGGAAATTGCCCGGTTGCTGGCGATAGATCTGGCCGCCGCCGCGGGCGCTTTCGTCGAGCAGCACCGGCTCGAGGCCATGGGCGACCAGGGTCTGGGTCGCGCGAATGCCCGCCGGTCCGGCGCCCACCACCACGACGGCGCTCACAGCGGCCGCCCCGGATCGCGGCTGACCTGCTGGCCCGCTTCGAGAAAGGTGGCGCAGGCGCGCACCCGGCGCCCGTCGGCCAGGCGCACCCAGCAATCCTGGCAGGCGCCCATCAGGCAGAAACCGGCGCGGGGTTCGCCGCCGAAATCGCTGCCCCGCAGGTGATCGCTCTGGGTCAGGATGGCGGTGAGCAGGGTATCGCCCTGCAGGCCCTCGGCCGGCTGGCCGTCGAGGGTGAAGGCCAGGGTCGGGCGGTCGCGTTCGGCCACCCGCTTGAGCAATGCCATGGAGGGGTCTCGGCTGTTCATTGTTTGCCCACCAGCACGCGATCCAGGCCATAGATGCGGTCGAGCAGGATCATGGTGGCCGCGGTGAGGGCGATCACCAGGGCCGACACCGCCGCCATCATCGGGTCGATGGATTCGGTGGCGTAGACGTACATCCGCACCGGCAGGGTCTGGGTCGCCGGGGAGGTGACGAAGATCGACAGGGTCACCTCGTCGAAACTGTTGATGAAGGCCAGCAGCCAGCCGCCGGCCACGCCTGGCAGGATCATCGGCAGGGTGATGCGGCAGAACAGCGTGGTGCGACTGGCGCCCAGGCTCTCGGCGGCCTGCTCGGCGCTACGGTCAATGCCGATGGCGGCGGCGATCACCAGGCGCAGCACATAGGGGGTGATCACCACCACGTGGGCCAGCACCAGCCAGCTGAAGCTGCCGTTCACCCCCAGCAGGGCGAACAGCCGCAGCATGGCCACGCCCAGCACCAGGTGGGGGATGATGATCGGCGAGAGGAACAGGCCGTTGAGAAAGCCCTGGCCGGGAAAGCGGTAGCGGGTGATAGCCAGCCCCGCCGGCACCGCGATGAGCGTCGCCAGGGTGGCCGATAGCGCCGCCAGCTGCAGGCTGTTGTAGAAGGCGGTTAGGAAGTCCGCTCGCTCGAAGACGGCGGCGAACCAGCGCAGCGAGAAGCCGGCGGTGGGCAGGCTGAGGGTGTTCTCCGGGGTGAAGGCCACCAGGCAGACCACCACCAGCGGCGCCAGCATGAAGACCATCACCAGGGTATGGAAGGCGAGCCCAAGCGGGCCGTTGCGGGTCATGAGGTCAGACTCCCAGGGCACGTTTGTAGCGGCGTTCCACCAGGCGATTCCAGCCCAGCATCACCAGCAGGTTGAGCAGCAGCAGGGCCACCGCCAGGGTGGCGCCCATCGGCCAGTTGAGTTCGGCCAGGTACTGGTCGTAGATCAAGGTGGCGACCATCTTCAGCCGGCGTCCTCCTAGCAGGCCGGGGATGGCGAAGGAGCTGGCGGCCAGGCCGAAGACGATCAGCGTTCCGGAGAGCACCCCGGGCATCACCTGGGGCAGCACGATGCGACGCAGCACCGTCAGGTGACTGGCGCCCAGGGACAGCGCGGCCTGTTCGGCGGCAGGGTCGAGTTTCTGCAGCGAGGTCCACACCGGGATGATCATGAAGGGCAGCATCACGTGGACCAGGCCGACGACTACCGCGAAGGGGGTGTAGAGCAGCTTCAGCGGGCGGCCGCCCAGGGCCACGATGGCCTGGTTGACCAGGCCGTCGGCGCCCAGCAGCAGACTCCAGCCAAAGGCGCGCACCACCACCGAGATCAGCAGCGGCGTCAGCACCAGGATCAGGAAGATCGAGCGCCAGGGCGCGCCCATGCGACTGAGGACGATGGCCTCCGGCACCCCGATCAGCACGCAGAGCAGGGTGACCAGGGCGCTGATCCAGAAGGTGCGCAGGAAGATCTCGTAGAAATAGGGATCGCCCAGCAGGCTCAGGTAGTGCGCCAGGGTGTAGCTGCCTTCCTTGACCCCGGTTTCGTAGTCGAAGACGTTGAAGGACAGCGCCAGGGTCAGCGCCAGGGGCGCCAGCAGCAGTCCGGCAAACAGCACCAGGGCCGGGGCGCTGAGCAGATAGGCGCGGCCGGTGCCGCGCAGCAGGGTGCTCATGCGGCGGCCTCCGCGGCTTCCAGGCGGCGCAGCAGACCGTCGTCCCAGTGCAGGCCGACGCGCTGGCCCTCGTCCAGCGGCGGCAGTCCGTCGTTGCTGCGCAGCACCGACACCTCGCCCAGCGCCGTCTCCAGGCGATACAGCCACTGGCTGCCAAGGAAGAAGCGGGTCAGCACCCGCCCTTGCAGGCGACCCTCGCCGGCGGGGCGCAGCTCGATCTTTTCCGGCCGCAGCGAGATCGCCAGAGCGCCACCGGCGGCGATCTGCGGCCGGCCCTGGGCATCCAGGCTGCCCGGCAATAGGTTGGCCTTGCCGACGAAGTCGGAGATGAATCTGTTGCGCGGATGCTCGTAGAGCCGATAGGGCGCATCCACCTGGGTGATGCGCCCGGCCTCCATCACCACCACCCGGTCGCTGATCGACAGCGCCTCGGACTGGTCGTGGGTCACCATCAGGGTGGTGATGCCCACCTCGCGCTGGATGCGGCGGATCTCGAACTGCATCTCTTCGCGCAGATGGGCGTCCAGGTTGGACAGCGGTTCGTCCAGCAGCAGCACCGGCGGGGCTATCACCAGCGCCCGCGCCAGGGCCACCCGCTGGCGCTGGCCACCGGAGAGTTCGCGCGGATAGCGCTCGGCGTGCTGGCCCAGGTGCACCAGGCCCAGGGCTTCCTCGACGCGGCGGGCGAGTTCGGCGCCCGCCACCTTGCGCATGCGCAGGCCGAAGGCGACGTTGTCGCGCACCGTCATGTGCGGAAACAGCGCATAGCTCTGGAAGACCACCCCGAGGCCGCGACTGGCCGGCTTGGCGTGGGTGATGTCCTGGCCGTCGAGCAGGATGCGCCCGCTGCTGACCTCGACGAAGCCGGCGATCATCTGCAGGGTGGTGGTCTTGCCGCAGCCGGAGGGGCCGAGCAGGGAGACGAATTCGCCGCGCTCGATGGCCAGGGTCGAGCCCGCCACCGCATAGCTGTCGCCGTAGCGCTTGCTGAGATTGTCGAGAGTCAGGAAAGCCATGGCCGCAATGCTCCTCCGGTCGCGCCCACGGGGACGGTGGGCAAGGTTTTGGCAGGGCGAAAGACAGCCTGGATCTGGACGTTGGCGCTCGCTCGAATGGCGGCGTCCGGTGATTGTGAGTATCGCCCTATGGACCTGAAGGTAAGGGCGACCTAGGATGCAGGACAAGCAGGTTTTTCACTGAATGAACTCTTTTTTCGGATTTATTCATTCAGTGAAATATTTTGGAGTAGTGCCGATGGAAGATTCCATTGAAAGAAAGGCAGCGGCAGCTGAGCCAGGCGTCGGCGCCATTAGCCGGGTATTTGCCGTAGTGCGCGCCCTGGGCGAGGGGGATCCCGAAGGGGAAAAGGTCACCCGCCTGGCCGAGCGCGTGGGCCTGTCGCAACCCACCACCCACCGGCTGCTGCGCGGCCTGGTGGAAGAGGGCCTGGTCGAGCAGTGCGCCCGCAGCAAGAGATACCGCCTGAGCCTGGACTTCTTCGCCCTGGCGGCCCGCGCCGGCCAGGTCGGCAACCTGCGCGACCTGGCGCGGCCGAGTCTGCTGCGGCTGTCGGCGTCCCTGGGCGATTCGCTGTTCCTGCTGGCGCGCAGCGGCTTTGACGCCATGTGCCTGGATCGCAGCGAAGGGCCCTATCCGATTCGCACCTTCACCGGCGACATCGGCGGTCGCGTGCCCCTGGGCGGCGGCCAGGGCGCCCTGGCGATCCTGGCCTTCCTGCCCGAGGAAGAACGCGAAGAGGTGATCCGCTACAACCTGCCGCGACTGCGCGACGCCCATCACTACGACGAGGTGCTGCTGCGCGCCGAGATCGACAACGTCCGCCAGCAGGGCTACGCCGCGCGCAACACCGGGGTGCTGGCCGGCATGGCGGGCCTCGCCGTGCCCATCCTCGACCGCAACGGCCGGGCAGTGGCGGCCCTGAGCGTGGGCACCCTCAGCGAACGCCTCAACGCCCAGCGCCTGCCCACGGTGATCGAACTGCTCCGCCGCGAAGCCGGGGTGATCGCCGCGCGCATCAACCCCTTCGATCCGGTCTTGCGCCGGCCGACCCAGGGGTTTGGTTAAAAAAGCGGACCGGAGCGGGTGTTATTGCCCTTCGCCAGGCGGTCATAGAGCACCACGTTGACCGTGGCCGCCAAATTCATGCAGCCCTGGGTAGGGATGTACACCACGTCCTCACACCAGTCGCGCAACTCCTGGCTCAGAGAGCCGTCCTCGGCGCCGAACAGGTAGAGGGCGCGATCGGGATGGGTGTACTCGGGCAACGGCCGGGCGCCGTCCACCAACTCCACCGCCACCGGCACGCAACCCAGCGGCAGGATGCGGCGCAGGTCGTCGATGTTGATCAGCGGGATGTCCTGGTGGACCTTCTTGGTGTCGGTGACGAAATCCTTGGCGCGGTCGTAGCGGGTGCCGGTATAGAACACCGAGGCCACCCCGTAGCAGCCCGCCGCCCTCATGATGGACCCGACGTTGGACGGCGACTTGGGGTTGCTCAGGCCGATGCAGGCGTATCTCTTGTTGCTCACGTCAAGGGACTCTCGGGAAAACCGCCAGTATAAGGCGTCCATCATCGCGAAAACCGACTAAGATGCGCGCCCGCATCTTCAGCCCCGAGGCCCTGCGATGTCCGCCACCGCCCTCTACACCGACCTGTCGGCCTACTACGACCTGCTCTGCGCCGACATCGACTACCAGGCGCAGAGCCAGGCGGTGCTGCGCCTGCAGCGGCTGTTCGGCAACGGCGGCAGCCGTCACCTGGATCTCGCCTGCGGCACCGGTCCCCATGTGGGGCATTTTCTCGATGCCGGCTTCCAGAGCAGCGGCCTGGACCTCAATCCGCCGATGCTGGCTCAGGCCGCGCTGCGTTGCCCCGAGGCCCGGTTCTCCTGCCAGGACATGTGCGCCTTCGAGCTGGAGCAGCCGGTCGATCTGATCACCTGCTTTCTCTACTCCCTGCACTACAGCGGCAGCCTCGCACGGCTCCAGGCGTGCCTGGCGCGGGTCCAGGCGGCCCTGACCCCGGGCGGCCTGTTCTGCTTCAACGCCGTCGACAAGCGCCGCATCGACAATGGCTCCAGCGTCGGCCACAGCGTCGCGCGGGCCGACGGCCACTTCAGCTTCGCCTCCGCCTGGCACTACCCGGGCGAGGGCGAGCACCAGCAACTCCGTCTGCGCATCGAACGCCGTCACGCCGGCCAGCAGCAGACCTGGCAGGACGAACACCCCATGGTGGCGGTGGACTTCCCCGAACTGCTGGCCCTGCTGGAGCCATACTTCGAGGTCCAGGTGCTGGAGCACGACTATCAGCGCATCGAACCCTGGGCCGGCGAGGCGGGCAATGCGCTGTTCGTCTGCGTCAGGCGCTAGTGGGCATGGGCATGCATCCCGCCATCCACCGCGATCACATCACCCGTGAGGTAGCGCGCCAGCGGTGAGGCGAGAAAGGCCACCACCTGACCCACGTCTTCCGGCTCGCCGAAATAGCCGATGGGAATGTGCCGGGCGATAAAGGCCTGGCGCGCTTCGGGCGTCGGGTGCAGCCGCTGCAGGATCTGCTCGGAATTGATCCGCCCCGGGGCGATGGTGTTGACCGTGATGCCCTCGGCCGCCAGCTGACTCGCCAGCCCCTTGGACCAGAACTGGATCGCCGCCTTGGCCGCCCCGGCGCCGTTCACGTCCCGCGGCTCCATGCTGCCGCTGAAATTGACGATGCGTCCCCAGCGTCTTTCGCGCATTCCACCCAGCAGCGCCTGGGTCAGGCGGCGGGTGGCGGTGAAGTTGAGATTCCAGGCTTCGTCCCAGGCCGCATCGTCCGCCGTTATCGAAAGCGGTCGTGTACCGCCGGCGTTATTGATCAGGATATCCACCCGGCCCAGCCCGTCCTCGGCTTCCCGCGCCAGGCGCTGGACGTCTTCGGCGTCGGTGATATCCGCTGCGATCACCAGCGGCCGGGCATGACCCGCCGCCACGATCTCCTCGGCCAGGGCCTCCAGGGCGTCCCGCCGCCGCGCGGTGATCGCCAGTCGAACGCCTTCGGCCGCCAGGACGCGGGCGATGCCCGTGCCTATGCCCATGCTCGCGCCGGTCACCAGGGCGGTACGGTCGTGCAGTTGCAGATCCATGATCGATTCTCCATTTCAGGGTCGTAGGGTGGAAAACGGCGCAGCCTTTTCCACGGGTTTGGCTGAGTGCAGCGAAGCCCAACACTTCGCCACCTCACCCAAGCCACTAGCCTCAACCACCACCCAGATGAGATAAACACCCTCCCGGTGCGAGGATTCCTTAGCAGGAGTGTGGAATGGATCTGCTCGACAGCATGCAGGTGTTCGTCGCCGTGGTGGAGCGCGGCAGCCTGGCCGCAGCGGCCCAGGCCCAGGGCATCTCGCCGACCATGGCCGGCAATCACCTGCGCAGCCTGGAAAAGCGCCTGGGCCTGCAACTGCTGGTGCGCACCACCCGGCGCCAGCGCCTGACCGCCTTTGGCGAGGGCTACTACGCCCGCTGCCGCGAGATTCTCGCCCTGGTCGCCGACACCGACCGCCAGGCCGAAACCCAGCGCCTGGCACCCGCCGGCATCCTGCGCGTGTCGGCGCCGGTGTCCTTCGGCACCTACGGCCTCACGCCACGGCTGGGCGACTATCTGGCGCGGCATCCCCAGGTCACCCTCGATCTGGTGCTGAGCGACCGGGTCCAGGACTTGGTGGAGGAGGGTATCGACGTCGCCATCCGCATCGGCGAACTGGCCGATTCCTCCCTGGTGGCGCGACCCCTGGCGCCCTATGTGATGTGGTGCTGCGCCGCGCCCGGCTATCTCGCCCAACGCGGCACGCCCGAGCGACTGGCCGATCTGGAGGCCCACGACTGCCTCGGCATGGACCCTCGCGCCCTGAGCCAATGGCGCGCCCAGACCGGCACCCCCTTCGGCCCGCTGCCTCCCGGCCGCCTGCACCTCAGCAACGGCCCCGCCCTGCGCCTCGCCGCCCTGCAAGGCCTCGGTGTCATCCTGCAACCGGCCTTCCTGCTGCAGGACGACGTCGCCGCCGGCAATCTGGTCCGCCTCTTCCAGGGCCAGGAACTCACCCGCCCCCTGACCGCGCTCTATCCCCAGACGAGATGGCGCTCGGTGACGGTGAGGAGCTTCGTGGAATTCCTGTTAACGGAATTCACCCCGTAGCGTGGAAGCGGTGGTTGCCTTTTCCACTGATGTCGCCAAATCGTGACCCCGCGTGGCTATTCCCCCCAACGCCCTGTCTCCGCCATAAAGTCTCCACCCCAATCTTGCGGATAGAGCCCCATCCGCACCGCTCGATGAAAACTCGAATAGGGCCAGTCCTCTACCGCGCCGACATGGCCATGCTTGACCGGATTGAAGTGGATGTACTCCACATGACGCTGGTAATCCTGCTCGTCTCTTATCAGGTGCTCCCAGTACCGCCGCTGCCATATCCCGCGTTCACCCCGGGCTCTTTGCGTCGCGGTACGCCCTTCACCTACTGGCAGGCGTTTCGAGAAACCGAACTTGATCACCTTCCAGCGCAAGGCGAAATTCGCATCGCCCTCCGGCAGGCTCCAGATGCAATGCAGATGATCGGGTAGGGTGACCCAGGCATCGATATGAAAGGGATGGCGCAACTGCGTTGCCCGCACTGTCTCGCGGAGCAGATCAATATGGCGTGTCAGCAGATCGCTACGCCGATCCGTCAGGACAACGGTGAAAAAATAGGAAGCCCCCGGAACACGGGCACGACGAAATCGAGACATGGCAGCTCTTCCTTGAGCAGAGACAGAAACGATAGCTCACCCGTAGCGTGGAAAACGGCGCAGCCTTTTCCACTGACGCCACCAGCGCACGGCCCCAAAGCTCCCGCGTGGACAAGCTTCGCGTTGTCCACCCTACAAAACCCGTAGCGTGGAAAACGGCGCAGCCTTTTCCACTGACGCCTCCAGCGCACAGCACCAGAGCTCCCGCGTGGGCAAGCTTCGCGTTCTCCGCCCTACAAAACCCGTAGCGTGGAAAACGGCGCAGCCTTTTCCACTCACGCCACCAACGCACAACCCCAGAGCTCCCGCGTGGACAAGCTTCGCGTTGTCCACCCTACGCCTCCAGCCGCTTCTCCATAAACACACTCAACGGATCCTCCCGATACGCCCCAAAAGGACCACGCCGCTGGTAACCCGCGGACTGATAAAGCCTCAAGGCCTCCGGCTGATAGGGCCCCGTCTCCAGTCGTGCCAGCTCACACCCGCGGCCTATCGCTTCACGCTCCAGCTCCGCCAGCAGGCGACCACCGAGCCCCTGCCCGCGACCCCTGGGGCTCACATACATCCGCTTGATCTCGCCATAGTCGTCCTGCAGCACCATGGCCCCACAGCCCAGGGCAGTGCCGCTGTCATCCCGGGCGACCAGGAACAGCACGTTCGGCTGCATGAGCGATGTCAGATCCAGGGCATGACGACTCTCGGGCGGATAGAGGCCGTCCTGATAGGCATCCAGTTCGGCGATCATTGCGACCACCTCGGGTTGGTCGGGGGATTCGAGGGCGATGGGCATGTCGGCTCCGGTCAGGCGATCGCCCAAGCCTAAGCCATTAGCGCGGCTTCATCCCAGGCTCATCCGCAATCCATCCCGCCCGCCGCGCTTGGCGGCGTAGAGGGCACCGTCCCCGCGTTCCAGCAGGGCCGCCAGACTTTCCGGTGGCTGTTCGAACAGCACGGCGCCGATGCTCAGGGTGACGGGCTCGGGCGTCCGCAAGCGCTGCGCCGCCAGTTGGTTGAAGCGCTGCCGTAGGGTGTCTGCCAAACGCACGACATCCGCATCGGCCGCCTCACCCAGCAGGACCACGAATTCATCACCCCCCAGCCGGGCGGCCAGCGCCTGGCGGGGCAGGGTGGTGCGCAGCAGGTCGCTCAGGGCGATCAGCAGGCCGTCACCGGCCGCATGGCCATGGAGGTCGTTCACCAGCTTGAAGTTGTCCAGATCGATCAGTAGCAGGGCACCGGGTCGAGCCGGTGTCGCCTGGCCGAACAGTCGCGGCGCCTCGGCTTCCAGCGCGCGGCGGTTATGCAGGCCGGTCAGGGGATCGCTGCCGGCCAGGCGCTCGATATGCTGCTCGCGGCGATAGCGCACCGTGCCGGTCATCGACAGGGCGATCAGCATCACTGCCATCACCCCCTCCACCAGGGAGATCTGGATGATGGCGCCGCGATAGACCGCCAGATCGATCAGGGTACCGGGGGTGAGCGGCGGAATCATCTTGATCAGGTAGAAGAGGCCATGGATCAGCAGCACCGCACGCAGCTGCCGTTCCCCGGCATTGCGCCGGCGCAGCAGCAGACTCGCCCGTATCGCCAGGACGCCAATCAGCAGCGACTGCACCACCAGCATCACCTTGGACCACCAGGCCTCGTTGGGCAGCAGCAACAACCCCAGCCAGAGGGCGACGATGGCCCACCAGCCCAGACTCAGCCGCCGCCCGGTGAAGCGCGCCACGCCGAGCAGAAAGAGGCCATGCACGAAGATCAGTAGCCCATTGGCGAACCAGATACCCACCAGCAGCAGCCCCTGGCTACGCAACAGCGCCAGGGTGCTACCTACGCAAATCAGGGCGAAACCCGTGCTCCAGTACAGCAGCGCCGACTCGCGCACCGACCGCCACTCGATGGCCAGATAGCCCGCCGCGGCAGCCGCCAGGGCGATGGTGAGGGTCAGCATGGTGGGGGCATCGAGTGCCATGGGCGAATCGGACCTGTCTGGATACGAGAAGGGCGCTCCCTGCCTGGGACGAGCGCCCGCCAAAGCGGAGCCGCACCGCAGTCTTATCGACACGGCAGGCGCGGGCTTGAGGCAGAGGATTGCGCGCCATGATGACGGGCAGATAACGCTAATTCAAACCTGACCTTTGGCGGGGGCAGTTGGCCCACCCGTTACTGGGGTTTCACCAACGTTCGAATCGCCGTGGCCGGCAACCGCGCCGTGCTGCCATCCGCCAGCCGCAGCACGAAGGCCTCGCCCAGCGACCAGACCACCTGTACCTCCTTGAGCACGCACTGGTCATCGGTGGGCAGCACCCGGGCCTGCTCCTGGGCGCAATAGGAGGTATCGAGCACGATCGCCTTGGCCTGGTAATTACCTAGGCCCAGCGTCCTGACCATGGTCTCGGGCAGGGTGGTCAGCACCCCGCTATAGCCGGCCAGAAAGAGCGCGAAGAACAGCGAAAACATCATCGCCGCCTTCCACCCTGCGATGAACAGCATGGACGTTATGGTCGTGACGAAGGCAATGATGAAGGGGGCGATGGCCAAAGCACCCCACTTGAACAGCGGCTGCCAATCGCTCACCAGCGGATAGGCCTGCGCCAGCATCCAGAAGATGAACAGGCCGACGACCATTGTCGGCAGGTAAGCCTCCCAGACGAACTTCAGGAAACTGAAACGGCGCAAGTCGAACAGCCCTTGAATGGCCATGCCCGCCAGTAGCGTGATGGCAACGGGCGCAAGAAAAGCGACGTTGAGGAACAGTTCAGGATCGACTAGGAGAATGGCCGCATCGCTGAACCCCGCCAGCAGATAGGGCACGAAGAACACCAGCGTCATCAACAGCATGATCTCGCGTAAGCGCCCCTCGCCGCGATAGGGCAGGGCGTAGGTGATGTCTTCCTTGATCGCCGCCGTGTTGATGAAGCGGTAATAGACCCAGGCACCTGGCAGAAAGAGTGCGGCAACGAAGGCGCCAATGGTCAGGAAGCCCAGGCAGGCAGCGGCCAGCAGCAACGACGAAAACTGGAAGAGATCGAAGCTCGGATAGAAGTGATTACGGGCGAAATAGGCCAGGAACATCCCGAAGCCGAGAGTCGGTAGCAATACCTCAGCTGATAGCGAGTCGTGGCCAGTTGGGCAGTCTTAGGACGTTTAAGAATGAAGTTCAAGATATCATCGTTGGGTGCTGTTTGATGGGGGTTTAAATGTATAGCCATCCTGGAATGGCAATATATCATATTGCTGTTTATAGGGTATTTATAGGGTAAATATAACGCAAGCTTTTTGTTGTAAAGGGTGCGTGACTGAGGTTAATCGGTTAATAGGTTGATAGGTTAATCGGTTAAGGGGTTTGGGTTCGTGTTATTATTAAAGGAATTGCTGTTGCTATTTGCGTATTTGAATGGTTTGCATTATTAATTAAGGTTAAAATTTAGTGGTAGATTGGTGGTGCCACTTGATGTCGAATATTAAGCTTTTCACAGCGCTCAAGTTGGTTATGACTTATATCGCCAACTTGAAAATAAATATTTTACTTGGAGAGATGTTGTGAGGTGGATATATTTGGGTGGCATGAAACGAGCGATGAATCATAATTTTGGAGGTGTCTATTTATTGGTGCATGAAGGTTTTTTGAATAGGGTGGTGTATGTTGGGGTTTCTGAATTTATTGGAAGGCGGATTTTTCAGCATTACCAGGGTTTTCTCAGAGGAAATAGATCTGCTTGGAAAGTAACGGATTCAGAAGATTTATATTTTCTAATGAGTTCAGTTGGTATAAAAAATTATATTAAGTATTTTAGGGGTTTGGCTTTGCAGGGGAAAGTCTGGGCATCAACAACATTGGATCTTGTCTCTCCAAAAAACTTGCTTATGCCAAAGCAGGATTTTGAATTAAGTTGGAGAGAGTATGTTGAGGATAAATATGTTCCTAGGTTGGGGGTTTGGGCTTTAAACGTTTCTCCATTTGATAGGCGGCGCTCTGTTCTGATAGAAAGTGCGATTCAGCAAAGGTTAGTCAGCGGCTTCTGGTTAGGTCGTTTTTTTAATCATAAAGATTATTCTGTTCTTGGAAAGATCGAGCGTAACTCCAAGATGGTTCGTATAAAGGAAAATATTGGTAATATTCCTGAGCTGGATGATGCAAGCAAGGTTTTTTTATCGAGCCTTTCAGATTCTAATTTGCCTGAGCTAGGCGTGAAATTGGCAAGAGCTCAGCTCTCTCCAATAATTAGAATTCGTGACAATCAAAGAAAAATAAGATTGGCCGCTATCACGGCGGTAAAAGAACGCTATCCGCGACATGGATGGGAGTGGGGGTTAGTTGACGAAGAGAAGTTGAGAGTGATGTTGGTCGACTTTGAAATGAGCGTCGCTGAAATCGCTAAAGAACTTGGTAGGAAGCCCGGTAGTGTAAGAAAGCGAATAGATAGAAATGATAAATTCACTGCTGGTAGGTGGAGGCAAGATATAAAAAACTTATAGCTTTATATATCTTTTGAGTAAAAAAAGCCCCGCATAGCGGGGCTTGATTAGCTTAGTCCCAGCTCAACGCCCCACCCGTCTGATACTCGATCACCCGCGTCTCGAAGAAGTTCTTCTCCTTCTTGAGGTCCATGATCTCGCTCATCCAGGGGAAGGGGTTGGTGGCGCCCGGGTATTCTTCCTTGAGGCCGATCTGGGTCAGGCGGCGGTTGGCGATGAACTTGAGGTAGTCCTCCATCATCGCCGCGTTCATGCCCAGCACGCCGCGGGGCATGGTGTCGCGGGCGTATTCGATCTCCAGCTGAGTGCCCTGGAGGATCATCTGGGTGGCTTCGTCCTTCATCTGGGCATCCCACAGCTGCGGGTTCTCGATCTTGATCTGGTTGATCATGTCGATGCCGAAGTTCAGGTGCATGGACTCGTCACGCAGGATGTACTGGAACTGCTCGGCGGTGCCGGTCATCTTGTTGCGGCGACCCATGGAGAGGATCTGGGTGAAGCCGCAGTAGAAGAAGATGCCTTCCAGCACGCAGTAGTAGGCGATCAAGTTCTTGAGGAACTGGCGATCGGTCTCCGGGGTGCCGGTCTTGAACTCGGGGTCGGAGATGGAACGGGTGTACTTCAGGCCCCAGCTCGCCTTTTTCGCGACGCTCGGGATCTCGTGGTACATGTTGAAGATCTCGCCTTCATCCATGCCCAGCGACTCGATGCAGTACTGGTAGGCGTGGGTGTGGATCGCCTCTTCGAAGGCCTGGCGCAGGATGTACTGGCGGCATTCGGGGTTGGTGATCAGGCGGTAGACGGCCAGCACCAGGTTGTTGGCGACCAGGGAGTCGGCGGTGGAGAAGAAGCCGAGGTTGCGCTTGACGATGCGGCGCTCGTCCTCGGTGAGGCCGTCCGCGCTCTTCCAGGTCGCGATGTCGGCGTTCATGTTCACTTCCTGGGGCATCCAGTGGTTGGCGCAACCATCCAGATACTTCTGCCAGGCCCAGTCGTACTTGAAGGGCACGAGCTGGTTGAGGTCGGCGCGGGCGTTGATCATCTGCTTGTCGCCGACGTGCACGCGGGCGGAGGAGCCTTCCAGGTCGTCCAGGCCTTCCTGGATGTCCAGCTCGTTCAGTGCGGCCTTGGCACGGGCCACGGCGTCGGAGTCGTCGGCGGACAAGGCGCGGGCGTCATGGACCAGGGCGTCGCCTTCGGAATCCAGGCGCTCGGTCTGGGCGGGCGCCTGCTGGCCGGCGGCCTGCGCGGGCTTGGCGGTGGCGGTGTCGTCGTCTT
>NZ_QBIZ02000009.1:0-171656 GCF_003057735.2 Pseudomonas sp. RIT411
CCCTCTCCCAGGGGGAGAGGGGACTGATCGGCGTGGGGCGAGTCACCGGAGTAACTTCGGACGCCCCCTCTCCCTCCGGGAGAGGGCCGGGGTGAGGGTGTCAGTTCAGAGTGAAGCGGGCCCTCTCCCAGGGGGAGAGGGGACTGATCGGCGTGGGGCGAGTCACCGGAGTAACTTCGGACGCCCCTCTCCCTCCGGGAGAGGGCTGGGGTGAGGGTGTCAGTCAGGCGTGGGGCGGACCCTCACCCTAACCCTCTCCCAGGGGGAGAGGGGACTGATCGGCGTGGGGCGAAGCCTGGGATGACTTCGAACGCCCCCTCTCCCTTTGGGAGAGGGCTGGGGTGAGGGTGTCAGTCTGGCGTGGGGCGGACCCTCACCCTAACCCTCTCCCAGGGGGAGAGGGGACTGATGAGCATGGGGCGAAACCTGGGGTGACTTCGGATACCCCCTCTCCCTCCGGGAGAGGGCTGGGGTGAGGGAGCCACCCACTGGAGACCTTCCCCCTCAACCCCGCTTGAGCATCGCCCGCATCGCCGCCAGGGCATCGTTGCCGCGGGCGGCCTTCTGTTCCTGGGGCGCTTCTTCCAGACCTTCCCACTGCAGGTCCTCGGGCGGCAACTCATCCAGGAAGCGACTGGGGGTGCAGTCGATCAGCTCGCCGTACTGCTTGCGCCGGGTGGCATAGGTGAAGGCCAGGGTCTGGCGCGCGCGGGTGATGCCCACGTAGGCCAGGCGGCGCTCCTCCTCGATGGTGTCGGCCTCGATGCTGGAGCGGTGCGGCAGGATCTCCTCCTCCATGCCCATGATGAACACATAGGGGAATTCCAGGCCCTTGGAGGCGTGCAGGGTCATCATCTGCACCCCGTCGGCGCCTTCCTCTTCTTCCTGCTGGCGTTCGAGCATGTCGCGCAGGACCAGCTTGGCGATGGCGTCCTCGATGGTCATCTGGCCGTCTTCATCCTTTTCCAGGATGTTCTTCAAGGCATCCAGGAGGAACCAGACGTTGCCCATACGGAAGTCAGCGACCTTGTCGGAGCTGGCGTTCTGGCGGATCCAGTTCTCGTAGTCGATGTCCATCACCATGCTGCGCAGGGCGCCGATCGGGTCCTCACCCGCGCAATTCTTGCGTACCCCGTCCATCCAGCGCTTGAAGCGCCCCAGGCGCTCGGTGAAGCGGGCGTCCAGGTGCTCACCCAGGCCGATCTCGTCGGCGGCGGCGTACATCGAGCGATCCCGGCTGCCGGCGTAGTTGCCGAGCTTTTCCAGGGTGGTGGAGCCGATTTCCCGGCGCGGCACGTTGATGACCCTGAGGAAGGCGTTGTCGTCGTCCGGATTCACCAGCAGGCGCAGGTAGGACATCACGTCCTTGACCTCCTGGCGGGCGAAGAAGCTGGTGCCGCCGGAGAGTCGATAGGGGATCTGGTGGTGCTGGAGCTTGAGCTCCATCAGCTTGGCCTGGTGGTTGCCGCGATAGAGGATGGCGAAGTCCGCGTAGGGCCGCTGGGTCTTGAGGTGCAGGGTGAGGATCTCCAGCGCGATGCGCTCGGCCTCGCCGTCCTCGTTCTTGCAGCGCAGCACCCGGATCGGATCGCCGTGGCCCATCTCGCTCCAAAGCTGCTTCTCGAACACGTGGGGGTTGTTGGCGATGAGCACGTTGGCGCACTTGAGAATGCGACTGGTGGAGCGGTAGTTCTGCTCCAGCATCACCACCTTGAGCGAGGGGAAGTCGTCCTTGAGCTGCATCAGGTTTTCCGGTCGCGCGCCGCGCCAGGCGTAGATCGACTGGTCGTCATCGCCCACCACGGTGAACTGGGCGCGCTCCTGCACCAGCATCTTCACCAGCAGGTACTGGCTGGTGTTGGTGTCCTGGTATTCGTCCACCAGCATGTAGCGGATGCGATTGCGCCAGCGCTCCAGCACCTCGGGGTGTTCCTGGAACAGCTTCACCGGCATCAGGATGAGGTCGTCGAAATCCACCGCGTTGTAGGCCTTGAGGGTGCGCTGGTAGTGCAGATAGACCACCGCGGCGGTCTGCTCCTTGGGCGTGCGCGCCTTTTCCAGGGCCTCGTCCGGCAGGATGAGGTCGTTCTTCCAGTTGCCGATGTAGTTCTTGATCTCGTCCAGGCCGTCGTCGCCCTGGTATTCCTTCTGCATGATGTCGGTGAGCAGCGCCTTGATGTCGCCCTCGTCGAAGATCGAGAAGCCGGGCTTGTAGCCCAGGTGCGCGTACTCGCGGCGGATGATGTTCAGCCCGAGGTTGTGGAAGGTGGACACGGTCAGGCCGCGGCCTTCGCCGGCCTTGAGCAGGCTGGCCACCCGCGCCTTCATCTCGCGCGCCGCCTTGTTGGTAAAGGTCACGGCGCAGATGTACTGGGCACGGATGCCGCACTGCTGCACAAGGTAGGCGATCTTGCGGGTGATGACGCTGGTCTTGCCGGAGCCGGCACCGGCCAGCACCAGCAGGGGACCGCTGATGTAGGCCACGGCTTCGGCCTGGCGGGGGTTGAGCTTGGACATGGCGGACCGGGGTGACGACGCTGGGCGGGGGATTTTACCAGCGCCGGTCCCCGCGGTCTCAGGGCTTGGGCGGTGGCGCGACGAAGGTCAGCTGGCGCGGATAGCCGTACTTCTCGCCGGGCAGCACGGGGCTATCGAGGAACACGCCCATGCTGCGACCGAATTCGCTGACATGGGTGACGGCATAGTCCTGGCCGTCGGCCAGGCGGACGATGGCGCCCGGCTTGAATTCCTCGCGATTGCGCTCGGTGACCGGGATGGAGATGCCGGCGGCCTTGCGGTAGATGCCCTTGAGCCAGTCCTGGTTGGTGAAATCGTTGATCGGGGTGTTGAAGCGACCCGGCAGGCGCTGCAGATGGCGTCCGGTGCCGGGGGCGTCATCCACCGCCAGGCGTCTGGGATAACCCACGGTCTCGGCGTCCAGCGGCTTGCCCTCGACGAACACCGCCAGGTTGTCGCCGACCCGCTGGACTTCGGTGATGGCGCGCCATTCGCCGTCGCCCAGCTGGACCTGGCGGCCGCTGATGAAGCCTTCGACGTTGGCCGGGGTAGCCGGAATGGTCAGACCGGCCACCCGGCGCAGGACGCCGCGATCCCAGTCTTCGTTGCTGAAATCGTTGATGGAGCTGGACAGCAGCGGCTGGGTGAGCGGAGCGCTGTGCGCCGGCTTGGCGACCTGGGCATGGGCCAGCGGCAGACCCAGGCAGCAGGCGCAGAGCAGCAGGAGGGAGCGGGCCAGGCAGGTGGGCATAGGGGTCATCCTTAACGCAGGTTTCTTGTTGGTCCCGGGCCGGGAGTGGGCGATAGACCCCTGATGTCTCCCGACGTTTGGCGAGCGCGTCGCCAAGCGGCAATTTTTTACCCGCGCGGCGCCGAACGGCAAGGGCTGCGTTACCCTGGGGCTTTTCCCGCCGGAGTCCCTCCATGAATTCGACCCTTGCCGCCGTCCCCCTGGCCAAGGCCTATCGGCTGCTCAACCACGGTCCCACGGTGCTGGTCAGCGCCGCCCATGCCGGTCGGCGCAACGTCATGGCCGCGGCCTGGGCGATGGCGGTGGATTTCGAACCGGGCAAGGTGGCGGTGGTGCTGGACAAGCAGACCTGGACCCGCGAACTGCTGGAGGCCGAGGGCAGCTTCGTGCTCAGCGTGCCCTGCACCGCCCAGGTGGATCTGGTGCAGACGGTGGGCAACACCAGCGGCCGCGAGCTGGACAAGTTCGCCGCCTACGGCATCGAGACGCTGGCGGGCGAACAGGTCAGCGCGCCGCTGATCGCCGGCTGCGTGGCCTGGCTGGAATGCCGGCTGCTGCCCGAGGCGCACAATCAGCAGGACTACGACCTGTTTCTCGGCGAGGTGGTCGCCGCCCGGGCCGATACCCGGGTGTTTCGCGAGGGGCGCTGGGATTTTCGCGGCCAGGACGGCCTGCGCACCCTGCACCACGTCGCCGGCGGCCATTTCCTGGTGATCGGCGACGGCATCCAGGGGCAGCTGTTGACGCCCAAGGTCTGAACCCGACGACGCCAGCGCCTGGCGTCGTCGCGAGCAGGGTCAGACGCGGAAGCGCGCGACCATCTGCTGCAGATCGCCGCCCAGGCGGGCCAGCTCGTTGACCGAGGCGGCGGCATGGGCGTTGGCAGTGGCCGATTCCTCGGCCAGGCCGCTGACCTTGACCACGTTGCCGTTGATCTCCTCGGCCACCAGGCTCTGCTCTTCCACCGCGGTGGCGATCTGCTGATTGAGACTCTGGATCTCCGCCACCGCCTGGTAGATGACCTCCAGGGCGCGCTCGGCGTCCTGGGCCAAGGTCACGGTGCCCAGGGTGCGGTCGCGACTGGCCTGCATCCGCGCACTGGCTTCGGTGGTGCCCTGCTGCAGGGTGGCGATGAGTTCGCCGATTTCCTGGGTGGACTCCTGGGTCCGTTGCGCCAGAGAGCGGACCTCGTCGGCCACCACGGCGAAGCCGCGGCCCTGTTCGCCGGCGCGGGCGGCCTCGATGGCGGCGTTGAGCGCCAGCAGGTTGGTCTGCTCGGCGATCGCCTTGATCACGTCGATGACGCTGCCGATGCGGCCGCTGGCACTGTCCAGGCGCTCCATGGCATCGCCCAGGCCCTGCACCTCTTCGGCGGCCAGGGTGATTTCCTCGGCCGCGCGCTTGACCGTGCGGCTGCCTTCGCGGGCCATGCTGTCGGCGTTCTGCGCGGCGCTGGAGGCGTTGGCGGTGTTTTGCGCCACGTTGTGCACCGTGGCCGCCATCTCGTTCATGGCGGTGGCCACCTGCTGCATCTCGTCGCGCTGCTGGGTGACGCCGCGGCTGGTCTGGACGCCAAAGGCCGAGAGTTCGTCGGCCGCGCTGCTGAGCTGCCCCACACCATTGGCGATGCCCCCGACCAACTGACGCAGGTCATCGGCCATGGCCTGGGTGGTGCGTTGCAGTTCGCCCAGCTCGTCGCGGCGGCTCACCTCGTTGCGCTGGGTGAGATCGCCGGCGGCGACGCGCTTGAGCATGGCCATGGCGGTTGCCAGCGGCTGGGTGATCTGGCGGGTGATCAGCCAGGCGGCGGCGATGCCGATCAGCAGGGCGATCAGGCTGCTCAGCAGCAGCTTGAGCAGGGCGGCCTGGCGCTCGGCGGCGGCGGACTTGAGCTGACCCTCGCCCAGCTGATCCAGCAACTGCACCAGCTTGTTGCCCTGCTCCTGCAGACTGGCGACGGCGGCCTGGGCCTGACGGTTCTGGGCGACGATGGATTCGAAGAAGGCGCGATAGCGGGTCACGTCCTGGGTGGCGCTGTAGAGGCGGGCGGCGGTGTCGCCGTCGATCTGCTTCTGAGCAGTGGCCAGCGTCTTGAGCAGCTCGTCGATGACCTTGAGGGTCGCCTGGGACTTGCTGTCATCCGGGGTACCGAGGAAGCGACGGATGGCCAGACGCACACCGACCATCTGCGCCTTCATCTCGGCCAAGGCCTTGAGGTCGGCGGTGCTGTAGCTGCCACCCGGGGCAAAGACCAGCTCGAACAGCTGATCGAGGGTCTCGGTAACGGTGTCGGAAACCTGGGTCAGTTCCTTCTGCGCCCCGGCGCTGGTTTGGTTGGCCTGCTGCAGGGCGGCGAAGCGCTCCTGATAGGTTTTCATCTCCCGCTGGATATCCTGCAGGATGGCGACGTTGGCCGGGTTGGTCAGCAGGCTGAGGCCCTTGCCGATGTCTTCCGTCACGCCAGCCAGGGTGGCCTGTTGCCGGGTGGCATTGGCGGCGCTGGGATCGAGCAGATAGGCCTTTTCGTCGATCCTGACGCTGAGGACATCCGCCTTGAGCTGACCGCTGTAGCGCGTCTTGTTGATGCGCTCGAGCAGGGTATTGGCGGTGAAATAGCCGAACAGGGCCACCACCGTCACCATGACCAGCAGGGCGCCGAAGCCCAGGGCCAGCTTCTTGGAAATGCCGAGATTGCTCAGCCAGGAGGCTTTGGATACAGACATGGGGATTCCGGAAGAGAGTACGAAGACCCCCTTCATCGGCTGTCCCGATCGATACTTGAAAGCCGCACGTCAGAGCCGCCTGGTTGGCGGCTCCGGAACCGACGGCCGGTTCGCTGTGGGTTCCGAATCGGCCGGATTCAGGCGGTTTCGCGCGTGTTCACCGGCACGGGCAACTCCAGCTCCAGCACCGAAATCAGCGCATTCTGCTGACGCTCGTTGAGCTGGCGAAAGCGCTGCAGCAGCAGTTGCTCGCTGGCATTGAGCAACTCGTCGTCCGCGTCGACCTGCTGCTGTTCCAGGACCCCGTCCTGCACCAGGCTGCGTTCCAGCCAGGCGACGATCTCGGTGTTCATGCTGTGGCGATGGGAGCGGGCCACGGCGGCGATGCGTTCACGCATTCCATCGGGCAGGCGGACGACGAACTTTTCCGTGGGAATACCAGCGGGAGCGCGGTGGACGTAGGGCATGGAGGACCTCCAAGACGAATGGACTGACGTCAAAGCGCCGACAACAGCAGTCGACCGGCGAAGAAAACCAGCACCAGGCCCATGGTTCGTTCGAACCAGTGGCCCAGGCGCAGGAAGGTCTGGCGAACGCGCGGACTGGAGAACAGCAGGCTGACCAGGGCGAACCAGCCGGCGTTGACCGCGCACATCCACAGGCCATAGAGGCCCTGGACGGTCAGTGGCGTACTGCCGCTGACCACGGTGGTGAAGATGGCCAGGAAGAACAGGGTGGCCTTGGGATTGGTGGCATTGGTCAGGAAGCCGGTGAGGAAGGCCTTGCCGGGCGACTGCCGTTGCAGATCGGCCTGCTGCCACTGGCTGTCGTCCAGCGGTGCGGCGGTGGGCTTGCTGCGGATCAGGTTGAAGCCCAGCCAGAGGATGTAGGCGCCGCCGACCACCTTGGCGACGCCCAGCAGCCAGGGCGTGGCGTGCATCAGGGCACCGATGCCGAGCAGGGTGTAGAGCACGTGCACCGAGATGCCGGCGCCGATGCCCAGGGCGGTACAGAGGCCGATCAGGCGGCCGAATCTCACGCTCTGGCGCACGGTCACGGCGAAATCCGGACCGGGCGCCAGCACGGCGAGGAAGTGGATGGTCGCCAGGGCGAGGAATTCGCTCAGGTAGGGGGACATGTCAGCTCCAGTACGTGAGGGGTTCGGCCGCCCCGCGATAGCCGACGAAGCACGACAGCGACAGGCGCGGCTGGTCGTTGCCGGGGGTCACGGCGTGCATGCGGCGGGAATTGAAGAGGATCAGATCGCCCGGTTCGGGGCGGATGGTCAGGCAGGGCGGGCCGAGGCGGTCGGGTTCGATGCCGTAGCTGTCGCCGCGCATGGCGTCGAAGGCCTCCGGCGAAAGCTCGCGCGACCAGAGCTGCAGTTCGCCGCCGACACTGGGCATGGTCAGGTAGACGTTGCAGGCCAGCTGGGCGACCAGACTTTCGGCTTCCTCGCTGCCCGGCGCGTCCTTGGCGAAGATGTCGTGGTGGGCGAGAAAGCGCACCCCCGGCTTCACCACCCGCGACAGGCCGACGTACATCTTGCGGCCCCAGAGGGTCTGCAGGCGGGCCCCGGCCGGCCAGACCTCGTCGAGGGTGCAGCGCACCAGGTCGATGGGATTGAGGTAGGGGCGGCAGCGGCGGCGCAATTCTTCCAGGTTGCTGGTGACGCTGGCGAAGTAGTCGTCCATCTGCGCGCGCTGGTGCTCCGCCTCGTAGAAGGCCATGCCGATGCGGCCGATGCTGGGGGCGTTGGTGTAGGTGGCGAAGCCGTTGCCGAGGATCTGCTGGCCGAGGTCGTCGGCCAGCGGACGCGGCACGAAGTGGCGCACGCGCACGGCCAGCAGGCGTTCATCGGTGAGACGGAGCAGACTCTCGGTGTCGAGAGCGTCGAGTTCGAGCAGCATGGCGCTTCCTTTCTGCGGGTGAGGTGAGCGGTTGATCAGGCGCCAGCCATGTCGTAGCTCACCAGCAGGCGTCCCTTCTTTTCCTTGACGCCCAGGGCGCTCAGGGCACCGACCGCGCGCAGGGAGCGCACGTGGGTTCCGCCGCAGGCATAGCGCGCCACGTCCTCGCCAAAGCGCACCTGGCGCTGGCCATCGGCCTGCACCTCGATCTGCAGCGGCAGGTCTTCTTCCACCAGGGCGTCGAAGTGCGCCTGCAAGGATTCGACGTCCAGGGCGCAGGTATCCTCGCCCGGAATGAATTCGATGCGGCCTTCACCCGGCCAGTGATGGGCCTTGACCGGTACCCAGCCATGGGTCTCGCCGATGTGACCGAGCAGATGCCCGGCCGAGTGCAGCCGCGAATGCAGCTGGCGCCGGCCTTCGTCGACCCGGGCCAGCACACGGCCGGGCGTCAGCGGGCGGGTGGTGTGGTGCAGGATACGGTCGCCGTCCTGGACCACCCGGGTCACCTCGGCGGTGCCGATCCAGCCGGTGTCGCTGGGCTGGCCGCCGCCCTGGGGATGGAAGGGCGTGGCCAGCAATTCGACGACATAACCGTCCTCGGCGGCGCTACAGGCGTGGACCTCGACCTCGGCGATCAGGCTGTCGCTCAGGAAATACAGGCGCTCGGTCATACGTCTACTACCTAGAAAACGAGAAACATCCTCATTCTAAAGAGCGCACGCAAGGGTGATAATCCACCCTCCCTCCAAAGGAATTTTGCGCTGTGAGCATAAATCTTCCCCTGCCGCTGCTCAGCGAGATGGCCATCTTCGTGCGGGTGGTGGAGAGCGGCAGCTTCTCTGCGGCGGCCCGTCAGCTGGGTCTGACCCCATCCTCCACCAGTCGCAGCGTGGCGCGCCTGGAGAAGGCTTTGGGCACCCGGCTGCTCAATCGCAGTACGCGCAAGCTGCGCCTGTCGGAGGCGGGGGAGGAGGTCTATCGGCGCTGCAGCGACATGGTCGGCGCCGCGCGGGCGGTGCTGGAGGTCAGTGGCCAGTTCAACCAGGCGCCGGCCGGCATCGTCCGGCTGTCGGTGCCCAAGGCGGTGGGGAGCACGGTGATCCATCCGCACATGGCCGACTTCCTGCGCCGCTATCCGGCGGTGGACGTGCAGTTGCTGCTGGAAGACCGCTATGTCGATCTGATCGACGAGAACGTCGACCTGGCCATCCGCATCACCGATCGGCCGCCGCCCGGGCTGGTGGGTCGTCAGCTGCTGACCATCGAGCACCTGCTCTGCGCCACGCCGCAGTACCTGGCCGAGCACGGTCAGCCCGCCCATCCCCGCGATCTGGCCGGGCACAGCTGCATCTACCTGGCGGAGGAACCGGCCGATTCGCGCTGGAAGTTTCGCCAGGGCGCCAAGGTGGTCCACGTCAATGTGCGCGGTCGCTATGCCGCCAATCACACCGGGGTGCGCCTGGACGCGGTGCTCAACCACATCGGCATCGGCAGCCTGCCCCTGTTCACCGCCCAGGCGGCCCTGGCCCGTGGCGAGATCATCCAGGTGCTGCCGGAGTGGTCCTTTCTGCCGCACTACCACGGCGGCGCCTGGCTGCTCTATCCGGCGACGCGCCACCTGCCGCCCAAGCTCAAGGTGTTCATCGACTTCCTGGTCGAGCGCCTGGGCGATCAGGCCCTGCGCCCGGGGCAGGGCGCAGCGGCGCTGCCCGAGCAGCGCTTCCAGGAACTGACCATCGGCAGCTAGCCGCTGCCGGTCGCCAAGCGTGATGCTTTTCACAAGTCCTGTTACAACTGGCATCATTAGGTGAAACGATTCACCTAACGTTTCTCTGCCTGCCGCATCGCGCTTTTCCCTGGGCCATGCTCCCCCACGGCCCGCCCGCGCGGGTGGATCAGGTCGCCGCCGCGATCCTTGCCCTGGCAAAACAAGAAAGGATTTCCCCATGCTCGCTTCATCACCCTCGCTCGCCGCACCCGTGGCGGCCACCCCGCGCAAGGGGCTGGTCGTGCTCATCGCCGTGATCGCCGCCCTCGGTGGACTGCTGTTCGGCTACGACACCGGCATCATCGGCGTCGCCCTGCTCGGCCTCGGCCGCGAATTCGCCATGGACGACACCGTCAAGCAACTGGTGACCGGCGCCATCATCTTTGGCGCCCTGTTCGGTTGCCTCGGCACCGGCCCGATCTCCGACCGCCTCGGCCGCCGCAAGACCATCATCGGCGTGGCCCTGGTGTTCGCCCTGGGCTCGGTGCTCTCGGCGCTGTCGCCCAACGTCACCTTGCTGATCCTGTCGCGCTTCCTGCTCGGCCTGTCGGCCGGCAGCTCCACCCAGATCATCCCGGTGTACATCGCCGAGGTGGCGCCGCCGGAGCACCGCGGCAAGCTGGTGGTGCTGTTCCAGTTCATGGTGGTGTTCGGCATCACCGTGGCCTATTTCACCGGCTTCGCCCTGGACGAACACTGGCGCTGGATGTTCGGCCTCGGCCTGGTGCCCGCGCTGATCCTGCTGGCGGGCATGGCGGTACTGCCGGAGAGTCCGCGCTGGCTGCTGGTCAAGGGTCGCGAGGGCGACGCCCTGGCGGTACTGGAACGGGTTCGTGGCGGCGCCGCTGCCGCCCAGGCCGAACTGGCCGAGATCAAGACCGTGAGCAACGCCCCGGAAGGCAACTGGAGTGACCTCTTCTCGCCCTGGGTCCGTCCGGCCCTGCTGGTGGGCGCCGGCATCGCCATGTTCTCGCAGATCACCGGCAACAATGCCCTGATCTACTACGCACCCACCATCCTCACCCAGGCCGGTTTCTCCGACCAGACCGCGGTGCTGGCCACCGGCTGCAGCACCATCCTGGTGGTGATCATGACCGTGGTCGGCAGCTTCCTGGTGGATCGCATCGGTCGTCGCCGCTACCTGCTGACGCTGATTCCCGGCTCCATCATCGCCCTGGCGATCATGGGCTACCTGTTCCAGGGCGCCGGTCCCCAGACCGATGTCGAACGCTGGACGGTGGTGGCCTGCCTGGCCGCCTACCTGATGCTCAACTGCGGCGGTTTCGGCGTCTGCATCTGGCTGATCAACGCCGAGGTCTATCCGCTGTTCGTGCGCGGCAAGGGCGCCAGCGTCGGCGCCTTCAGCCACTGGGGCTTCGACCTGCTGGTGACCCTCACTACCCTGAGCCTGGTGACCAAGCTGGGCGCCGCCCATACCTTCTGGCTCTATGCCGGGATTTCCCTGGTGGCGCTGCTGTTCATCTGGCGCCTGGTGCCGGAGACCAAGGGCAAGAGCCTGGAGCAGATCGAGCACGACCTGCGCGAGCGGCGCTTCTTCCCCTATCAGCGGAAAGGCTGAACGCAGCTTCCGGTGCCAGGTCGCAACAGGAGCGGAGATAGAACTCCGCTCCTGTTCGCCTGTGCCGGAGTCCTGCCATGCGCCCCCTCACCCTCGACCTCGATCTGCTGGCTGCCGCTCTGGACAGCCGGGAGCGAGGCACCCACTTCCTCGACCTTGCCAGCGGCGCCCTGCGCCTGCTCGATCCGGACGATCTCAGTCTGGAAGAACGCGAGGAGCTGGAAGATCCCGAACGCTACCTGCCGCTGCCGCGCCTGACCCAGGACGATCGCCTGGAACTGCGCGAAGCCTTTCTGCACCAGTTGCGCCATCCCCACGCCCAGCCCTTGCTGCGCGCGGCCCTGGAGAGTCGGCGACCGATCCGCACCTTCGACTACGAACTGGAGCTCTTCCCCTCGGTGCGCGAGGCCTGGCAGGCCTTCGCCCTGAGTCGCCTCAAGGAGGAGGTGCTGGTGCTGCTGGACGAAGCCGGCCTGGAAGCCCTGCCGGCGGACGGGCGGATGCCGCTGCCGGACGATGTCCCCGAGGGCATCCGGCGACGGCTGGAGAAGGGGCGGAGCTAGGGCCTAGTTGTGCCCGTGGCGATAGAGCTTGAGCTCCACCATCAGGTCGTCGGTGAGGGTTTCCAGGTGGGCCTGCAGCGCCTCGAGTTCGAGGTCCGCTGGGAGCGCCAGCAGGGCGGTGGCGTGGAACAGCACCTCGCTGCTCATGGGTGCCGGGCGGGTCTCGGTGGACAGGCGTTCGACGTTTACCCCGACCTGGTGCAGCGCCCGGGTGATGTCGCGGACTATGCCGACCCGGTCGTTGCCCAGGAGATCCAGCTGCACCAGAGGCGCACCCACCGGCGCCGGCTGGCCGGGTTCGCCGACCAGGATGCGCAGGCCGGGAATGGCCAGCTGCTGCAGCGTCTCCACCAGGCCATTGCGCAATTCCGGTTCCACTTCCACCGAAAGGATGCCGGCGAACTGGCCGGCCAGGTGGGCCATACGGCTTTCCAGCCAGTTGCCGCCCTGGGCGGCCACGCAGTCGGCCAGGGCTTCCACCAGACCGGGGCGATCGGGGGCGATGACGGTCAGGACCAGGTGTTCCATGGCGGGCTCCAGGGCGGGCTGAGGGAGTCCCCAGTCTAGCCCGCCCGATCGCCGCGGGCCTACTGGATGTCTTCGGGCTTGACGATCACCCAGTGCTTGTCCGCATTCACCGCCACCCCGGCCTTGGCCTGGCCCTCGGCGTTGCTCTTCATCATCGCCTCGATCTGGGTGCGGTACTTGGACTTGCGGTCGATCCACAGGTGGATGCCGTTCTTGGCGGCGTCCACGCCCTGGAACAGCATGGGGCCGTCGCTGACCGGGGTGTCGCCGCCGACCAGGATGGGTTTCTTCCAGGGATCTATGTAGGTGAGGATGGCCGCGTACTTGCCGGCGAACCAGGTGGCCGGGGTCCAGAGGTAGGGCGTGACCTGCAGCTTCAGGTTGGCCTGGGGATCGTACTTGCCTTCGGCGATCTGCTTGCGGGCGGTGGTCAGGGCGCCGGTGGCCGGGTCCTTGAGCAGGGTGGTGACGCCAATGACGTTTTCCGGTTTCACGCCGTAGCCGTAGCGCGGATCGGACGCCACCATGCGCACCAGCTCCTCATGGGCGGCACTGATCACATAGACCTCGATGCCGTTCTCCATCAGCTTGTGATAGAGCTCCTGCTGGCCGGTGAAGGGCTTGGGCGGATTGATCTCCACCGTCTCCACCTTGTCGTCCTTGCCGTAGTAGGTGGCGGGGATCGGCTTGCCGTAGGCCATCAGCTCGTCGACGTAGCCCTTGAGTTGCTGCAGGGTGAAGCCGGAAAACACCTGGGCGACCCAGGGGTAGCAGACCAGGTCGTCGACCTCGCACAGCCGGTAGTAGTAGCTGTTGAGACTTTCCTTGTGGCCACCGACATCCTTGAAGGGAATCAGCTTGAGCGAAGGGTCGAGAGTGTCGCGGGTCAGCACGCCCTTCATCTCCAGGAAGGGCAGCAGGGCCTCTTCCAGGTCGTAGCGATAGCTGGTGTTGTCCATGTCGAACACCGCGTAGTTGCCCTGGTTGGCATTGGCGGCGATCAGGGCGTCGAGCTGGCGGGCGGCATCGGCCGGCCAGTGGGCCAGCTCGGTGGCGGCAGCGGTGAGGCTGAGCAGACCGCCGGCCAGGCCGGCGAGAAGGCGGGGAAGGGTGGGCATCGGCGGACTCCGGCACGGCGACCGCGGTATGCGGTCATCTGGTCTAGACCATAACAAAAGGTCATGACAGTTCGATGCGCGGAGCGACCTGGGTGGACGCGAGAGCGGCAGGACCTGCCGCTCTGCGACAGGGCTGTCAGGCCGTGACGGTCTTGAAGCGCGGCTCGGTGTTGCCCTTGAACAGGGTCAGGGTCGCGACCAGGCCGAGGACGGCCGCTACGGTCAGCCACATGCCCGGGGCGGCCTTGTTGCCGGTCTCCTGGATCAGCCAGGTGCAGACCATCGGGGTGAAGCCGCCAAAGGTCGCGGTGGCCAGGCTGTAGGCCAGGGAGAAGCCGGTGGTGCGCACATGGGCCGGCATCACCTCGGTCAGGGCTACCACCATGCCACCGTTATAGGTGCCATAGAGGAAGGACAGCCACAGCTCGACCATCAGCAGGCGCGAGAAGCCCGGGGCGTGGGTCAGCCAGATCATCGCCGGGTAGGCGGTGAGGATGGCCAGTACGGTGGCGAAGATCAGCAACGGACGGCGGCCGATGCGATCGCTCAGGGCGCCCATCACCGGCAGCCAGATGAAGTTGGAAACACCCACGCAGGCGGTGACGATCAGGCTGTCCAGCGCGGTCAGGTTCAGCTCGTGCTTGCCGAAGGTCGGGGTGTAGGCGGTGATCAGGTAGAAGGAGGCGGTGGTCATGGAGACCATGGCTACGCCTGCCAG
The DNA here is from genome assembly GCF_003057735.2 of Pseudomonas sp. RIT411. Lineage (NCBI taxonomy): Bacteria > Pseudomonadati > Pseudomonadota > Gammaproteobacteria > Pseudomonadales > Pseudomonadaceae > Pseudomonas > Pseudomonas sp. RIT411. The sequence goes on from NZ_QBIZ02000009.1 coordinate 14,179, forward strand.
CACCACGCCGAAGTTCTGGCGGATGGAGGTCATGGTTTCGCCGAAGGTCGGGCGATGCTTGCGCGCCTCGAATTCCGGGCTCTCTTCCAGGGAACGACGGATGATGAACAGGAAGGGCACGATCAGGCAGCCGATCAGGAAGGGGATGCGCCAGCCCCATTCACCCATTTCGGCGGGCGACAGCCAGTGGTTGAGCAGCGCGCCCAGCACGCCGGCGAAGACCACCGCGACCTGCTGGCTGGCGGACTGCCAGGAAACGAAGAAGCCCTTGCGGCCGGGGGTGGCGATCTCCGACAGGTAGACGGACACGCCGCCCAGTTCGACACCGGCGGAGAAGCCCTGCAGCAGGCGGCCGAGCAGCACCAGCAGCGGTGCGGCGACACCCAGGGTGGCATAGCCCGGCACCACGGCGATCAGCAGGGTACCCAGGGCCATCAGCGCCAGGGTGACGATCAGGCCGTGGCGACGGCCGTGCTTGTCGATGTAGGCGCCGAGGAAGATCGCCCCCAGGGGGCGCATCAGGAAGCCGGCGCCGAAGGTGGCCAGCGACAGCATCAGGGAGGCGAGTTCGTTATCGCCGGGAAAGAACGTCTTGGCGATGGCCGTGGCATAGAAGCCATAGACCATGAAGTCGTACATTTCGAGGAAGTTTCCGCTGACGACGCGGAAGATGGATTTGGCTTTCGAGGTGGTGGCCATGACTGCTAGCTCGGATTGGGTTTGTTATGGAGACAGCTCGCGCAGGGCGCCCAGACCTCTCGCGGGTGGGTCGCGCTATTTGTAACCTTATGTGTTGCAAAAGCGCGCTGGCAAGCTGAATCGGACCAGAACCCCCGAATTTCATGGGTTTGAAAGGTTATTGAAAGCTTCGCGACATTACGTCTGGAAATTATTGTCCAGTTGACAAGATGTCGCAGCTCACGTCGAGAGCATTTGCCAGAAAGCCGCCCCCACCCCGGCCAGACTTTCCCCGGCGATGAGGCCGGCCGCGGCGGCCAGGGCGAAGCGTTCGGCCAGCCTCGGTGCCCGCCAGCGCACCAGGGCGGTGAGCAGTGCGCCCAGGGTCATCATCAGCGACACCGAGGCCGGCAGGATGAAGGCCAGGCCCAGGGCCGCCGAGCTGGGCAGCCAGTGCGCGCGGCGGGTCGGCAGCAAGGCTTCGGCCAGGCCCAGCAGCAAGCCGGCCAGGGCGCCCAGGACGATGCCCAGGCGCATGGCGCCATCGAGGGCGCCCAGGCCCTGGGTCAGGGTTTCCGCCACCGCCTTCCACTGGGCCACCGCCGGCGCCGGCCAGGCGGCGCTGAGCAGCAGTGCCTGGGGATCGGGAATCAGTAGCCGATAGGTAAGCACCCCGGTTACCGCACCGAGGGCGATGCCCAGGCACTGGGCGACCACCTGCTTGGCGGGGGTGGCGCCAATGGCCTGGCCGACCTTGAAGTCGTTCATCAGGTCGGTGCTCTGGCCCGCCGCCCCGCCCGCGGTATTGGCGCCCATGAGGTTGATGTTGACCTGCCCGGGGGCGGCCAGCCCAAAGGTCAGCTGCGACAGCTGGCCGATGGCGCCGATGGGGGGAATGCCGGTGGCGCCGACCACCCGCGCGGCCATGGCGGCGAGAAACAGCGCCAGGGGCAGGGCCAGCAGGGCCAGCCAGGGGTCTATGCCGAACAGCCGCACCTGCAGCACCACCACCAGCAGAGCCGCCGCCAGCAGCAGCGCCAGCGGCCAGGCGCGCGGCCGCTGCCAGCCCTGGCGACGGCGTTCGGCGCGGGGCAGGGTGATCAGCCGTACGGCCAGCGCAGCCAGGGTGGCGCTGACCATCAGACTCACCCCGGGCCAGAGCAGCCATTGCACCAGGAAGGCGTATTGCGGACCGCTGGCCTCCGCCGGCAGCGCGGCGACACCACTGGCCAGCAGCCAGGGCGCGACACCGCCCCAGGCCAGCAGGGTGCCGAGCAGCAGTGACAACCCGACCCTCAGGCCGATGATGCCGCCAAAGCCGAGCAGCAGCAGCGAGGGATCGAAGCTGAAGGTCAGGCGTTCCAGGGCTGGCGAGGGCGCGACTCGCGGCAGCGTCCAGGCGAAGGTGTCCACCAGCTTGACCGCCGCCGACAGCGTCAGGGCGCCCAGCAGCACCCGCAGGCGGGCCAGGGCTTCGGCGCCACTGGCATAGACCTGGCGCAGGGCTTCCAGGGTGGCCAGGCCCTCGGGGAATTTCAGGCTGGCATCGGCCAGCAGCAGGGGCCGGAGGTACCAGGCCACCCAGATGCCGAGAAAGCTCACCGCGAACACCCAGCCCATCAGCGGCAGGGTCGGCAATTCCTGGCCGGTCAGCAGGGTGTAGGCCGGGATGGGCGCGACCAGGCCGCCGGAGACGATGCTGGCCGCCGCCGAGGCCACGGTCTGATTGATGTTGCTCTCGTGCAGCGTCCAGCCCGGTTGCTGCAGGCGGCGCCCCAGGCGGTGCCAGAGACCGTAGCTCACCAGCAGGGCGATGATCGACATGTTGAACGACCAGCCGATCTTGAGGCCGGCATAGACATTGGCCGGGGTCAGCAGGATGCCCAGCAGCGCCCCGGTGAGCAGCGCCCGGGGGCTGAGTTCGCGCTCCACGGGCAGCGGCAGGTCGGATGCGGCGGCGTTGGCTGCGGGCAAGAGGGCCTCCTCGGTCAGGCGATCATGGCGTGGTCAGGGGACCCCCGGGCGCGGCGGTTGGTTCGCGCCCTCAGGGGTGGCGTCCGGTCCAGGTCTGGCGCAGGGCCTCGATCAACTGGCGCAGGCCGGGTGGCGGCTGGCGCCGACTCGGGTAGTAGATGCACAGCGGCGCGCCGGGCGAGGCCCAGTCCGGCAACACCTGCTCCAGGCGACCGTCGCGCAGTTCGTCGGCCACCCGCCATTCCAGGCAATAGGCCAGGGCCAGGCCGTCGAGGGCGGCCTGGATCGAGGTCTCGGTCTCGTTGACCGTGAGCGGACCCGGCACGTCGATCGTCCGGGTGCTGGCGCCACTGCCCAGCTCCCAGCGATAGAGGGCGCCGCTGCCCAGCCGCAGGCGTACGCACTGGTGGTCGGCAAGCTCCTCCGGCTGCTGCGGCCGGCCGTGGCGCGCCAGATAGGCGGGGGCGCCCACCACGATCCAGCGCAATTCGTCGGTGAGCGGCAGGGCGACCATATCCTGGGGCACGGTATCGCCATAGCGGATGCCGGCATCGAGGCCGTCGGCGACGATGTCCACCGGGCGATCCTCGACGCTGATGTCCAGTTGCAACTGCGGATAGGCCGCCAGCAGCCGGGGCAGGGTCGGGGTCACCAGCAGCCGCGCCGCATCCCGCGGCACGCTCAGGCGCAGGCGGCCGACCGGGGCGTCGCGGTGCTGGTCCAGTTCGCCCAGCGCCTCGCCAATCAAGGCAAAGCCCTGTTCGAGTTTTTCCGCCAGCGCCGCGCCGGCCAGGGTCGGTACCACCGAGCGACTGGTGCGATTGAGCAGCTTGACCCCCAGGCGCGTCTCCAGCTGGCGCAGGGCATGGCTCAGCGCCGAGGTGGTGACGCCCAGTTCGATGGCGGCCTGGCGAAAGCTGCGCCGCCGGACCAGGGCGACGAAGACGTTGAGATCGGCCAGTTCGCCGCGGTTGAGGGTCGGCATGTACAGTCCTCGCGCGATAAGAGCCTGTCCAAAGTCTGCTGCGCGTCGGCCAAACGGCGTTGAAAATGCCCTGGAAGGCCAGCCCCGTCGGAATGCTCATTTACCATTCGTAAACTCCGCTTCCTCAGGCATTTTCGCCTTGTTTGTCTCTAGCTCGCGAGCCTTTGAACAGGCTCTAAAGGTCAAGCGTTCGTTGAGCCCTATTCAACGCCTTTTGAATTAGCCTCACAAGGCTAACCCTTCCGACTGGCGTCTTCGCCTGGAGATCCTATGAGTGAAACCCTGCGTATCCCGGGTATCGATACCCCCGTTTCCCGCATCGGCCTCGGTACCTGGGCCATCGGTGGCTGGATGTGGGGCGGTACCGACGAAGCCCGTTCCATCGAGACCATCCGCGGCGCCGTGCATGGCGGCATCAACCTGATCGATACCGCGCCGGTGTACGGCTTCGGTCGGTCCGAGGAGATCGTCGGCAAGGCCCTGGAAGGCATCCGCGACCAGGCGGTGATCGCCACCAAGGTAGCCCTGGAGTGGCCCAACGAAGAGGTGCGCCGCAACGCCAGCGCGGCCCGCATTCGCCAGGAGGTGGAGGATTCCCTGCAGCGCCTGCGCACCGATCGCATCGATCTCTATCAGGTGCACTGGCCCGATCCCCAGGTGGCCCACGAAGAAACCGCGGGTGAGCTGGAGCGCTTGCGGCAGGAGGGCAAGATCCTCGCCATCGGCGTGAGCAACTACTCGCCCGAGCAACTGGAGGCCTTCCGCCAGTTCGCCAATCTGTCCACCGTGCAGCCGCCCTACAACCTCTTCGAGCGCGCCATCGAGGCCGATGTGCTGCCCTATGCCCAGCGTCACGGTCTGGTGGTGCTCGCCTATGGCGCGCTCTGCCGCGGCCTGCTGTCCGGGCGTATGCATGCGCAGACGCAATTCGACGGCGATGACCTGCGCCAGGGCGATCCCAAGTTCCAGGCGCCACGCTTCGCCCAGTACCTGGCCGCGGTGGAGGCCCTGACCGCCTTTGCCCGCGAGCGCCATGGCAAGTCGGTGCTGGCCCTGTCGGTGCGCTGGATCCTCGACCAGGGGCCGACCATCGCCCTCTGGGGCGCGCGCAAGCCCGAGCAGTTGCAGGGCCTGGACGAGGCCTTCGGCTGGCGACTGTCCGCCGAGGACCTGGCGGCTATCGACGCCATCCTCGACGAACACGTCAAGGATCCGGTGGGCCCGGAGTTCATGGCGCCGCCCCTGCGTTGATCGGTGCGGCCGGGGCACCCTGGCCCCGCCGCGTTGCCTAAGCTACTCAGCCACAAGAGGTGAGGATCATGGCCAAGCGCGACGATCTCGATCACAAGCCGGAAAACGCCGGTAAGGTCGGCGAGACCCACAAGGAACTCAACCAGGGCGGTGAAGAACAGCGCCCGCAGGACAGCAAGCGACCCGAGCAGCCCAAGGAGAATCCGGATCCGGGTTACTGATAGGGGCACGAAAAACGAAGGCGCCCGGGTGCAGACCCGGGCGCCTTCGTTTTTCAGGCCGAGGTCAGCGGCTGACCCCGGCCATCCTGCCGGTCAGAAGCTGCGTGGCGGGGTGGCCATGCCGCTCTCGTCGCCGACCGCGCCCGGGGTATTGCCGTTGGCCGCGGTACGGCCGACATTCATGCCCGCGGTCGCCTGGGTGGCGCCGAGGGTGCTGCCGGTGCCTGCCCTCGGCGAGCCCGCCATGGACTCGACCCCGGCGTCGGGATCGTTGCCCAGATTTTTCGGCGCAGGAGTACCTGCGTCCGCCGGCTGGCTGCGGTGGTCCTGGCTGGCCTGGCGCGCCTCTTTCGCCACGTCCTGGCCTGCCGCCTTGACCTGTTCGTAGCCACTGCTGGCGGCCTGCTTGGCCTTGGCGGTCAGCTTGTCGCTGTGCTTGCCCAGGGCGCGGTCCTCGGTCTCGGTGCGTGGCAGGGCAGCGCCCAGCAGGGCGCCGAGGGCGATGCCCAGCGCACCCACCACCAGCGGCTGTTCACGCAGCAGGGTCTCGAAGGTGCCCTTGAGCTGTTGCGCCTGGTCAGCCAGGGTGTCCTTGGCCTGCGCCGCGGTATCGCTCAGCCGCTCCCCGGTCTGGGAGGCCTTGGCCGAAACGCTCTCGCCCAGGCCGGTCGCCTTGTCGCGCACATCGTGACTGCCACGGTTCAGGGAATCGCGGGTATGGCCGGCGCTGTTGGCGACCGAGTCCAGCGCACCGGACAGCTTGTCCTTGAGCGGAGTGCCCGTGGTGGCCGGAGCCGGCGTGCGATTCTGTCCCAGCGCCAGCCACAGCAGGCCTACCGAAGTCAGCACCGCCGGCACCGGATTGGCCTTGAGGGTATTGCCCAGGTTGTGGGCGAATTCGCCGCTGTGGCCCTTGGTGTAGGACAGTGCCTGATCGAACAGCTGGCCGGGCGACAGGCGGCTTTCCAGGGCGCCCACCAGGTCTTCGATACGCTCGCGCTTCTGGTCGATCTCGCGCTCGAGCTCGTCGGGATTCTTGCGGGATTCCTGATCGATCTGATCGGTGATGCTCATTGTGCGGCCCTCCGTACGGCGTCCTTGTCCTTCTGCAGGCTGTTGACGGTGCGATCAGGGGTGAAGTGGGACGGCTCGAACTGCTTCTTGCCCGACTGCACCATGATGAAACCAATCACCATGACCACGGCGCCCACCAGCAGGGTGGCGGCCCAGGGCGTGAGGTACTGGGAGAGGAAATAGACGACGCCCATCAGCAGCACGATGAAGCCGGCCAGCAGTACGATGGCGCCTGCGGCGACGCCGGCTACGCCGGCCTTAGTGGTGCGCAGGGACTCGCCCAGTTCGGCCTTGGCCAGGGCCAGTTCCTTGGTGAACAGCGCCGGCACTTCCTGGACCAGCTGCTTGACCAGGCCGACGACCGAGGTGTCGCCCTCGGTGGGGCGCGGAGTGGGGTTGTCGTTGATCATGGCTGCTTGCCTCCGCTCAGGGTGGGTCGATCCAGCGGGCTGGATGAGGTGCCGGTGTTCAGGTTGCTGTCGCTGCGGGCCGGGTTGATCGCCGCGCCACCGATGGGATCGCCACCACGGGTGGTGGTCGGGGTGTGGAGGTCGGGACCCTTGGGAATGTTGTTGGTGTGGATGACGTCGGCACCCGCCGCCGGCTCCACCAGTTCGTTTTCCGCCGCGACCGAGGGGGTGGTCAGCGAGGGCACCGCGTCCGCGCCGCCGACGCGCGCGCTGCTGCCGGTATCCGGCTGGCTGGAGGCCTTGAGAAAGCGCGACAGGCCAAAGCCGATGGCGATGCTGCCGGTCAGGAACAGCGCCGGGTTGTCGCGGGCCAGGGTGCCGGCCTGCTGCAGCAGCTGCTCGGCGTTCTTGCCGCGCAGATCCTCGGCCAGACCGGTCAGGCTCCGTGCCATGTCGCTGACATAGTGCGCCAGGCCCAGGGTGTCCTTGTCTTCCAGTTCGTCGGCCGCCGCCTGGGCGCTCTGGGCAATGGCGCCCAGTTGGTCGGCCGCGGTGTCGCGGTAGTGCTCGAAGTGCGCGGCACCTTCCTGCTTGGCGTCTTGCACCGTGTCCTTGGCGACCTCTTTCAGGTCATGCAGATGGGCCTCTGCCGTAGAACCGTCCTTGGTCTGCGAGGGCTGTCCCTGGGCGGGATTGAGGGGCGTCGTCATACGCTGTTACCTGTGTGCAGAACCTTGTCGTGGCCGGCAGAGAGCTCTCGGCGACCGTTCGTGTGCCTTGCCTTTTAGGTGACCGGGCGGAACGAGCAGGGGTTCTCACGCGGCGTCGGTTTGCTGGCAAAGCTGACAAACGGTTTTACCTACACATCTAGCTACAAGCGCAGCGGCCGTGGCGAAAGAGGGCCTCTGGGACGGGCAATGAAACGCAGTCGCAACATAGGCAACCATTCGTCATGCCCATGGTGGCGATATGCAAATTCGATGAACGATTTTTCGTCCGGTGCGGTCGATTTCTGCAGACGTTGATGTTCGCGCCAATGCAAGCGAACCCCTTTTCCTCTTCACGTCCTGACAGGAGATCTCTCATGGCCGTTGCCAATGCCAAGCAAGAACTCAAGACCGTTTCCAGCGTCAAGCAGAAGGCCCATCAGGGCGAAGACGCCACCCTGCAGAACCAGCAGGCCGTCGGCGAAGCCCTGGCCGTGCTGCTCTCCGATGTCTTCGCGCTGTACATCAAAACCAAGAACTACCACTGGCACATGAAGGGCTCGCACTTCCGCGACTACCACCTGCTGCTGGAAGAGCAGGCTACCCAGCTGTACGGCATCACCGACCTGATCGCCGAGCGTGCGCGCAAGATCGGCCAGCCGACCGTGCGCTCCCTGGAGCAGATGGTGCAACTCAAGCGCCTGGCCAGCAGCGATGCCACCGATCTGTCGGCGGATCAGATGCTGACCGAGCTGCATGACGACAACCAGTCGCTGGCCGCCTACATGCGCACCACCCACACCCTGACCGACGACGCCAACGACGTCTCCACCACCAGCCTGCTGGAAGAGTGGATCGACCAGGCCGAAGAGCGTGCCTGGTTCCTGGGTCAGACCGTCGGCAAATAAGCCGCGGTAGCGACCTGAAAGCCCGTCTCCGGACGGGCTTTTTCATGGGCGCTCGCCAGGGGTCTGGGATTCGACTGGTACTGCCGCGGGGTGCAGCCGAATTCCCGGCGAAACACCGCGTGCAGGTACTGCGCCGAGGTGAAGCCGCAGCGCCGGGCGACCTCGGCCAGGCTCGGCGCCTCTTCCTGCAGCGCCACGGCCGCGGCGGCCAGCTTGAAGCCGAGGATCTCGTCGTGGACGCTGCGCCCCAGCTCGCGGCGAAAGGACGTCTCCAGCGCCGAACGGGAGATGCCGACATAGCTGGCCACCTGCTCGGTCTTGATGCCCTGGCAGGCGTACTGGCGGATGAAGTGCAGGGCGCGCATCACCTGGGGATGGCGCACCGGCTGGTGACGACTGGAAGCCTGGACGTTGATCCCCTCCGGCGGAATCAGCACTCGTGGCGCCCCCAGTTCGACGCCGTGCAGCCGCTGGTGCAGCAGGCGCGCCGCCTCGCGGCCGATGGCCTCGGTACCCTGAATCACCGAGGTCAGGGGCACTCGGGTCAGGGTGCGCGCCAGGGGATCGTTGTCGATGCCCACCAGCGCCACCTGTTCCGGCACCGGGATGCCGGCGGTGAGGCAGGCCTGCAGGAGTTGCCGCGCCCGGGCGTCGGTCACGGCGAGGATGCCCACCGGCTTGGGCAGGGCCTCCAGCCAGGCGATCAGCTGTTCCACCGCCGTGTCCCACAGCGGTGCGCTGGTCTCCAGGCCGCGATAGATCTCCACCGGCAGGCCGTCGCGGCGGAGCAGGGCGGCAAAGGCCGTCTCGCGCTCGCTGGCCCAGCGATTGGTGTCGGCGGCGGGCAGGCTGAAGCAGGCGAAGCGGGTCAGCCCGGATTCGATCAGGTGGTCGTAGGCCAGGCGCACCAGGGCGGCGTTGTCGGTGGCCACGTAGGGGATGCCGGGCGGGTAGTCGCCAGGGGCCGCGTAGGAGCCGCCGACGGCCACCACCGGCAAGGCGCTGTGGGCCAGGGCGGCGCTCACCGCCGGGTCGTCGAAGTCGGCGATGATGCCGTCGCCCTGCCAGCGCTCGATGCCCTTGAGCCGGCAGAGGAAGTCTTCTTCGAGGAACAGATCCCAGCGCGCCCGGGTACCGCTCAGATAGTTGCCGATGCCGGCGAGGATGCCTCTGTCGTAGATCTTGCTCCCGTTGAACAGCAGGGCGACGCGGTGGACGGGCGGCTGGCTGGGCATGGCGGCGTTTCCGGCAGGAGGCGCGGGCGGGGCTCCAGACTACGACCGCCGCGTGCACGCCTCAAGCGGCAAAATCGCACCTGGCTCTGGTGATTTTCACAATAGGCAGCCCGGGCAGCGGCGCTACCATCGACGCAAACCGGTACGCCGTATCGGGTGCGACAGATAAGAACAAGGACAACGCCATGGCTTATTTCCCCAATGTCGAAAAGGTCCGCTACGCCGGTCCCGACAGCGATTCCCCGCTTGCCTTCCGCCATTACGAAGCCGACCGCCTGGTCATGGGCAAGCCCATGCGCGAGCACCTGCGCATGGCCGTCTGCTACTGGCACACCTTCGTCTGGCCAGGTAGCGATGTCTTTGGTCAGGGCACCTTCCAGCGGCCCTGGCAGGCAGCGGGTTCGCCCCTGGAGCAGGCCCGCGCCAAGGCCGCCGCCGCCTTCGAATTCTTCAGCAAGCTGGGCGTGGACTACTACTGCTTCCACGACACCGACGTCGCCCCGGAAGGCGCCAGCTTCGCCGAGTACCGCGAGAACTTCGCCCGTCTGGTGGACGAGCTGGAACGCCACCAGAGCGACACCGGCCTCAAGCTGCTGTGGGGCACCGCCAACTGCTTCAGCCACCCGCGCTATGCCGCCGGCGCCGCCAGCAATCCCGATCCGGAAGTCTTCGCCTGCGCCGCCACCCAGGTCTGCACGGCGATGAACGCCACTCACCGCCTGGGCGGCGAGAACTATGTGCTCTGGGGCGGCCGCGAAGGCTACGAGACCCTGCTCAACACCGACCTTGCGCGCGAGCGCGAGCAACTCGGCCGCTTCATGCAGATGGTGGTGGAGCACAAGCACCGCATCGGCTTCCAGGGCGATCTGCTGATCGAGCCCAAGCCCCAGGAGCCGACCAAGCACCAGTACGACTATGACGTGGCCACCGTCTTCGGCTTCCTGCAGCAATTCGGGCTGGAGAAGGAGATCAAGGTCAACATCGAGGCCAACCACGCGACCCTGGCCGGGCACAGCTTCCAGCACGAGATCGCTAGCGCCGTGGCCCTCGGCGTATTCGGCAGCATCGACGCCAACCGCGGCGATCCGCAAAACGGCTGGGACACCGACCAGTTCCCCAACAGCGTCGAGGAAATGACCCTGGCGATCTACGAGATCCTCAAGGGCGGCGGCTTCACCCGCGGCGGCTTCAACTTCGACGCCAAGGTGCGCCGCCAGAGCCTGGACGACGTCGACCTGTTCCACGGCCACGTGGCGGCCATGGACACCCTGGCGCTGTCGCTGGAACGCGCCGCGGCGCTGTTGCAGGACGACCCCCTGGGCAAGTTCAAGGCCGAGCGCTATGCCGGCTGGGACCAGTCCCTCGGTCAGCGCATCCTCGGGGGCCAGCTGAGTCTGGAGCAACTGGCCGAGCACACCTTCAGCCAGGGCCTGGCGCCCCAGCCGGTGAGCGGCCGCCAGGAGCTGCTCGAAGGCGTGGTCAACCGTTACCTGTATCGCTAGCGACCGCGAGCGGGTCGGCAGAAAAGCCTGGCTGACCCGCTTGTGCAAGCGCGCTGAATCGTTACACTCAAATCCGTTCTCTCGCTCCACAACAACAATAACCAAGGACGCCACCATGACTTTCAAGACGACCCTGCTCGCCGGTCTGCTCGCCCTGTGCACCACCGGTTTCGCCCAGGCCGACGCCCAGCATCCCAAGATCGGTTTCTCCATCGACGACCTGCGCCTGGAGCGCTGGGCCCGTGACCGCGACTACTTCGTCGCCGCCGCCGAGCAACTCGGCGCCAAGGTCTATGTGCAATCCGCCGACGCCAACGAGCAGCGCCAGCTGTCGCAGATCGAGAACCTGATCTCCCGCGGCGTGGACGCCATCGTCATCGTGCCCTTCAACGCCACGGTGCTGAACAACGTGGTGGCCGAGGCCAAGAAGGCCGGGGTCAAGGTGATCTCCTATGACCGCCTGATCCTCAACGCCGACATCGACGCCTACATCTCCTTCGATAACGAGAAGGTCGGCGAGATGCAGGCCGGTGGCGTGCTCAAGGCCCAGCCCAAGGGCAACTTCTTCCTGCTCGGCGGCGCACCCACCGACAACAACGCCAAGATCCTCCGCCAGGGCCAGATGAAGGTCCTGCAGCCGGCCATCGACAAGGGCGACGTCAAGATCGTCGGCCAGCAGTGGGTGAAGGAGTGGAACCCGACCGAGGCCCTGGCCATCGTCGAGAACGCCCTGACCGCCAACGACAACAAGATCGACGGCATCGTCGCCTCCAACGACGCCACCGCCGGCGGCGCCATCCAGGCCCTGGCGGCGCAGAAGCTGGCCGGCAAGGTCGCCGTGTCCGGTCAGGACGCCGACCTCGCCGCCATCAAGCGGGTGATCGCCGGCACCCAGACCATGACCGTCTACAAGCCGCTCAAGCTGATCGCCTCCGAGGCGGCCAAGCTGTCGGTGCAACTGGTGCGCAACGAGAAGCCGGGCTTCAACTCCAGCTACGACAACGGCACCAAGAAGGTCGACACCCTGCTGCTCACCCCCACCGAGCTGACCAAGGCCAACGTTGACCTGCTGGTCAAGGACGGCTTCTACACCCAGGCCCAGATCGACGGCAAATAACCACTGGCCACCGGCTGGCCGTCTGACGCTTGGCGTCGGGCGGCCCCTGGGCAAGGAGCGGCCATGGCCGACTATCTGCTGGAAATGCACGGCATCGCCAAGAGCTTTGGCGGGGTGCGGGCGCTGGACGGCATCGATCTCAAGGTGCGTCCGGGCGAATGCGTAGGGCTGTGCGGCGAGAACGGCGCCGGCAAGTCCACCCTGATGAAGGTCCTCTCGGCGGTCTATCCCCACGGCACCTGGGAAGGTGAGATCCGCTGGGACGGGCGACCCCTGGAAGCCCAGTCCATCGCCGAATCCGAGGCGGCCGGCATCGTCATCATCCACCAGGAACTGACCCTGGTGCCCGATCTGTCCGTGGCCGAGAACATCTTCATGGGCCACGAACCGCGCCGCTTCGGCGGGCGGCTGGACTATCCGACCATGCTGCAGCGCTCGGCCGAGCTGATGCGCCGGCTCAAGGTGCCGGACATGAACGTGGCCCTGCCGGTGTCCCAGTACGGCGGCGGCCTGCAGCAACTGGTGGAAATCGCCAAGGCGCTGAACAAGAACGCCCGGCTGCTGATCCTCGACGAACCGACCTCGGCGCTCACCACCTCCGAGATCGCCGTGCTGCTGGACATCATCCGCGACCTCAAGGCGCAGGGCGTCGCCTGCGTCTACATCTCGCACAAGCTCGACGAGGTGGCGGCCATCTGCGACACCATCACGGTGATCCGCGACGGCAAGCACATCGCCACCACGCCCATGGCCGAGATGGACATCGACCGCATCATCACCCAGATGGTCGGCCGCGCCATGACCAACCTCTATCCGCAGATCCCCCATGAGATCGGCGAGGTGATCTTCGAGGCGCGTCACTTCACCTGCCTGGACGTCGACAATCCCCAGCGCAAGCGCGTCGACGACGTCTCCTTCGCCGTGCGCGCCGGCGAGATCCTCGGCATCGCCGGTCTGGTGGGCGCTGGGCGCACCGAACTGGTCTCGGCCATCTTCGGCGCCTACGACGGCCGCTACGAAGGCGAGGTCTGGCTCAACGGCCAGCGCATCGACACCCGCACCCCGCTGAAATCCATTCGCGCCGGCCTCTGCCTGGTCCCGGAGGATCGCAAGCGCCAGGGCATCATTCCCGACCTGGGCGTGGGCTCGAACATCACCCTCACGGTGCTGGACCGATTCGCCCACCTGAGTCGCATCGACAGCGAGGCGGAACTGTCCTGCATCGACACCGAGATCGCCCGGCTGCAACTCAAGACCAGCAGCCCCTTCCTGCCCATCACCGGCCTCTCCGGCGGCAACCAGCAGAAGGCGGTGCTCTCCAAGATGCTGCTGGCGCGGCCCAAGGTGCTGATCCTCGACGAGCCCACCCGCGGCGTCGACGTCGGCGCCAAGTTCGAGATCTACCGGCTGATCGGCCTGCTCGCCGCGGAGGGCGTGGCCATCGTCATGGTCTCCTCGGAGCTGGCCGAGGTCCTCGGCGTCTCCGACCGGGTGCTGGTGCTCGGCGAAGGCCGGCTGCGCGGCGATTTCCCCAATGAGAATCTGACCCAGGAGCGGGTACTGGCCGCGGCCTTGGGCACCACCGAACGGGCGGTCGCCCAAGCCCGGGAGCACTTCTGATGCACGCCGTGAAACAGCTGTTCACCCGTTACAAGATGCTCGCCCTGCTGATCGCCGTGGCCCTGATCTGGCTGTTCTTCAGCTGGCAGACCGAAGGCGGCTTCGTCACCCCGCGCAACCTCTCCAACCTGCTGCGGCAGATGTCCATCACCGGCATCCTCGCCTGCGGCATGGTGCTGGTGATCATCGCCGGCGAGATCGACCTCTCGGTGGGTTCGCAACTCGGCCTGCTCGGCGGGGTGGCGGCGGTACTCGACGTCACCTACCACGTGCCCCTGCCGATCACCCTGCTGGCGGTGGCCGCCGGTGGCCTGCTGATCGGCCTGATCAACGGCTACCTGAGTGCCTATCGCGGGATACCGTCCTTCATCGTCGGCCTCGGCGGCATGCTGGCCTTTCGCGGCGTGCTGCTCGGGCTCACCGGTGGCGTCACCGTCGCCCCGGTGTCGCCGGAACTGGTCTACCTCGGCCAGGGCTATCTGCCGCCGGCCGTGGGCAGTGCCCTGGGCGTGCTGCTGTTCGCCGTGGCCGTGGTGCTCACCTGGCGCCAGCGCAGCAAGCGCAAGACCCTCGGCCTGACCCTCGCGCCGCTGTGGCGCGACGTCTTGCGGGTGGTGGTGATCGGCGTGGTGCTGGCGGCCTTCATCCAGACCCTCAACCGCTATGACGGCATCCCGGTGCCAGTGCTGATCCTGCTGGTGCTGCTCGGGGTGTTCAGCTACATCACCAGCCAGACGGTGTTCGGCCGGCGCATCTATGCGGTGGGCAGCAACCTGGAAGCCACGCGGCTGTCGGGCATCAACGTCCAGGCGATCAAGCTCGGCATCTTTGGTCTGATGGGCGTGATGTGCGCCCTGGCCGGTCTGGTCAACACCGCCCGCCTGGCCGCCGGCTCGCCGTCGGCCGGCACCATGGGCGAACTGGACGCCATCGCCGCCTGCTTCATCGGCGGCACCTCCATGCGCGGCGGCTCGGGCACCGTCTACGGCGCCCTGCTCGGCGCCCTGGTGATCGCCAGCCTGGACAACGGCATGTCCATGCTCGACGTGGACAGCTACTGGCAGATGATCGTCAAGGGCGGCATCCTGGTCCTGGCCGTCTGGGTCGACGTCAGCACCCGCACCAGCCGGCGCTGAGCGGGATGACCAGGCGTGGATGAGGCTGCGCCGTCATCCACGCTACGGCAGTGCCGCCACTTCACTCCGTATCGCCCCCTCTCCCTCTGGGAGAGGGCTGGGGTGAGGGCACAGCCAACACCCACCCTCTCCGGCAAGCCCCGTACGTAGCGTGGAAAACCGCAAAGCGTTTTCCACTGGCTGGCGCGGAATCCGAGGTGGATGAGGCTGCGCCGTCATCCACCCTACGGCAAAGCCCCCATCTCACTCCAAACGCCCCCCTCTCCCTCAGGGAGAGGGCCGGGGTGAGGGCACAGCCAACGCCCACTCTTTCCGGCAAGCGCCGTCCGTAGCGTGGAAAACCGCAAAGCGTTTTCCACTAGCTGGCGCGGGATCCGAGGTGGATGAGGCTGCGCCGTCATCCACCCTACGGCAAAGCTCCCTCTCACTCCGTATCGCCCCCTCTCCCCCTGGGAGAGGGCTGGGGTGAGGGACACTCAGCCTCCGCTCAACCCCCCGACCCCGCTCAACTCTCGAACCGCTGCACCCGCGGACCGCGCTGGCGCAGGTCGGCGAGGCTTTCCGGGCTCAGGGTGCCGATCGCCCGATCGAGGTCGCGCTGCAGGTCCTTGATTACGGTGGCCAGGGTGGCGGTGCATTCCAGGCTGCACAGGGGAATGGCCTTGGTGACCGTGACCGCGCGGGCGGTGTCGGTGACGGTGAACAGCAGGGTGCGATCGGCGCGACGGGGGACCGCCAGGCAGGAGTGCGGACTGAAGGCGGTGATCAGCATGTCGATGGCGTCTTGCATGGGCAGTTCGTCCTTGGCGTGACCGTGAAAGCGTCCGCGTCAGACGCCTTCCGTCCATGAAAGGTTCATTCCAGAGCGCCTGCATCAAGGTGGGGTCATGCCAAGGCGTACGGCACGTCGGCTCGCCCGGCTGCAAGCGACTCGCGCCAGGCGCCGCCAGGGCTTTTCCACCCGCCCGCGGCAGCGGCCATTGTGGATAAGCCGCACGTCCCGCCATCCATCCCCGGCCTTTGACGCCCGCGCCGGGCTGCGGCAGAGTGCGCGCCCCTTTGGTGGTGCGGAGTCGGCGATGAATGCGGTGGTGGTGGCGGTAGGACTGATGCTGGTCCTGAGTCTGGCGCGGGTGCACGTGGTGGTGGCGATGATCGCCGGCGCCGTGGCCGGTGGTCTGGTCGGCGGCCTCGGACTGGAAGGAACCCTGCTGGCCTTCAACGCCGGCCTGGGCAATGGCGCCAAGGTGGCGCTCTCCTATGCGCTGCTGGGCGCCTTCGCCGTGGCCATCAGCCAGTCGGGGCTGGCGCACATGCTGGCCGATCGCGCCCTGGCGCTTATGGAACGCCAGGCGGCCCAGGGCGGACGCTCGCTGCGCTGGGCGCTGCTCGGCCTGCTGCTGGCGGTGTCCATCGCCTCGCAGAACATCCTGCCCATCCACATCGCCTTCATCCCGCTGCTGGTGCCGCCGCTGCTCTATGTGCTGACGCGCCTGGAGCTGGATCGCCGGCGGCTGTCCTGCGTCATGACCTTCGGCCTGATCGCCCCCTACATGTTCCTGCCGGTGGGCTTCGGCAGTCTCTATCTGCACGACATCCTGCTGGCCAGCGTGTCCCGTGCCGGGGTGGACGTCAGCGGCGTGGATCCCAGTCGCGCCATGCTGCTGCCGGCCCTGGGCATGGTGGTCGGCCTGCTGCTCGCGGTCTTCGTCAGCTATCGCCGGCCGCGACAGTACGATCTCAACCTGGTGGCGCGCACCGAGCGGGCCGACCGTCCCTACAACGGCCGCACCCTGCTGGTGGCGCTGATCGCGGTGATCGCCGCCTTTGGCGTGCAGCTCTGGCTGGACTCCATGATCCTCGGTGCCCTGGTCGGCTTCGTGGTCTTTACCGCCACCGGCGTGGTGCGCTGGCGCGAGGCGGACGACCTGTTCAGCGAGGGGGCGAAGATGATGGCGGTGATCGGCTTCATCATGCTCACCGCCGGCGGCTTCGCCGAGGTGCTGACCGCCACCGGCCAGATCAAGGACCTGGCCGCCACCGCGGCCGGCCTGATCGGCGACAATCGCGCCCTGGGCGCGCTGCTGCTCCTGCTGCTGGGCATGCTGGTGACCCTGGGCATCGGCTCGTCCTTTTCCAGCGTGCCCATCCTCGCCGCCATCCTCGGCCCGCTGTGCCTGCACCTGGGCTTTTCGCCGCTGGCCATCGTCTGCCTGATCGGCACCGCCGGCGCCCTCGGCGACTCGGGTTCGCCGGCTTCGGATTCCACCCTGGGCCCCACTTCCGGCCTCAACGTGGACGGCCAGCACAGCCATATCTGGGACACCGTGGTGCCGTCCTTCCTGCACTTCAGCCTGCCGATGCTGCTGTTCGGCTGGGCCGCGGTGCTGCTGCTGTAACCGGCGATTGCCGCCCGGGCGCAAAGCCCCGGCCGGGCGGGTCCAAGGCCTACAGCCAAGGAGTCGCCCCATGTCCACCCCCGCCTTCAGTGTCGAACACCTGACCGCCGCCGACCTGCCGGCCACCACCGAGGTGGTGCGCCTGGCCTTCGCCACCTGGATGGGCGCCGCCGAACCGGGCGAATTCTGGAACGACCGCGACTATGTGCGCAGTCGCTTCGCCGCACCCCACACCGCCTGGTTCAAGGCCCTTGACGGCGCGCGGCTGGTCGGCGCCATCTGCGTCACCCGCTGGGGGCGCCACGGCATCCTCGGCCCGCTGGCGGTGCATCCGGACTACTGGGACGCCAAGGTGGCCAAGGCGCTCATGGGCGCCGCGGTCGCGCAGCTCGATGCCTGGCAGCTGGTCCATGCCGGACTCTTCACCTTTCCCGACAGTCCGCGTCACCTGGGGCTCTACCAGGGCTTCGGCTTCTGGCCGCAGACCCTGACCGCGGTGATGGCGCGGCCGGTGCAGGCGCAGGCCGCGCCGCCGGCGCTGCGCTTTTCCCTGGCGGCCGAACCCGACCGGCTGCTGGCGGCCTGCGCCGACGTGGGTCGGGCCAATGCGCCGGGGCTGGATGTCTCCGCCGAGATGGCCGCGGTGCGCGCGCAGGGGCTCGGCGAGAGTCTGCTGCTGCAGGATGCGCAGGGCCGGGCGGAGGGCTTCGCCGTCTGCCACTTCGGGCCCCACAGCGAGGCGGGTACCGGGGTCTGCTATGTGAAGTGCGCAGCGGTGCTGCCCGGCGTGGGCGCGGAGGCGCGCTTCGCCCGGCTGATCGCCGCCTGCGACGGCCTGGCCCGGGACCACGGTCAGCAGCGACTGCTGGCCGGCGTCAATACCGCTCGCCGGGGCGCCTACCAATGGCTGCTGGCTCAAGGCTTTCGCAGCGAGATCCTGGGCATCACCCTGCACCGGGGCGACGCCCATTACGATCACCCCAAGGTCTGGCTGCTGGACGACTGGCGCTAGGCCTGGGTGCTGTCTTCAGGGGTCTTCTTGCGCGAGCGGCTGCGCGGCTTGGGTGCCGGCGGGGCGACGCTGCTCTGGATGCCGCCGACCTGGGTCAGGTTGTCGTCGGGCTGGTCTTCCAGTTCGCGATTGGCCTGGAACCAGTGCTCGAAATCCTGGCCATGGGGACGCCCTTCGCGTTCCCAGATTTCATAGGCGCGCTGGCGGATGCGTTCTTCGAGGGTCATACCGGTAACTCCAAAGGGGCAGGGGAGAGCGGCCGGCAGCGCCGGCGCTCTTCCTGACTAGGCCCGAGGCGACCGGAAAAAGTTTCCCCGAGGCTTGCGATGAGTCAGGCGCCGTTGCCGCTTGCCGGGCTCTGGCAGGCCGCTTTTGCGGACAGGACCGTTCGTCGGGCCCTGGCTAGCCCTGCCAGGCGCGGCGGTAGGCGCCTGGCGCCACGCCGTAGGCCTGCTTGAACTGGCGAGTGAGATGGCTCTGGTCGGCAAAGCCCAGCTGCAGGGCTACCTCCAGGGGCGCCCAGCCGGCGCGCAGCAGGCCCTGGGCGCGGGTCAGGCGCTGCTGCTTGAGCCAGGCGTGGGGCGGCAGGCCCGTCGCCCGGCGGAACACCCGCAGGAAATGAAAGGGCGACAGCCCTACCGCCTGGGCCAGTTCTTCGAGGCTGGGCGGTTGCTGCAACTGCTGGCCGAGCAGTTCGCGGGCGCGCTGCACCGCCAGGGGTTCGCGGCCAGGTTCGGTCAGGGCGCCCAGGCGGGCATGGCGGCCGAACAGCAGGAGCAGCGCCTCGCGCCAGGCGGTCTGCTGCTCCAGCGCCTCGGCGCCACCATCGGCCAGCCGATGCAGCTGGCCGAAGGCCGCGCTCACCTGAGGGTCGTGCAGCACGCTGGTGGCGAAGGCCGGGGTGGCGTCCAGCGGGCGTCCCAGCTCGGCGAACACTGGGCCCAGCTGCGCCAGCGTCGGATAGAAGCCGCGGTACTGCCAGCCTTCCTCGACCGCCGTGGCCCCGGTGTGCAACTCGTCCGGATTGATCAGCACCATGCTGCCGGCCGCGGCCAGGTGCTCGGCGCCGCGGTGGCGAAAGCGCTGGGCGCCGCGCTCGATCACGGTGAACACATAGCCTTCGTGCACATGGGGCGCAAAGCGCTGGCGGCGATAGCGGGCATGCAGCAGCTCGACGCCGCCCAGGCCGCGGGCCGGCCAGAGGCGGGCGTTTTCTTGTTGTCCGTTCATGGCTCTCTCGTGGCCCCGACGGGTTCCACCTTCGGGCTAGAGGAGCCAGCGTAGCAGGTAGAACACGCCCATGCTGAGGATCACCGTGGTCAGCACCCGTCGCGTCCAGAGCATCAGCCCCACCGCGGTCAGGGCCGCCAGCGGGTAGGGATCGACCAGGGTCGCGGCAAGCGACGTTTCGCCGGAGAACAGGATGGGTCCGCAGATGGCGGTGAGCATCCCGGGCACGGCGAATTCCAGGAAGGTGCGCAGGTTGCGGCCCAGGCGCAGCGGCAGGCGGGGTTCGAGAAAGAGATAGCGATTGCAGAAGACCAGGGCGGCCATGCCGAGCACGGTGGCGAGGATCATGGCAGGCGCTCCCGCAGGCGGCGGACCAGAAAGCCCACGCTCATCCCCGCCAGGCCGCCCAGCACCAGGGCGCCCTGCCAGTGCAGGTGATGCAGCCAGACCGACACCAGCAGCGCGGTGAGCACGCAGGCCACGGTGGCCAGGTCGCGCACCAGGGGCACCACCAGGGCGATGAAGGTGGCGGCGATGGAGAAGTCCAGGCCCAGGGCACCCAGGTTGGGCAGCACCCGCCCCAGCAGCAGCCCGGCCAGGGTGAAGAGATTCCACAGCAGATAGAAACTCAGGCCCATGCCCAAGGCGCGCCAGCGGTCGAAGCTGGCCGGTTGCTCGGCATGGTTCAGGGCGAAGAATTCATCGGTGAGCAGGAAGCCGAAGCCCAGCCGCCAGGGCAGCGGCTGGGGCGCCAGGACGCGTCTCAGGTGCAGGCCATAGAGCAGGTGCTGGGAGGTCAGCAGCAGGGTGGTCAGCAGGATGGCGGCGAGGCCTGCGCCGGCCTTGAGCATGCCCAGGGCCACCAGTTGCGCCGCCCCGGCGAACACCAGCAGGGAAAAGGCCTGGCCTTCCAGCACGCTGAGTCCGGTCTCGATGGCCAGGGCGCCGACCAGGATGCCCCAGGGCGCGCAGGCCAGCGACAGCGGCATGATCTGCCAGGCGCCCTGGAGGAAGGCGCGGCGGCGGGAAGCGGTCATCGGCACGGCTCCGGAGGGCAGGGGATACCCAGGGTGCCGCGCCGCGTCGCCGCCGTCTTGAACGTTCTTGCGCTGTGGCGCCTTCAGCCTTCCAGCAGGGCGAACAGTTCCAGGTACTGCCGGGTCAGCTTGTGGCCCGGGTCCAGGTGGATCAGCGGGCGATGCTGCTGGTGGGATTCGCGCATCTTCACCGAAGACATCAGCGGCGCCGCCAGCACCGGCAGGTCACGCGCCTGGAGTTCCTCGATCAGCTGCCGCGGGGTGCTGGCCTGGGCGTGGTACTGGTTGATGACGATGCCCTCGACGGCGAGCTTTTCGTTGTAGTCCTCGCGGATCTCCTCCAGCTCCTCGATCAGGTCGTAGAGCGCCTGCTGGGCGAAGACATCGCAGTCGAAGGGGATCAGGCAACGATCGGCGGCGATCAGCGCCGAGATGCTGTAGAAATTCAGCGCCGGCGGGGTGTCCAGGTAGATGCGGTCATAGTCTTCGCCAAGCTTGTCGAGGTACTTGGCGAGCTTCTGGATCTTGTACTTGGATTCGAGCTTGAACTGCAGCTCGGTCAGCTCGCCCGAGGCGGCGATCAGATCCAGATTCGGCCAGGCGGTGGCGTGGATGTTGGCCTGGGCCTTCTTGCCGCCGCTCAGCGTCTGCTTGAAGAAATCGGCGATGCCATGGGGCAGGTCGTCGCCCACCTCGCCGGTGAGGTACTGGCTGGAATTGGCCTGGGGATCGAGGTCCACCAGCAGGGTGCGATAGCCCTCGTGGGCGCTGATGGCCGCCAGGTTGCAGGCGATGCTGGACTTGCCGACACCGCCCTTCTTGTTGAAGACCACGCGGCGCAGGGCATGACCGGAGGGAGAGCTGTGTGCGTTCATTGAGTCGTCCCGACAGTGAGAGGAGCCTGGGTGCAAAGGTGTGGCTGTGGCGTTTCGCTTATACCGAAAGGCCAGGCGCGGACGATGACGAATTTATGGCCGTTGCATGACATTCGTATGACGAGCCTAGCGCAGCGGTGGAACCTAGGCGTCTGCCCGGGCTTCGAACTCGGCAAGCTCCCGTCGAGAATGCGCCATGACCCTCCGCCGATTCCCCGCCTTGCTGCTGCTCGCCTGCGCTCCGCTGGCCCAGGCCGCCAACGACACCCAATCGCCGGTCCCGGTGCCGGGTGCCCCCGCCCAGACCGATACCCGGGTGCTCGAAGCCGGCGCCGACGTCCTGCAGCGCAAGCCGCCCATCGCCGCCCTCAACACCTACCTGGACGGCTTCCACTTCTACAACGGCCATCCCCACAGCCAGATGGAGGCCCATCACTATTGCAGCGTCCTGGGCGAAGAGATGTTCCAGTGCGTGATCTACGACGGCAATGTCGCCGATGCCAAGCTGATGGGCGTCGAGTACATCATCAGCGAACGGCTGTTCAAGACCCTGCCCGAGGCCGAGAAGGCGCTCTGGCACAGCCATGTGCACGAGGTGAAGTCGGGCCAACTGGTCGCGCCCGGCGTACCCCAGGTGGCCGAACACCGGCTGATGGACAAGCTGGTGCACACCTACGGCAAGACCTGGCATACCTGGCATACCGATCAGGATCTGGAGCTGCCCCTGGGCGTGCCCCAGCTGATGATGGGCTTCACCGCCGACGGCCAGCTCGATCCCAAGCTGCTCGCCGAGCGTGATCGCCGCCTGGGCATCTCTTCCGCCGAGACCAGGGCCGCCCGTGCCGACCTGCCGACTCCCGCAGTCGCCCCCGGCGCCAATGCCTGGCAGCAGGGCAAGGTCATCCAGCTGCAGGACCCCACCGGCCAGCTGCACAAGCACGACGGCGAGCACACCGAAAAGGGCGTCAACACCAGTTCGAACAAGCCCTGAGAGTTGGGTTAGGCTCCAGTCAGGTAGCCGTCTGGAGTCGACCCATGTCCTTGCCCACGCTACATACGCCTCGGCTGGTGCTGCGGCCTCTTCAACTGGAGGATGCCCAGGCGATCCAGCGAATCTTTCCGCAGTGGGAGATCGTACGCTACCTCTCGGCCAGGGTGCCCTGGCCCTATCCTGCGGACGGTGCCCTGAGTTTCGTCCGTGATCTGGTTCTGCCCGGCATGGCTGCCGGTACCCATTGGTGTTGGACGCTGCGGCTGCAGGCGCAACCTGACGAGCTGATCGGCCTGGCCAGTCTGCAGGAGGAGCCAGATAACCAGCGAGGCTTCTGGCTCGATCCCGGGTACTGGCGCCAAGGGCTCATGAGCGAAGCCTGCGTCGAACTCAATCGCTACTGGTTCCAGGCACTTGGACGGCCGAGTTTGAGGGTGACCAAGGTGATTGCCAATGAAGGCTCCCGCCGGCTGTCGCAGCGCGAAGGCATGCAGCCTGTCTCCTGCCTGGAGATGGACAGCGTGAGCGGACGGCTACCGGCGGAGTGCTGGGCGCTCACCCGGACGCAGTGGTTGGCGCAGCAGGGATAGTCCCGGACCCACGCGCCGCCGTCCCGCAGGCGTGGCAGAAATGCGCGAAGGCGCTCTTGCGCGTCTGGCAGGCGCCGCAGTGGTCGTGCAGGCCGATGCCGCAATGGGGGCAGAAGTCGATCCCCGGGTCCTTGAGGTCCACCGGCCGCTCGCAGCCCGGGCAGACGCCCTTGGCCAGCCGCGCCAGGGCGGTGTCGTAGTGCAGTTCTTCGCGTCGGACGGTGTCCGGCTGGGCTTCCTTGAGCGCCAGGCGGGCGCGATAGTCCTGCAGGGCGCGGATGGCGTAGCGCCCGCCCAGGACCGTCAGCAGGATGCCCACCAGATAGCGCACATAGCCGCCATAGCTGGGCAGATAGGGCACCAGTTCGACAAAGAAGGCGAACAGCGCGAAGAAGATGAAGCCCCAGACGAAAGGCCACCAGGTGCTCTTGCGCTGGCGGACGAATAGCCAGGCGGCGACTGCCAGCAGGGGGAGCGTCAGCGCCAGGCGATAGAGGAAGACCCGCAGTTCGGCCTGCTGGCGGGCGTCGAGCCAGGCCTGCTGGGCCGCGTCGCTCAGCTCGGCCAGGCTGCGCGCGGCGGCGGCCGCGTGCTGCTCGGCATCCAGTAGCGCCTGCTCCTGGCGTTCGACCTCCTGCTCGGCGGCGCGCTCGCCGGCCTTGAGCGCGTCCAGGGCGCGGCTGCGGGCGATCAGCTCGGCGTCCTGCTCGGGGCGCTGGGTGGTCTGGCGGGTCGCCAGCCAGTTGTCGAAGGTCTCGCGATTGGCCGTGTAGCTGCGCGCCGCCGCGGCCTGCTGCAGCTGGGCCTGGTCGAGGGCGTCCTGGGCCGCGCGCCGGGCCTGGTTCGCCTGGCGCTGGTCCGCCCGCGCCGCGGCGGTGGCCGCCGGATCCATGAAGTCTTCCAGACCCTGCTGGCGCTCCACCTGGGGCAGATCGCCGACCAGGGTGCCGCCCAGGCCGATGAGAAAGCCGGCGAACACCAGCGCCAGCAGCCAGAGGCCGCGATTGAACCACTTTTCCGAGAGTCGCAGCGATTTGCCCATGGGTCCCTCCAGGTCGAAAGAAGGCACAGCTTAGCCGCTCCCCGGGCGCCCCGCTCAGGCCAGCTTGATCGCCACCACCCCGGCGACGATGGCCAGGCCGGCGCAGACGCGCCCCAGCGGCAGACTCTCGTGCAGCCAGAAGACCCCGATCAGCAGGGCGAACAGCACGCTGGTCTCGCGCAGCGCCGAGACCAGGCCGATGGGCGCCTGGGTGGTGGCAACGATCACCAGGCTGTAGGCCAGCATCGACATGACCCCGCCAGCCAGCCCGGCGCGCCAGTGCGGACCGAGGCCGGCAAAGGCCGAGCCGCCACGACTCAGGCGCAGCACCAGCGCGGCCACCACGCCGTTCACCGCGAACAGCCAGAGGGCATAGGCCACCGCATCACCGCTGGCGCGCGCGCCCAGGGCATCGGCCAGGGTGTAGGCGGCGATGAAGCTGCCGGTGGTGAAGGCGCAGACCAGCAACGCCAGGCTGGGCGGCGTGCCGCGCCGGGCCCCGAGCAGCGCCATCAGGGCGAGACCGGTCACCAGCAGGCCGAGGCCGAGCAGGGCGGGCGGCGACAGCACTTCGCCGAGGGCGAGAAAGGCCACCCCGCTGACCAGCAGCGGGGCGCTGCCGCGGGAGAGCGGATAGACCTGGCCCAGGTCGCCATAGCGATAGGCGCGGGCGAGAAAGGCGTTGTAGCCGATGTGCAGCAGGGCGGAGAGGGCGATCCAGGGCCAGGCCGCGGCCGCGGGCAGGGCCACGAAGGGCAGGGCCAGCAGGGCGGCGACGCCGGCGCCGATCTGGATCAGGCTGGCGGTGAGAAAGCGATCGAGGCCGATCTTGAGCAGGGCGTTCCAGCCGGCGTGCAGCAGGGCGGCGAGCAGTACCAGGGCGAACAGGGGCGTGGTCACGAGGCCTCCGGCCAGGCGGGTCCATCAGTCTAGCCCAGGGCGCCTTCCGGAGCGTCGCCCATGGCGTCGGGGCGCGTCACGTCGCACACTGATGGCCGTCTTTTTTCGCTCAGCCAGGATGGCTGCCATGCACACCTCTTCCCCCCTTCCACCCGCCGCTCTGCCGGTCGCGCCGCGCCACGGCGCGGTCGGCCTGGCGCTGGTCGCCGGCCTGTCGCTGCTGGCCGGCATGACCGATGCCATCGGCTTTCTCGCCACCGGCGATTTCGTCTCCTTCATGAGCGGTAATACCACCCGTCTAGCAGCCGAGGTGGCGGCAGGCCGCTGGGCTGCAGCGGGGCACCTGGCGCTGGCCATCGGCACCTTCGTGCTGGGCAATGCCGGCGGCGTACTGCTGCAACGGCTGACCCGCCAGCGCGCCTGCCTGCTGCTCGGCCTGCTGGCCCTGCTGTTGGCGCTGGCGGCCAGTCTGCCCCTGGGCCCGCTAGCGCTGCTGACCGGAGTGTTCGCCATGGGCATGGTCAATGCGGTGGTGGAGCAGGTCTATGGCCTGCCCATCGGCCTCACCTACGTCACCGGCGCCCTGTCGCGCTTCGGGCGCGGTCTGGGTCACTGGCTGCTGGGCGAGCGGCGACGCGGCTGGCGCATCCAACTGGTGCCCTGGCTGGGCATGCTGCTTGGCGGGGTGCTCGGCGCTGCGCTGGAAGCGGGACTGGGCCTGGCGGCCTGGTACGCCAGCGCAGCCCTGGCCGCGATCCTGGCGGTGATCTTTCGCCTGATCCCGCGGGCCTGGCAACTGGGCTATCTGGCGTCATGAGCGCCGCGACCCAGACCCTGGGGGTCAGCGCCCGCGATCCCGAACTGGGCCAGGCCAAGGTCCGGCTGGCCTTCATCCTGCCGGCCTCGACCTACATCATCGGCGCCTGGGCCTGGGGGCTGTTCGACACCGCCATCCTGCTGGCCAACCTGCTCTGCTACGCCCTGTTCGCCGTGGCGGCCATCGGCCTGTTCGTCGAGGTCCGGCGGCGGCCGGGGGTCAAGCCCTGGCGACGGCTGCTGGCCATGAGCCTGGACTTCAGCGCCATCACCTTTTCCTCCATCACCAGCGGCGAGGCCCTGCTGCCGCTGTTCGGCGTGCTGCTCTGGGTCACGGTGGGCAATGGCCTGCGCTATGGACGTGGCTACCTGCTGCTGGCCACCGGACTGTCGCTGACCGCCCTCGCCGCCATCATTGCCGGGATGCCCTTCCTGCAGCGCTATCCGACGGTGGCCCTGATGATGCTGGTGACCGCGCTGCTGGTGCCCGGCTACGTGCATTTCCTGCTGACCCGCATCCAGGATTCGCTGCGCGAGACCCAGGCGGCCAACCTGGCCAAGGCGCGCTTCCTGGCGCAGGCCAGCCATGACCTGCGCCAGCCGATCCATTCCATCGGCCTGTTCACCGCCTGCCTGCGCGACGGCCAGCTGAGCGCCGATCAGGGCCGGCTGGTCGACAACATCGACCGCTCCCTGCTCGGCGTCGAGCAGCTGTTCCGCTCGCTGCTGGACATCTACACCCTCGATCAGCAGCAGGTCAGTCCGCGGCGCACGGTGGTGGACCTGGATACCCTGTTCGGCGACCTGGTGCGGCAGAATGCCGAGGCGGCGCGCTGGGCCGGGGTGGAGATCCGCTGGCGCGCCTGCGGGCTGCAGGTCTACAGCGACCCGGCGCTGCTGCTCACCTCGCTGCAGAATCTGCTGTCCAACGCCCTCAAGTACGCGCCGGGCAAACCTCTGCTGCTGGCGGTGCGCCGGCGCCAGGGCCAGCTCGCCCTGGTGGTCTACGACCAGGGACCGGGCATCGCCGCCGAGCACCTGCCGCACCTGTGCGAGGAGTTCTACCGGGTACGGGAGACGCGCGATCGCGACATCGAGGGCGTCGGCCTGGGGCTGTCCATCGTACAGCGCATCGCCACCCTGCTCGATCTGCAGCTGACCATCCGCTCGCGCCCCGGCCGCGGTACCGCGGTCAGGCTCCAGGGCCTGCCGCTGGCCACCCTGCCGCTGGAGGTGCGGCCACGGCCGGTGAATGGCCCCCAGCACCTGCTCGCCGGCTGGCGGGTGCTGCTCATCGAGGACGATGCCAACGTGCTGCTGGCCACCGCGACCCTGCTGCGCAGCTGGGGTTGCGAGGTCACCACCGCCACCAGCATCCCCGCCGGCGCCGTGAGCTGCGACCTGGTGATCACCGATTTCGATCTGGATCGCAGCGCCTCGGGCGCCGACTGCATCGCCTATCTCAACCGGCTGCAGGGCCGGCGCATCCCGGCCATCGTGGTGACCGGGCACGACATTCCCCAGGTCCAGCAGGCGCTGGGCGACGCCGAGATCCCGGTGCTGGCCAAGCCGGTGCGACCGGCGGAATTGCGCGCCCTGCTGCTGGCCTCTCGCGTCGCGGCTAGCTGAGCGAGCGCTGGGCGCCGAGGCCGGCCTTGGCGCCAAAGGCGGCCGCCGCCGCGCGGGTGCCGACGCCCAGGGTGCGCAGCAGCGCGGAAACATGGATGCGCACGGTAAAGGGCGAGATGGCCAGGATCCGGGCGATCTCCTTGTTGCTCAGGCCCTGGGTGATCAGGCCGAGCACCTCCAGCTGCCGCGGCGTCAGCGCCTGCAGCCGGTGGTCGGGCGCCAGACTGGCCAGAGCCAGATTCGGCATGGCATAGCGCACCACCGGTTGCCCGGCGAGGCAGTCGGCGATCGCCTCGGCCATGGCCGCTGGCGGCAGCGCCTTGCCGATGAAGCCATCCACGCCCGCCGCCAGGATATGCTCGATCACCGTGGCGTCTTCCAGCATCGAGACCACGATCAGGGTGCTGCGCTTGAATTCCTGGCGCAGGGCGCGCAGCGAAAAGCTCAGGTCCTGGCCAGGATAGAGCAGGTCCAGCAGCAGCCCGCTGGGCGGCTCGCCCTGGCGTGCCAGTTCCAGGACCTGTTGCAGACTGTCGGCCTGCTCCACCTGCGCCTGCGGCTGCAGCTGGCGCAGGATGCGCACCAGGCCTTCACGAAACAGCGGATGGTCGTCGGCGACGATGAAACGTTGCATCTCTGGCTATCCTGGGGGCCCTGGACACCGGGCGTTACGCCGGGGTGGCCCAAAATGGCTATTCTAGCGCAGGCCCCAAGGGTGGACCACTTGGTAAAACGCTTGGGCTGCCGCAGCGCTCAGCCGTCTTGCGCCAGGCCACGCGGCGCGGCCAGCGGCTCCGACAGGTCCTGCACGGCACCTGCGCCCAACTGCCGCCGCATCAGCCACTCGAAGGCGCCGGTCAGCAGCAGCGCCGCACAGGCCAGGCCGAATGCCAGGCCCCACCAGACGCCATGGGGGCCGATACCCAACCGGACGCCCAGCAGCCAGGCGCCACTGGCGCCGATCAGGCAGTAGCAGAGCAAGCCGCCGTAGAAACCCAGGCGCGCCTGGCGGATGCCGCGCAGAGCCCCTTGGGCGATGCTCTGGGTGCCATCGAAGATGACGAACACCGCCGCGATCAGCACCAGCTGCCGCGCCAGCTCACTGACCGGGCTGTGGCCATCCGGCAGAAACAACCCCACCAGCCAGGTGGGAAAGCTCCAGAACAGCAGGGCGATGCCCAGCATCACCAGGGCACCACCACCGATGGCCAGCCGCCCCACCAGCAGGGCCTCGCGCGGCCGCCCGGCGCCCTGGTGCTGGCCGATACGGATGCTGGTGGCGTAGGAGAGGCCGGCTGGCAACATGAACACCAGATACACCAGCTGATTGGCGATCTGATGGGCCGCCAGGGCGGTGGCGCCTAGGGCGCCCATGCACAGCGCCGCGGAGAGGAACAGGCAGGCTTCCACCGCATAGGTACCGCTGATCGCCAGGCCCTGGCCGAGAGTGTCGGCGAGGGCACGACGATCCGGGCGGCGCAGATAGCGGCGCAGGGGATAGGCGGCATAGGCCGGATGGCGGGCGATATACAGCGCCAGGCCCAAGGCCGCGCCATTCATCACCACCGCGGTCACCGCGCCGATGCCTGGCAGCCCGGGTTGCGGCAGGCCGCCCCAGCCGTGCAGCAGCGCCAGGTTGAACAGGGCGTTGAGCAGCGCCGCCCCCAGCACGATGGTCAACACCGGTCCGGGTCTTTCCAGGGCGCTGGTGAAACCCCGCAGCGTCATGAACAGCAGATGGCCGGGCAGGGCGAAGGCCAGGCAGCGCAGGAATACCCCGGCCGCCTGGCGACTCTCTTCCGGCTGGCCGGCCAGGGCCAGCAATGGCTCGATATGCCACAGCAGGGTGCCGGCCAGCAGTGCCAGCACCGCGGCGATCCAGATCCCGGCCGCCGTCACCGCCGCCACGCCCTCGGTATCGCCCGCGCCCCGGCGCAAGGCCGCCAGGTTGGCCACCGCGGTGATCACCCCCACGCAGATCACCGAGACGAAGGAATAGACCGCCGCCCCCAGGCCGCCACCGGCCAGGGCGGCCGGGCCCAGGCGGCCCATCATCAGGGTGTCGGTGAAGACCATGGCCACATAGGCCAGCTGCGCACCGATCAGGGGCAAGGCGAGGCGCAACAGCGCGAGCAACTCGTGACGCGGCAGAGACATGGGTGGATCTCGCTGAGCAGGGCCGACTTTGACAAGAACTCATTGTTGGATGCGTTCGCGCCTTCCACAATCGGAAAATAGCCATGCCATCCATGAGTCAGAGTCATGCCCGACGTCCCCTCGCGGCTGCCGCCGCTGTATGCCCTGCGCGCCTTCGAGGCCGCCGCTCGCCATGGCTCCTTTACCCGCGCGGCTCAGGAGTTGTCGCTGACCCAGAGTGCGGTCAGTCGCCATGTGCGGACGCTGGAAGAGACCTTTGGCTGCCGCCTGTTCGAGCGCGCCGGCCGTCAGCTGGCGCTGACCGAGCCCGGCAAGCTGCTCCTGCCGGGCCTGAGCGAGGGCTTCGAGGCGCTGGCGCGGGCCTGCGGCAATCTCGCCGTGGCCGAGGGCACCCTGAGACTCAAGGCGCCCACCACCCTGTCGCTGCGCTGGCTGCTGGCGCGGCTGGCCCGCTTTCGCCAGCTCAGTCCGCAACTGGACATCCAGCTCACCAGCGTCTGGATGGCCAGCGACCGGGTCGACTTCGTCCACGAGCCCTTCGATTGCGCGGTGCTGCTCGGTGATGGCCGCTTCCCCGCGGACTGGGAGGTGGTGCCGCTGTTCGAGGAGTGGCTGGTGCCGGTCTGCTCGCCGGCCGCCGCGCGTGAAGGCGTCTGGGACCCGGCGCGCCTGCAGCGGGAAGAGCTGCTGCATCCCACCTTCGACCGCCGCGACTGGCGCCGCTGGCTGCAGGCCATGGGCCTGACTCAGGCGGTGCCCCTGACGGGTGGCCAGGTGTTCGACACCCTGGAGCTGGGCATGGCCGCTGCCGCGCGGGGCTACGGGGTGTCCATCGGCGATCTGGTGATGCTGGCCGAAGACGTGGCGGCCGGACTCATCGCCTTGCCCTGGCCCGAGGCGGTGGCCAGCGGCGATGCCTATTACCTGGTCTGGCCGCGCAATCGCCGGGGGCAGGCGCGCTTTCGCCAGCTGGCTGACTTCTTGCAGCGGGAAGTGGCGTCCCAGAGCCTTCCGGAGGTCATTCGCCATAAATAAGGCGCCAGACTGCTGTCATTGGCTTTAGTTCATCGTACCTCTGCCGATAAGATAACAGTTAACCTCTAAGAAGACCGCCCTAGAGCGGTCGGTCGCCTGATATAGCCCTTGCCCTCAAATTCGTACTGCCCTACAGGGATGTAGGCGCTTTGGAGCCCCCTATGGTCATTTCCCCGCGTCGTAGTATCGCCCGACAACTTGCCTTGGCCCTCAGTCTGGTACTGATTGTCGTGATCGCCGGCAGTTGTCTGTTCGCCCTCCATGCCCTGAGCGTGTCCATCGAAGGCACCCAGCGCAAGCACCTGGGCAGCGAGGCCCGACTGCTCTCCGATCAGCAGCAGACCTTTCTCAGCACCCTGAAGATCAGCACCCAGCGCCTGGCCAACCTGTTCGAGCGCCGCTTCGATGGCGGCCTGAGCCTGGCCGGCGAGCGACTGCCCCTGGGCAGCGCCACGGCCCCCGCGCTGCTGTTCGCCGGTCAGGCGCTGAACAGCGACTTCAGCCAGGTCGACGACTTCACCCGGCTGACCGGTGGCGTCGCCACCATCTTCGTGCGTGATGGCGACGACTTCACCCGTATCACCACCTCGCTGAAGAAGCAGGACGGCAGCCGCGCCATCGGTACCCAGCTCGATCGCAAGCACCCGGCCTATGCCGGTCTGCTGCAGGGCCAGAACTACGTCGGGCGCGCCCAGTTGTTCGGGCGCTCCTACATGACCCAGTACACCCCGGTCCGCGACGGCGCCGGCAAGGTCATCGCCGTGCTCTTCGTCGGCTTCGACTACACCGACGCCCAGGCCCAGCAAATGGCCCAGCTGACCCAGCTGCGCATCGGCGAGACCGGCTCCCTGGCCCTGCTCGACGAGCAGGGCAACTGGCTGGTGCCGCCGGCCAATGCCAAGCAGGCCAACGAGCTCCTCGCCGCCCTCAAGAACGATCCCAAGCAGCACGAACACACCTGGCAGGACGGCAACGAGGACTTCCTCAGCGTCAGCGCGCCGGTCGCCGGCGAAGGCTGGACCGTGGTCGCCACCCTGCCCAGGGCCGAGCTGGACGCGCCGGTGCACGCCGTGGGCCTGCGCCTGGCCATCGGCAGCCTGATCGCCCTGGTGCTGGCGGTACTCGCCTCGGTCGTCCTGTTGCGCCACAAGCTGAAGCCGCTGGGCCAGCTGGTGGAGCGGGCCCAGGCACTGGGTCGCGGTCAACTCAGCGTGCGGGTCGAGGCGCGCAGCCACGACGAGATCGGCGAACTCGCCCGGAGCTTCAACCAGATGGCCGATGCCCTGGCCTCCACCGTCGAGCAGGTCCGTGGCTCTTCGCGCGCGGTCACCGAGCGCTCCCAGCAACTGAGCCAGCTGTCCGACCAGACCCTGAGACGCTCCGCCGAGCAGTCCAGCCAGATCGACAGCATGGCCAGCGCCGTGGAGGAATTCAGCGCCACCGCCCAGAACATCGCCGACGGCATGCAGCGCACCGAGCGTCTGGTGCAGGAAAACGCCCAGCAGACCCGCACCGGTACCCAGGCCATGCAGGGCGCCTCGGGCGCCCTGGAGCAGATCGCCGATTCCCTGGCCAGCACCGCCGAACTCATCAAGGGCCTGGACGGCCGCTCCCAGCAGATTGGCGGCATCATCGGCGTCATCAGCGGGATCGCCGAGCAGACCAACCTGCTGGCGCTCAACGCCGCCATCGAAGCCGCGCGGGCCGGTGAGCAGGGCCGCGGCTTCGCCGTGGTCGCCGACGAAGTCCGGCAGCTGGCCGGTCGCACCAGCGAAGCCACCCGCGAGATCTCGCAGATGATCGGCGCGGTACAGGGCGAGACCCAGCGCGCCATGGGCGCCATCGACGAAGGCAATCGCCTCATGGAGCAGGGCCTGGCGCGCAACGCCGACGTGGCCCAGGCGCTGCGCAGCATCGACCAGCAGGTCGCCGAGGCGGTGGAGCAATTCTCCGGCATCGCCCAGGCCACCGCCGAGCAGAGCACCACCGCCACCGCCCTGAGCCGCAACATCCAGGCGATCGCCGTGGACAACGCCGCTCAGCGCGATGCCGCCGAGGTGCTGGCCGGTACCGCGGGCGAGCTGCGTCATCTGGCGGAAGACCTGAGCGCCGAAGTAGGGCGCTTCAGCTGACCGGACCCTTCCGGCAGCAGCGAAAGGGAGGCTCAGGCCTCCCTTTTTCATTCCTGCGCACCTTGGCCCTTGCCTGGCCGCAATACTCTGACTACTGTATGCAAATACAGTATAAAAGGAGGGGTATCATGGGCGTATCCAACGAGGCGGTGCAGGCCGTCGAACGCATGCTGACCACGCTGCGGGCGGAGCGGGACGACTATCGGGAGCTGGCCCACCAGTGGCGGGCCATGTGCTTCGAGCTGGCGCAGGAAAACCAGGCGTTGCGCGATCGCCTGCAGGAGCCGCCGCGACGCTACGGCCCGCCTGCCGGCGCCTAGTGACTCGCGCGATACTGCAGGGCTTCCGCCAGCTGCGCCCGCTGGATCTCGGCCTGGCCGGCGAGATCGGCCAGGGTCCGGGCCACCTTGACCACCCGGTGCAGGGCGCGCAGGGACAGATTCAGGCGTTCCCCCGCACCTTCCAGCCAGCGCTGATCGGCCTCGCCAAGGGCACAGACCTGGTGCAGCTGATCGAGACCGAGCAGGGCGTTGGGGCAACCCTGGCGCGCCAGCTGGAGGGCGCGGGCGTCGGCCACCTGGCGTGCGGCCTCCGCCGTGGTGAGTTCACTGACCGCTGAAGCGCCCAGGCGCAGGTGCTCGCGGGCCACGGTCAGGTGCAGGTCGATACGGTCCAGCAATGGGCCGGAGAGCTTGCCGCGATAGCGCTGGATCTGCTCCGGGCTGCAGCGACAGCGCCCGCTGGGATCACCCAGATAGCCGCAGGGGCAGGGATTCATCGCCGCCACCAGCTGGAAACGGGCCGGAAAGCGCACCCTTTCCCGCGCCCGGGCGATGACGATCTCGCCACTCTCCAGGGGCTCGCGCAGCACCTCCAGCACCTTGCGATCGAATTCCGGCAACTCGTCGAGAAACAGCACCCCGCGGTGGGCCAGGGTGATCTCGCCGGGACCGGGACGGCTGCCACCGCCCACCAGCGCCGGACCGGACGCCGAATGATGCGGCTGGCGAAAGGGTCGCTGCGGCCAGTGCTCAAGCGGCTCGGGGCCGGCCACCGAATGGATGGCGGCCACCTGCAGCGCCTCTTCTTCGTCCAGGTGCGGCAGCAGTCCCGGCAGGCGACTGGCGAGCAGCGTCTTGCCGGTTCCCGGTGGGCCGGCCAGCAGCAGGTTGTGGGCACCGGCCGCGGCCACCACCAGGGCGCGCTTGGCCGCCTGCTGGCCCTGGACCTCGGCGAGATCGGGATAGGGCAGCGGGGTGCGCAGCAGGCCGCTGGGCTGATAGGGGGCCAGTACGGCCTGGCCACTCAGGTGACCGGCGAATTCCAGCAGATGATCGACCGCCAGCACCCTGAGGCCACTGGCCAGGCAGGCTTCCTCGGCATTGGCGCGGGGCACCACCAGGATCCGCCCCGCGGCCCGGGCCGCCAGCGCTGCGGGCAGCACGCCGCGCACCGCCCGCACCGCGCCCGACAGGGCCAGTTCACCCAGGCACTCGTAGCCGTCGAGGCCCTGCGCTGGCAGCTGCCCGCTGGCGGCGAGAATGCCGATGGCCAGGGCCAGATCGAAACGCCCGCCGTCCTTGGGCAGGTCGGCGGGCGCGAGATTGAGGGTGATGCGGCGACTGGGGAATTCGAAGCCAGCATTGAGGATGGCGCTGCGCACCCGATCCTTGGCTTCGCGAACGGCGGTTTCCGGCAGCCCGACCAGGGTGAGGGCGGGCAGGCCGTTGGCCAGGTGCGCCTCGACGACCACCGGCGGCGCTTCCACGCCCACCTGGGCGCGGGTATGAACGAGGGCAAGCGACATGATCTCTCCTTGATCGTGATTCGCCAGACTCAGGGGTGCACCATCCTGGCGCGCCCTTGGGGATCAGTCGGCGGGCGCGACGTCCGTGGCCGGGGTAACCGGCGGCTTGACCTCGGCGGTTTGCGGCTTTTCCAGCTCGGTGAGGCGCGCTTCGAGGGCTTCCAGGCGCGCACGGGTGCGGGCCAGCACGGCCATCTGGGCATCGAATTCGTCGCGGCTGACCACATCGAGCTTGCTCAGGGCGCCTTGCAGCAGTGCCTTGAACTGGCTTTCGATCTCGGCCTTTGGCAGCGGCGAGTCCTGACCGAACAGCCGGCTGGCCTGCTGAGTCAGGGAATCGAACAGCGAACGGGTCGTGGACATGGTTATCCCCTGCAATGGATCAAAGCTCGAGTGTAGCACAGCGGGCTTCCGGCCCTCCGGCAGCGGCCCTGCACCGCTTTGGTGCCAACCCCGGCCCAGAGCTGTTCGCTGTTGGTGCAAAGTCCTGCCCGCAGGGCCAGGTCCTGCCCCTTCAGGAGGCGCGCCAGCCGGGCTGGCGCTCGAAATCCGTACGCCTTCACAAACCTGGCAAGCTTTCTGCTACTGCCGATGCAGAGACGGGCGTCCGAGGGCGCCTGGGGTGGAGGCGCGCTCTAGCCGCTTCTGCCGTGACCGCGGCGATTACCACGCCAACGGTTAAACAGACGGTCACTGCGCTAGACTTGGACCGGGGTTTGTTTTCCTGGGGCCAGTCAACTCAATCGGGAGAAGTTCATGAAACTAGTCACCGCCATCATCAAGCCGTTCAAGCTCGACGACGTGCGTGAGTCGCTGTCCGAGATCGGTGTGCAAGGCATCACCGTTACCGAGGTCAAGGGCTTCGGCCGTCAGAAGGGCCATACCGAGCTCTATCGCGGCGCCGAATACGTCGTCGACTTCCTGCCCAAGGTCAAGATCGACGTCGCCATCGCCGACGATCAGCTCGACCGCGTCATCGAGGCCATCACCAAGGCCGCCAACACCGGCAAGATCGGTGACGGCAAGATCTTCGTGGTGAATCTCGAGCAGGCCATCCGCATCCGCACCGGCGAAACCGACACAGACGCCATCTGACGCCTTAACCGACCGCCCAACCCCACACGAGCCCCAGGAGAAACAACGATGACTCTGCGCACCTACGCAGGGCTAGGAGCCCTCATGTCTTTCGTAGCGCTGCCGGGCCTGGCCATGGCCCAGGAAGCGGCTGCGGCACCAGCCATCAACAGCGGGGATACAGCCTGGATGCTGGTCTCGACGGCCCTGGTGCTGTTCATGACCATCCCGGGTCTCGCGCTGTTCTACGGCGGCATGGTGCGTGCCAAGAACGTCCTCTCGGTGATGATGCAGTGCTTCGCCATCACCGGTCTCGTCAGCATCCTGTGGATGGTCTACGGCTACAGCCTGGCCTTCGACACCACCGGCATGGAGAAGGGCGTCACCAACTTCAATTCCTTCATCGGCGGTCTGGGCAAGGCCTTCCTGTCCAGCCTGCAGCATGATGCCGTGACCTCGGCCACCGCCCTGTTCCCGGAAAGCGTCTTCGTCACCTTCCAGATGACCTTCGCCATCATCACCCCGGCGCTGATCGTCGGTGCCTTCGCCGAGCGCATGAAGTTCTCCGCCATGCTGGTCTTCTCCGGCCTGTGGTTCACCTTCGTCTACGCCCCCATCGCCCACATGGTCTGGAGCGGTGACGGCGGCCTGATGTGGGACTGGGGCGTGCTGGACTTCGCCGGCGGCACCGTGGTGCACATCAACGCCGGTGTGGCCGGTCTGGTCGCGGCCCTGGTCCTGGGCAAGCGCAAGGGCTATCCCACCACTCCCATGGCGCCGCACAACCTGGGCTACACCCTGGTCGGTGCCGCCATGCTGTGGGTCGGCTGGTTCGGCTTCAACGCCGGTTCCGCCGCCGCCGCCAACGGCACCGCCGGCATGGCTATGCTGACCACCCAGATCGCCACCGCCGCTGCCGCCCTGGGCTGGATGTTCGCCGAGTGGATCACCCACGGTAAGCCGAGCGCCCTGGGCATCGCCTCCGGCGTGGTCGCCGGTCTGGTCGCCATCACCCCGGCCGCCGGTACCGCCGGCCCCATGGGCGCCCTGATCATCGGCCTGGCCGCTGGCGTGATCTGCTTCTTCACCGCCACCAGCCTCAAGCGCAAGCTCGGCTACGACGACTCCCTGGACGCCTTTGGCGTGCACGGCATCGGTGGCATCGTTGGCGCCCTGCTGACCGGTGTCTTCGCCGCTCCGTCCCTGGGTGGCTTCGGCACCGTCACCGACATCGGCGCCCAGCTGTTCATCCAGTTCAAGGGCGTGGCCTTCACCATCGTCTACACCGGCATCGTCACCTTCGTGATCCTCAAGGTGCTGGACGTGGTCATGGGTCTGAGAGTCAACGAGGAAGAGGAAACCGTGGGTCTGGACCTCACCCTGCACAACGAGCGTGGCTACAACCTGTAAGCCACCACTCTGGAAAAAGGCGCCGCGAGGCGCCTTTTTCATGTCCGCCATACGGCTGGAACAACCGCCATCCTGCTGTGTCTAGACTGCACGCAAGCGGTGTGCAATCACCGCTTTGCTTTTCCGATCGTCGCGCTAGAATGCGCGCCCAGTCAGTCGGCGGGGGTTGTTCATGTGGCTGCAGCGGAGCTTTTCCCTGCGCGCGCGGGCGCGTGGTTTCCATCTCGTCACCGCTGAGGTGCTGGAGCAGCTGCCCGAGCTTGGCGAGTGCCGGATCGGCCTGCTGCACCTCTGGCTGCAGCACACCTCGGCCTCGCTGACCATCAACGAGAATGCCGATGGGGCGGTACGCCGCGACTTCGAGCGGTTCTTCAACCAGCTGGTGCCCCAGGGGCAGGCCGGTTACGAGCATGACTACGAAGGGCCGGACGACCTGCCTGCGCATTTCAAGAGCAGTCTGCTCGGCTGCAGCCTGAGTCTGCCGGTCCAGGCGGGTCGCCTGGCCCTGGGAACCTGGCAGGGCATCTACCTGGGCGAGCATCGCGACCAGGGTGGCGCACGGCGACTGATCGCGACGCTGCAGGGCGAATAGCCAGGAATTTTTTTTAGGAGGCCGCGTCAAAACGCGCGGTCCGATTTTGCCAAAGTGTGTGGAGGCGGTTTATGAGCGACGAAGATCTGGAGCAGGACGACCTGGAGACAGGCGCGGAAGAAGAGGGCGATAACGAAGACTTCGCTGCCGCAACCGACGACGCCGAGCAAGAGGAAAGCGGGGACAGCGAAGCGCCCGCGTCCGGGAGCAAGGCCAAGAAGAAGCGTGAAGCCGAGCCCGAGGAATTGCCTTCGGTGGAAGCCAAGCAGCGCGAGCGGGATGCATTGGAAAAGGCCATGCAGGACTTTCTGGCCCGCGGTGGCAAGGTGCAGGAAATCGACGCCAATGTGGTCGCCGATCCGCCGAAGAAGCCCGACAGCAAATATGGCAGTCGTCCCATCTAGGACCGTGCCATACCGCCTTCGAAACCCCGCCTCGGCGGGGTTTCGTCTATCTGGCGATCACAACAGCGCCATCACCATGATGAAGCCGGTGAAGGCTGCAGCCATGGTCGCAAGGCAAGCCATGCAGATTACATCATCTCTCTCATACATGTTGGCAGCGCCCTAAAGCCTAATGGGTGATGGCATTTTGCTCCTCTGGCAAACATCTCCCTGTGTGGCTCATCGCAAAAGGCCATCATCTCGCCGTCGTGATGCCAAGCAGTTCACCAATGGCGCGGGGGCCCGTAATAGGGACGGGGTTCATAGGCCGGCTGGTAGGGGTAGTAGCCCGGTGGCGCCGGCCGCCAATGGGGCGCGGCATAGCCGGGCTGCGGATAGGGCTGGTAATAGCTGTAGGGATAGCGATCCCTGCGGTAATAGGGGTGGTGCCGGTGATGCCGTCGAAATTCGCCCGCCGGCAGGAATTCGCCGCCCTCGGCGACGGCTGCGGGGCCGCCTGCCCAAGGTTGCCCACGCTCGGGGCCCTCGTAGGCGGCGGCCAGGCCGCTGGCGGTCAGGGTGGCGGTCAACAGCAGAATCAACGACGCTCGCGATGCCATGGTGCTCTCCTCGCGGCGCTCGATGGGCCGCGTCACCATGAAACACCTTTGGCGGTCAGCGGACGTCAGGCCAGGTAAAGGTCTGGTAAGGCCGCCCGTGGGCTCAGGCCCAGTCCAGGCCCTGCATGCCCACGGCGACGATGAGCGCCATGGCCAGCAGGCCGATGCCGCACATCAGGATGGTCAACTCCAGTTGATCCAGGCGCCGTTTCATCCCTGCCACCAGTGCCATAGGGTAAAGCCGATCAGCGCCATGACCAGGCTGAGAAACAACCGGTTCAACCAGAGGCTGACGCCACTCAGGAGCCTGAGCCAGAAGGGTGCGGCGGGCTCGACGGCGCGCGGGCCGGGTTGAGCGACGGCGTCCTGGGGGAGAGCGCCGGGCAGAGCGGGAGCGACGAGGGGAAGCGAGGGAATGGGCATGCAGCGAGCGCCTCCGTGCGCCTGGTGCGGAGTCCGACTGACCACAGCGGTCAGCCAAGGTCGAGCGGCACCCTGGACGGGCTGCCACTGCTGCGATCGATCATCGCCGAAATCCCCTGCAGCCGGGAAACGACCTCCTGAAACCGTCGGGCGGATCGCACTCCTGACCGCAAATAGCCGCGGACCCGGTGGCCTGGCCGCGGGCTCCGAGTGCGGAGGAGCCCTGCGCGGCTTGAGCGCCCGTGCGGACCGGTGCAGGCTGGATGACCTCGGCGCCCTGGCGCCAGCCCCGGAGGGAAAACGTCATGAGCAATCTGTTTCGCGACCTGCCCGATGCCTCTGCGGCGGAGGTGTTCACGGCCCTGCTGGAGCGGCCCGGCTGTCGTATAGAGCGGATCGTCTCCCAGGGCCAGACGACGCCGGCAGCGGCGCCCTGGCGGCAGGCCCATGAGGAATGGGTGCTGCTGCTGAAGGGCGCCGCGCGGATCGCCCTGGAGGGGCGGGAGGTGGCACTCGAACCGGGCGATACGCTGTTCATCCCGGCTGATGTCGAGCACTGGGTGACCTACACCGATCCCGCGGTCGCCACGGTGTGGCTGGCGATCCATCTCGGTGCGGTGGACGGGGCTCCAGCACCCGCGTGAGCAGGGCGGTACCGAACTCTTCAGACCAGGCGCCCGCAGCGCGGGTCGTTGCAAAGACGTTCTGGGCGGCAGGGAAGGGACGCGCCCGGGGTTTGGACGCGAGCGGGTAGGAATCGCAGGCACAAAAAAACCGGCGCTAGGCCGGTTTCTCTGATTTCCAGATCCCGCAGGATCCGGAAGCTTGTCTTGGTGCCCAGGGACGGAATCGAAC
Organism: Pseudomonas sp. RIT411; assembly: GCF_003057735.2. Taxonomy (NCBI): domain Bacteria; kingdom Pseudomonadati; phylum Pseudomonadota; class Gammaproteobacteria; order Pseudomonadales; family Pseudomonadaceae; genus Pseudomonas; species Pseudomonas sp. RIT411. The sequence goes on from NZ_QBIZ02000009.1 coordinate 54,006, forward strand.
CGCCGACACGGGGATTTTCAATCCCCTGCTCTACCAACTGAGCTACCTGGGCAACGGGGCGCATTAAAAGCGTTTCTCGACCTTGTGTCAACAGTGAGTCCAAAAAAATTTAGATTTTTCGGGCGCTTAGCCGTCGACTCAGGCGCTGGGGGGTACGTAGCCCTCGGCCTGGGCGTAGTCTTCACCGGACAGGAACTTGTCCATCTCGGCCTGTAGGAACTTGCGATCCTCGGTGTTCATCATGTTCAGCCGACGCTCGTTGATGAGCATGGTCTGGTGCTTCTGCCACTCTTCCCAGGCCTGCTTGGAGACGTGCTGATAGATGTCTTCGCCCTTGGCGCCGGGATAGGGCGGACGATCGAGGCCAGGCAGCTCCTGCTTGTGCTTGCGGCACATCACGGTGCGGGTCATGCGGGTTCTCCTTTGAGCGCCTGCTCGGCGCGCTTGAGCAGTTTCTGCACCGGGGCGGCAAGGCCCAGGCGCGGCGGGGAGGCGAGGTTATACCAAAGCCAGTCGCCCTCGGCCACGCGGTGCTGGCGGTGGTCCACCTGGACCAGCCAGGGTTCGATGGCCAGCTGGAAGTGACTGAAGGTGTGCACCAGGCCGGGCAGCGCCTGGCGTTCGTCGATGACCAGGCCCTGGCGTTCGGCGAGGGCTTCGAGCTCGGCCACGTCGGCCACCTCCGGCGGGCCCCAGAGACCGCCCCAGAGACCGGTCGAGGGGCGGCGCTGCAGCAGCACGGCGTTGGCGTCGTTGACGAACAGCGGCATCAGCGTCTGCCGCTGGGGCAGCGTCTTGCGCGGCTTGGGCGTGGGAAACTCGGTTTCCTGGCCCAGCAGGTGGGCGCGGCAGCCCAGCTTGACCGGACACAGCAGGCAACTGGGCTTGCTGCGGGTGCAGAGGGTGGCGCCCAGGTCCATCATCGCCTGGGTGTAGGGGCCGACCCGCTCGCGGGGCATCAGCCGGTCGGCCACGTCCCAGAGGCGGCGGGCCACGGCGGGTTCGCCGGGATAGCCGGCGGTGGCGGTGTAGCGGGCCAGGACGCGCTTGACGTTGCCGTCGAGAATCGGCGCGCGGATGCCCATGCTCAGGCTGGCGATGGCGCCGGCGGTGGAGCGACCGATGCCGGGCAGCTCGGCCAGGGCCTCGACGCTACGGGGAAATTCGCCGCCATGGCGCTCGACCACGGTCTTGGCGGCCTTGTGCAGGTTGCGCGCACGGCTGTAGTAGCCAAGACCGGTCCAGAGGTGCAGGACCTCGTCTTCCGGGGTGGCGGCCAGCGCCTCGACGGTGGGCAGCGCCTGCATGAAGCGATCGAAATAGCCCAGCACGGTGGCGACCTGGGTCTGCTGGAGCATGATCTCCGAGACCCAGACCCGATAGGGCGTCACGGCCTGTTGCCAGGGCAGATCCTTGCGACCGTGCAGGTCGTACCAGGCCAGCACGGCGGTACCAAAGTCGTCATCAGTCATCGACGTTGCAACAGCCCTCGGATGGCGTTCTGGATGTCGGGACTGATCTTATCACCGAGCTTCTCTTCGATTTTTTCGTTCAGACGATTGCCGGCGGCGCGGGCGACGATCTGGCCCATGGCTTCGCGATCCAGGCGACAGGCCTTGGCGCCCAGTTCCAGGGGGCCGCGGCACTGCAGGGGCCACTCGATGTCGGCATAGCGCTCGCCGACCTGGCAGCCGGGGTCGGCGGCGGCATTGGTGTCGCCCTGCACGGTGATGCCCAGGCGGTAGTCGAGACCGAGGGTGCGCAGGTCGATGTCGCCCGCGCCCTTTACCGCAAGGCCGGGCACGCTGACGCTGAGGTCCTGGTTGCGGGCCACGCCGTTGACGATGCTGAGGCTGCCGCTCAACTGGCGGAAGGGGGTGTTCTGGCCGCCATGGGGCAGCTCCAGCGGCTTGCGATTGAGCAGGGCGATGCCCTGGCACAGCTGGCTTTCGACATTGGCGTCGATCAGCTGGCCGTTGCGCAGGGCGAAGCGCGCGGTACCGCCCAGGTTGTCGATCAGGCTGCGCTGGCTGGCGCCCGAACTGCGCAGATCGGCGTCCAGGTCGAGCAGCCCTTCCACCGGCGGCTTCTGGCCCTGGGCCTGGAGGATGCGCTCCACCGGTACGCCCTTGATGCGCTCGCGGGCGGTCAGTTGCGGCTGGACGCCCCGCACGTCGAGGGCGCCCTCGGCTGCGAAGCGCCCGCCGAACAATTCGCCTTCCAGGGCGCTGAGCTGCAACTGGCCATCGGCGGCCCTGGCCTTGAGGCTGGCGCCTTCGAAGGGTAGGCGATTGAGGGTCAGGTGCTGCAGGCCGAGATCGACCTCGGCGTCCAGGCTGCGCAGGCGCTCCACCGGCAGCAGGGTCTCCTGGCTCCAGGCGTGCTGGGTCGGGGCCTCCGGCAGCGGCGAATTGCCCTGGGTGGCGATGGCATCGACCTGGGCGACCTCTTCCTGGCGTGCGCCATTGGCCTGGCGCGCCGCGGCGGCCTTGGCCGGCAGATAGCGATCCAGGTCCAGGCGGTCGCCGCTGAGCTGGACGCGCAGGGCGCGGCGGGCGATGTCGGCTACCGCGACCCGGCCCTTGAGGGTGCTGTCGTCCAGCTGGAAATTGAAATCGTCCAGCGCCAGGGCGTTGCGGCTGGCCTGCACCTGGGCATTCATCTCGAAGCGCTGCAGGGTCTTGGCATCGGCCATGGCCGGCAATTCGACGCCGATACTGTCGAGGAAGGCGCGCAGGTCGAGGCGGGCGATGGAGACGCGCCCGGCCAGCTGCGGATCGCTTTCCAGGCCGGTGAGCTTGAGATCGCCCAGGGCCTTGAGGTCGTTGGCGGTGAGCTTGAGGCTGGTCCACTCGGCGGTCTGGGCGCGGCGGTCGACGGCCAGTTGGCCGCTGGCGGAATAGTTGACCAGCTTGCCGTTGAAGGGCTCGCCGCTGGCGTCGCCGGTCAGCTGGAGGTCGTCCAGGGCGTACTGCTGGTTGGCGGGATCGAAGCGGAATTTGCCGTTGAGCAGCACGGTGGCGTTGACCGGCGGCTGGGTGGTGCTGGCGGTGCCGGCCAGCTTGATGGGAATGGCGGTGCCGGCATAGATGGCCCCGGTCTCCAGGTCGATGCCGTCGAAGGCATAGCGCGCGCCGCTGCGGGCGTCGCTGTATTCGACCCGCGAATTGCGCACGGTCAGGCTCTCGACGTTGAGCTTGAGCGGCTGGCGACCGGCGCTCGGCTCGCCTGGCGCGGAGGCGCCGCCTGAGGTGTCGGTAGGCGCGGCGCCCGTGTCCGCCTTGGGTGCCGGGCGGCCGATCTCGGCCCAGTTGGTGCGGCCCTGCTCATCGCGACTGGCGGTGAGGTCCAGGCCGTCGATCTTGATGTCGCTCATCTCCAGGTCGCGCCGCAGCAGCAGCGGCAGCAGGCGGACCGAGAGGATCAGTCGCTGCACCTGGGCCAGCTGGCGATCCGGGGTAGCGGCGCTGGCCAGGGTGGCGTCGTGCAATTCGACGCCCAGCCAGGGAAACAGACTCCAGCCGATGTCGCCCTTGAGTTGCAGGTCGACGTTGGCCTTGTCGCGCGCCAGTTGGCGGATCTCGTCCTTGTAGTCGTTGGGATCGACCAGGTGGGTGAGGGCGAAGCCTACGGCGACCAGCAGGAGCAGCAGGCCGACGAGGACGATACCCAGCACTTTGGCGAAAGCTTTCATGACGAGGAAATTCCTGTTCCGGCGGGCGATGGCGCGACTGGCCAGTATAGGGGCTCGGCCGGCCCCGATGACATCGAGGTGTCGGCGCTGTGACAGCAGTGGTACTCGCCCGTTTCGTCGGATGACTGATGCCGCCCGTACCCTGGTAAATCAGCAGGGCTGGCAGTTGGCCAGGGTGCGCTTTAATGTCGCGCACCTCTGGTCGGTTGGCGCCGTTTCTTTGACTCGTTTAAGGGGAAGCGTGCAGGGAATGTCCACCGGCCTGGACGCTATACACTAGAAAAGGGCTGAACCCATGAGCACTACTCTCACTGCTGGCGGTGTCGCTTCGGCACGTCCGGCTTTCCTTTCCAAGGAGCGCATCGTCGCCCGGCCCGGTTTCAACCGCTGGCTGGTCCCGCCGGCCGCCCTGGCCATCCACCTGTGCATCGGCATGGCCTACGGCTTCTCGGTCTTCTGGCTGCCGCTGTCCAAGGCGATCGGCATCACCGCCGCCGTGGCCTGCCCGGTCGAGATGGGCTTCTTCGAGCAGATCTTCAGTGCCACCTGTGACTGGAAGATCTCGCAGCTCGGCTGGATCTACACCCTGTTCTTCATCTTCCTCGGCTGCTCCGCCGCCCTCTTCGGTGGCTGGCTGGAACACGCCGGTCCGCGCAAGGCCGGGGTCGTCTCGGCCCTGTGCTGGTGCGGTGGTCTGCTGATCTCCGCCCTGGGCATCTATACCCACCAGATCTGGATGCTGTGGCTGGGTTCGGGCGTGATCGGCGGTATCGGTCTGGGCCTGGGCTACATCTCGCCGGTGTCGACCCTGATCAAGTGGTTCCCGGACAAGCGCGGCATGGCCACCGGCATGGCCATCATGGGCTTCGGTGGCGGCGCCATGGTGGGTGCCCCCCTGGCCGACCTGCTGATGCGCCACTTCGCCTCGGCGACCGAGGTCGGCGTCTGGCAGGCCTTCCTGGTCATGGCGGTGGTCTACTTCGTGTTCATGATGAGCGGTGCCCTGGGCTATCGCGTACCGCCGACCGGCTGGAAACCCGCCGGCTGGACGCCTTCGACCAAGAAGGCGCAGAACGCCATGATCACCAATCGCCACGTCCACGTGAGCAAGATCTGGGGCATCCCGCAGTTCTGGCTGGTCTGGGCCGTGCTCTGCCTGAACGTGACCGCCGGCATCGGCATCCTCGGCATGGCGTCGCCGCTGCTGCAGGAAGTCTTCGGTGGTCGTCTGCTGGGCAACGGCCTGGCCTACGGTGAACTCAGCGCCGATCAGCTCAAGCAGATCGCCGCCATCGCCGCCGGCTTCACCGGTCTGCTGAGCCTGTTCAACATCGGCGGTCGCTTCTTCTGGGCATCCTTCTCCGATTACATCGGCCGCAAGATGACCTACTTCGTCTTCTTCACCCTGGGCTTCGTGCTCTATGCCATCGTGCCCTGGACCGGTCACCTGGGCAGCGTGGCGCTGTTCGTCTTCGCCTTCTGCCTGATCCTGTCCATGTACGGCGGTGGTTTCGCCACCGTGCCGGCCTACCTCGCCGACCTGTTCGGTACCCAGATGGTCGGCGCCATCCACGGTCGCCTGCTCACCGCCTGGGCCGCCGCCGGCGTCTTCGGTCCGGTGCTGGTCAACTACCTGCGCGAGTATCAGCTGAGCATGGGCATCCCCCGCGCCCAGGTGTACGACATCACCCTGTACATCCTGGCCGGTCTGCTGGTGCTGGGCTTCATCTGCAACCTGATGGTGCGTCCGGTGGCCGACAAGCACTTCATGACCGAAGCCGAACTCGCCGTCGAGCGCGCCAATGGCCACGACAGCAACGCCGGCAGCGCCCAGGTGCTGGAGTGGAGCGCCGATCCCAAGACCAAGCCGCTGGCCATCGCCGCCTGGCTGGCCGTGGGCATCCCGCTGGCCTGGGGCATCTGGATCACCCTGCAAAAGACCGCCGCCCTGTTCAGCTGAGTCACAGCCGAACCGGACGGTAATGGGGCGTCCCCACGCGGGCGCCCCTCGCGGTGGGACGCCTCGTCCCGCCGCGCTTTCGATCCAGCCCCCGCGCCCCTATAATATCGGCCCTTTCGCCCACCGATTTTCGCGGAGCAGGCTATGGCCGAACGCAAGGCAACCGTCGAGCGCAACACCCTGGAGACCCAGGTCAAGGTATCCCTGGATCTGGACGGCACGGGCGCAGCGCGCTTCGACACCGGGGTCCCCTTCCTCGAGCACATGCTCGACCAGATCGCCCGCCACGGGCTGATCGACCTCGATATCCACTGCCGCGGCGACCTGCACATCGACGACCACCACACGGTGGAAGACATCGGCATCACCCTCGGCCAGGCCTTCGCCAAGGCGGTCGGTGACAAGAAGGGCATCCAGCGCTATGGCCATGCCTATGTGCCCCTGGACGAAGCCCTGTCGCGGGTGGTCATCGACTTCTCCGGCCGGCCCGGGCTGCACTGGAACGTGCCCTTCACCCGCGCCACCGTGGGCCGCATGGACGTCGATTTGTTCCTCGAATTCTTCCAGGGTTTCACCAATCACGCCCAGGTGACCCTGCACGTCGACAACCTGCGCGGCGTCAACAGCCACCACCAGATCGAGACGGTGTTCAAGGCCTTTGGCCGCGCCCTGCGCATGGCCCTTGCCGAAGACCCGCGCATGGCCGGCGTCATGCCCTCCACCAAGGGGTGCCTGTGATGCAGACGGTAGCCGTCATCGACTATGGCATGGGCAACCTGCACTCCGTGGCCAAGGCCCTGGAGCATGCCGGTAGCCACCAGGTACTGGTGACCGGCGATCCCGCGGTGATCCGCGAGGCGGACCGCATCGTCCTGCCCGGCGTCGGCGCCATCCGCGACTGCATGGCCGAGATCCGCCGCCAGGGCATCGATGAGCTGGTCCGTGAAGTCAGCCAGGACCGCCCCTTCCTCGGCGTCTGCGTCGGCATGCAGGCGCTGATGCAGCGCAGCGAAGAGAACGGCGGCGTGGATTGCATTGGCCTGTTCCCCGGCGCCGTACGGCGTTTCCCGGGCGGCATGCAGGAAGAGGGCGAGAGCCTCAAGGTGCCGCACATGGGCTGGAACGAGGTCAGCCATGTGCTCGACCATCCGCTCTGGCACGGCATCCCCGATCGCGCCCGCTTCTATTTCGTGCACAGCTTCTATGTCGAGGCCGGCAATCCGCGCCAGGTGGTCGGGCGCGGCCACTATGGCCTGGATTTCGCCGCGGCGCTGGCCGACGGCTCGCGCTTCGCCACCCAGTTCCACCCCGAGAAGAGCGCCGACTGCGGCCTGCAGCTCTATGCCAACTTCCTCGCCTGGGACGGCCGCTGGTAATGGCGCGCAAGCCGCCCGCGCCGCTGGTGACGCTCGAACCCGAGCAGAGCCAGCGCCTGGTCACGGCCTTGCAGACCCTGCTGGACGACCGCTTCGAGGTCTGCCTGGGGCGGTTCGAAGTCGAGGAACTGCTGGATTTCTTCGCCCGCGAGTGCGGGCCGCTGTACTACAACAAGGCGGTTGCCGACGTGCAGACCCTGCTCAGGGAGCGTGTCGACAGCCTGGAAAGCGACATCTGGGCGCTGGAAAAGCCCTAGATCGCCCTCACCCCCGAGCCAAGGTATTGCCATGCTGATCATCCCCGCCATCGACCTCAAGGACGGTGCCTGCGTCCGCCTGCGCCAGGGGCGCATGGAAGATTCCACCGTGTTCTCCGACGATCCCGTGGCCATGGCCGCCCAGTGGGTCGACGGTGGCTGCCGCCGGCTGCACCTGGTGGATCTCAACGGCGCCTTCGAAGGCCAGCCGGTCAATGGCGAGGTGGTGACCGCCATCGCCAAGCGCTATCCTGGCCTGCCGATCCAGATCGGCGGCGGCATCCGCTCGCTGGAGACCATCGAGCACTATGTCCGCGCCGGCGTCAGCTACGTGATCATCGGCACCAAGGCGGTCAAGCAGCCGGAATTCGTCGCTGAAGCCTGCCGCGCCTTCCCCGGCAAGGTCATCGTCGGCCTGGACGCCAAGGACGGCTTCGTCGCCACCGACGGCTGGGCCGAGGTCAGCGAATTGCAGGTCACCGACCTGGCCCGCCGCTTCGAAGCCGACGGCGTCAGCGCCATCGTCTACACCGACATCGCCCGCGACGGCATGATGCAGGGCTGCAACGTGCCGGCCACCCGGGCCCTGGCCGAAGCCACCAGCATCCCGGTGATCGCCTCCGGCGGCATCCACAACCTGGGTGACATCCAGAACCTGCTCGACGCCCGCAGCCCGGGCATCATCGGCGCCATCACCGGTCGGGCGATCTACGAGGGCACCCTCGACGTCGCCGAGGCCCAGGCGCTGTGCGATAACTTCAAGGTCTGAGGGCGCGGCGGTGATCGAATGCTCTTCGCTCGATGAGGTCCGCACGGCGATCGACGATCTCGATCAGCAGATCGTTCAGCTGCTGGCGGCCCGTGGCGCCTATGTCAGCCAGGCCGCGCGCTTCAAGAAGGACGATGACGCCGTGCGTGCGCCACAACGCGTCGAGCAGGTCATCGCCAAGGTCAAGGCGCTGGCTGCCGAAGCAGGCGCATCGCCTGTGGTGGTCGAGCAGGTCTATCGGGCAATGATCGCCGCATTCATCGAGGCTGAGCTGGCGGAGCACGCCACCTTGCAACGTACCTGACTTCGTTTTCTGGAGAGCAACATGGCGCTGGCGAAACGCATCATCCCCTGCCTGGACGTGGACAATGGCCGCGTGGTCAAGGGCGTCAAGTTCGAGAACATCCGCGATGCCGGTGATCCGGTGGAGATCGCCCGCCGCTACAACGAGCAGGGCGCCGACGAGATCACCTTTCTCGACATCACCGCCAGCCACCAGGGTCGTGATACCACCCTGCACACCGTGGAGCGCATGGCCAGCCAGGTGTTCATCCCGCTGACCGTGGGCGGCGGCGTGCGCACCGTGCAGGACATCCGCAACCTGCTCAATGCCGGCGCCGACAAGGTGTCGATCAACACCGCGGCGGTCTTCACCCCGGAATTCGTCGGTGAAGCCGCGGCGCGCTTCGGTTCCCAGTGCATCGTGGTGGCCATCGACGCCAAGCGCGTCAGCGGCCCGGGCGAGACGCCGCGCTGGGAGATCTTCACCCATGGCGGACGCAAGCCCACCGGCCTCGACGCCGTGGCCTGGGCGCAGAAGATGGAAGGCCTGGGCGCCGGCGAGATACTGCTCACCAGCATGGACCAGGACGGCATGAAGAACGGCTTCGACCTGGGCGTGACCCGCGCCGTCAGCGAGGCGGTGGGCATCCCGGTGATCGCCTCCGGCGGCGTCGGCAATCTGCAGCACCTGGCCGACGGCATCCTCGAAGGCAAGGCCTCTGCGGTGCTGGCGGCGAGCATCTTCCATTTCGGCGAATGCACCATTCCCGAGGCTAAACGGTACCTGGCCGAAAAAGGGATTGTGATACGCTCCACAAAATCTTAAGCACCGGCGGTGCCGGCAGGGAGAGGGGCGTGCGCAAGGGAATCTGGGCCTGCTTGGCCGGTTTGCTGCTGGTATCGACGACTGCGGTCAGGGCGGAGCTACCGGCGGGTTATCAGCTGACGCTGCTGACGGAAAACTTCCCGCCCTACAACTTCTCCGTGGATGGCAAGAACTTCGCTCGCGAGGGCGAGCTCAAGGGCATCGCCGTCGACATGGTCCGCGAGATGTGCCAGCGCGCCGGCATCTCCTACAACCTCACCCTGAGATTTCCCTGGGAGCGGATCTACGGCATGGCCCTGGATCAGCCCGACCATGGGGTCTTCGTCACCGCCCGGCTGCCCGAGCGCGAGGGGCTGTTCAAGTGGGTCGGCCCCATCGGTCCGGACGACTGGGTGCTGCTTGGGCGCGCCGACAGCCACCTGCAGCTGCGCAGCCTGGACGACGTCCGCAAGCAGCAGCTCAAGATCGGCGCCTACAAGGGTGACGCCATCGCCGAGAGTCTCGCCCAGCAGGGCTTCCAGCCGGATCTCGCGCTGCGCGATCAGGAAAACGTACAGCGCCTGGTCAAGGGACAGATCGATGTCTGGGCCACCGGTGACCCCGCCGGCCGCTACCTGGCCCGCCAGGAAGACGTGACCGGACTCAAGATGCTGCTGCGCTTCAACAGCGGCGAGCTGTTCCTGGCGCTGAACAAGCAGACCCCCGACGAGGTGGTACAGAAGCTGCAAAAGGCCCTCGACGAGATGCGCCAGAGCGGCGCGGTTCAGACCATCTTCAATCGTTATCTGTGATCCCGGCGGGCCGAGCGATCGGCGCGGACGGTCGCCTGAGGAGAGAGCTATGCGCAAGTCCTGGTTGGCCATCGCCGCCGTACTGTTGAGTTGCACCCTGGGCCTGGGGACGGCCCGGGCGGAATTGCCAGCGGGCTATCGCGTGGTGCTGCTGACCGAGAACTTCCCGCCCTTCAACATGGCGGTGGACGACAAGAACTTCGCGCGTGACGATGCCATCGACGGCATCAGCGCCGATCTGGTGCGCGAAATGTTCAAGCGCGCCGGGATCGACTACAACCTCTCGCTGCGCTTTCCCTGGGATCGCATCTACAACCTGACCCTGGAAAGCCCCAACTACGCACTGTTCTCCGTGTCGCGCACCGAATCGAGGCTGCCGCTGTTCAAGTGGGTCGGGCCGCTGGGCAAGACCCGCAAGGTGTTCATGGCGCTGTCCGGCAGCACCCTCAAGGTGCCGGACCTGGCCACGGCGGCCCGGCTGCGCGTCGGTGCCTACAAGAATTCCGCGGTGAGCCTGATGATCCAGGAGAAGGGCATCGTTCCCATCGATGCCCTGCGTGATCAGGAGAACATCGCCAAGTTGCAGAAGGGCGAGATTGACGTCTGGGCCACCACCGACGTGGTCGCCCGCTACCTGGCCAAGCAGCAGGGCGTCAGCAATCTGCAGACCCTGCTCAGCTTCCAGGAATCCGACCTCTACCTGGCCTTGAACAAGGACACCCCCGACGAGGTGGTGACCCGCCTGCAGCAGGCCCTGGATGCCATGCGCCAGGAAGGTCTGGTCGACAGCATCACCAACAACTATCTCTAGTGCGCCGCCCGGCGGTGGGCGTGGACGCCAGGGGCCAGGAATTCCGGATCGGCCAGGCGGCCAGACCGGGATCGACGCAGGACTGACGACCGCGGCGCAGCCAGCGGCAGTGAGCGCTGAATGTTGTAAAGGAATATTCGACGAAACCTCGGAAATGCGGCCGTGCGTCGCCAGGGAGTTGCAATGCAAAAGCTGTGGTTGCGTCTTGCAGGTGTGGTGTTGGGTTGCACCCTGGGTCTGACCCAGGCCCGGGCCGAGTTGCCGGATTACTACCAGGTCGTGCTCCTGACCGAGAATTATCCTCCCTTCAACATGTCGGTCGATGACAAGAACTTCGCCCGCGATGACGCCATCGATGGTATCGCCACCGATATCGTCCGCGAGATGTTCAAGCGGGCCGGCATCAAGTACAGCCTTTCGCTGCGCTTCCCCTGGGACCGCATCTATCGGCTGACCCAGGAGACGCCCAACTACGGCCTCTTCTCCGTGGCCTACACCGAGGCGCGCAAGGATCAGTTCAAATGGGTGGGCCCTTTCGGCCGCTCGAGCTGGACCCTGCAGGCGTTGCCTGGCAGCAAGCTGGACGTCAAGACGCTCAAGGACGCCGCCCGCTATCGCATCGGTACCTATCGCAACGATGTGATCAGCAAGACGCTGACCGCCCAGGGCATTCCGGTCATCGACGCCCTGCGCGATCAGGAGAACGTCGACAAACTGGTGAAAGGCCAGATCGACATCTGGGCTACCGCCGATCCTGTCGGCCGCTATCTCGCCAAGCAGCAGGGGGTGACCGGCTTGCAGACGCTGCTGCGCTTCAACGAGGTGGATCAGTATCTGGCGTTGAACAAGGACACCCCTGACGAGGTGGTAATACGCCTCAGGGCGGCGCTGGAGCAGATGCGCAAGGAAGGGGTGATCGACAGCATCACCAACAACTACCTCTGACGCCTGGAGGCCGCTCGCTAGCGATAGCGACCGGCGCGACCGTGCCCGGGCATGGCCTGGTTGGCCCGCAGGGCGATCATCTGCGGCAGGTCGATGACCTCCACGCCCTGGGCCTTGAGCAGCGGCAACTGCTGGGCCAGCACCGCCAGGGTCGCCGGGTGCGGATGGCCGATCAGCACCGCGCTGCCCTGGCGCTGGGCCAGGCGCACGCCTTCGGCCAGCTGGGCCGCCACCGCCGCCGGGGTGGCGTCGTTGTCGAGAAAGACATCGCGCGAGACGCTGGCCAGGCCGATCTTCTGGGCTTCCGCCGCGGCCACGGTGGCCGCGCTGGTGCGGCTGTCGAGAAACAGCAGGTGACGCTCCTGCAGGACCTGCATCAACTCGGCCATGGCGGGGCGGTCCGCGGTCATGCGACTGCCTTCATGATTGTTCACCCCATCCGCCTCGGGTACCCGTTCCAGCGCCCGGTCCAGGCGTTGCAGGCGCTCGGCCGAGGACATCTCCGGATGCCAGGCATAGGGACCGCCGGCCGGGTCCATGGGCAGGTGCAGCAGCACGGTGCGTCCGGCGCGGTGGGCCACGGTGGCCAGTTCGGCGGCGTAGCGGGTCTCGGGGATGATCGCCAGGACCACCGGCGCGGGCAGGGCCAGGACCTGCCGATCCCGCGCCGGATTCTGCCCGAGGTCGTCGATGACGATGGTCAGCTGCGCGGTGGCGGCCTGGGCGAGGGTGCCGACCAGGGCGAGCGCCCCGGCCAGTAGCCAGCGTCCCGCCCTCACGGGATATGGGTGACGTTGAGTCCCTTGAGCAGCGACAGCGCCTGGGAGAGCTGGAAGTCGTCATCCTGCGGCCGCGGACTCTGGTTGGGCGCCTTGCTGCCGGTGGGCCGATCGGCGCCGCCATTGCCATTGCCCAGGTGACCGGCCAGGTCCGCTTCGCGGAAGTATTCGTCGCTGCCGCTCTGCGGGGTGACCTTGGCCGGCGCCACAGCGATGTCCGGGGTGATGCCCTGGGCCTGGATGGAGCGCCCGCTCGGCGTGTAGTAGAGCGCCGTGGTGAGCTTGAGCGCGCGGTCGTTGTTGAGCGGCAGCACCGTCTGCACCGAACCCTTGCCGAAGCTGTCGGTGCCCATGAGGATGCCGCGCTTGGAATCCTGCAGGGCGCCGGCGACAATTTCCGCGGCCGAGGCGCTGCCGCCATTGATCAGCACCACCAGGGGCACCTTCTCGCTGGGATCGGCGGCATCGGCCGAGAAGCGCAGCTCGGAGTTGGGCAGGCGGCCCTTGGTGTAGACGATCAGACCGTGGGTCATGAAGGCATCCGCCACCTCGACCGCCGACTGCAGGACCCCGCCCGGGTTGTTTCTCAGGTCGAGGATCAGGCCCTTGAGCTTGCCCTTGTTCTCCTGACGCAGCTTGCCGAGCGCCTTGACCGTCTCTTCGCCGGTATTGACCTGGAACTGCGAGATGCGCAGCAGGCCGTAGCCGGATTCGAGCAGCTGGCTCTTGACGCTGTTGACCTTGATCACCGCCCGCGCCAGCTTGACGTCGAACGGCTGGCCGCCACCGCGGACGATGGTCAGCACGATGGGGCTGCCCGGCTTGCCGCGCATCTTGTCGACGGCTTCGTTGATGGCCTGGCCCTTGGTGGGCTGGCCGTCGATCTTGACGATCAGGTCGCCCGGTTGCAGGCGCGCCTTGGCCGCCGGGGTGTCGTCGATGGGCGAGACCACCTTGATGAAGCCGTTCTCCTGGCCGACTTCCAGGCCCAGGCCGCCGAATTCACCGCTGGTGGTTTCCTGCAGTTCGGCGAAGTCCTTGGGTTCCAGATAGGCGGAATGCGGATCCAGGTTGCTGAGCATGCCCTTGATGGCGTTCTCCAGCAGGACCTTGTCCGACACCGGCTCCACATAGGCGGCCTTGATGCGGTCGAACACCTCGGCGAAGGTGCGCAGCTCGTCCAGCGGCAGCGGAGCACTGGCCGGTGCCGCGGGCGCGGCGCCCGGTGCGACCGGCGTCACCGCAGCCGGCGTGCTCTGCGACGATTGCGCCTGGACGACTCCGACGCCGCTGAACAGCAGGGCGAGGACCAGGACGGTGGGACGAAAGCGATGCGGCATGTGCAGCTCCTAAACCGAGGTGTGTCGCACTATCCCTGAGCACGGCACCAGATGACCGGGTCCGTCGGGCGGCCCTGTTGGCGGATGGCGAAGTACAAGGCGGAGGCTTCCTGACCGCCGCTGGCGCCGACGGTCGCGATGGCATCCCCGGCCTTGACCACGTCACCCGCAGACTTGAGCAGGCTCTGATTATGTCCGTACAGGCTGAGATAGCCATTCCCATGATCGATGATAACCAGTTGGCCGGCGCCTCTTAGCCAGTCGGCGAAGACCACCCGGCCGTCGTGCACCGCCTTGACCCGGGTACCGGCTCCGGCTGCGATCAGGACACCGTCCCATTTCGCGCGGGGGTCGTCGCCGCGGGCACTGCCGAAACGCGCCACCAGACGGCCATCGACCGGCCAGGGCAGCTTGCCGCGGGCATTGGCGAAGGCGCCGCCATAGGCAGGTGCTGCACTAGACACCGCCAGTTCCGGGGCGTTCGAGGGGCGCGGGGCTTTCGGCTCGCTTTGCGCCTGGCGCCGTGCCGCTTCCCGTGCTTCGGCGGCGCGGGCTTCGGCCAGTTGCCGCTGACGGGCTTCCTCCGCTTCGCGGGCCTGGCGCGCGAGGGTTTCCTCGATGGTCTTGAGCACCTTGTTCAGCGCGGCCTGATCCTGCTCGCGGTTCTCGATCTCGCGACTCTTGTCGCGGTAGTCCGCGTTGATCTTGGCCAGCGCCGCCTGGCGCTCCTTGCGCACCTCGGCCAGCTCCGCCTGACGCTTTTCCAGGTCTTCGCGGCGGGCGACCAGGTCGCCCTGTTCCTGCTGGATGCCCTGTTCCACCTCGCGCAATTCGCGCAGGGTGTCGTTGAAGGTGGCGAGCTGATCCAGCCGGGTGCGATTCAGGTAGTTGTAGTAGGTGAGGGTACGGCTGACCTTTTCCGGATGCTCCTGATTGAGCAGCAGCTTGAGGTATTCCTGGCGGCCGCTCTGGTAGGCGGCCCGCACCTGCACGGCGATCAGCTGTTGTTGCTCAGCGCGAGACTGGTCGAGCTTCTTCTTGCGCCCGTCCAGCTCTTGCAGCTTTTTTTCGCCGTTCTCCAGCTGCTTCTGCAGCGAGTCGACCTGCTTTTCCAGCTCGCCCATCTGGGTCTCGGTGCCCTGCAACTGCTTCTGCACGCCGGACTTCTCGGCCTGCACCTGCTTGAGGACCTTCTGCATCTCCTGGATTTCCCGGCGGGTCTGCTCGATCTGCCGCTGGGTATCGGCGCGATCGTCGGCCAGGGCGGGAGCGAGAACGCTGGCAAGCAGGAGAAGGGCGAGAACACGGCGCATGCGAGGTCGTACGTTTCTAGGGCGAAGCGCCTAGTATGCCCGTCACATCCGGCAAAAAAAACGGCAAGGCACGCCGTTCAGCGTTCACGGCCCGACCAGGCGGCCAGGCTGCGAACGAGGGGGCATTTCCGTTTCAGTAGCCGACGGTGAAGCGGGTACGGTGATGAACGGGACGTTCGACCTCGTCGAGCAGGGCCACGGCGAAGTCTTCGTAGGAGATGTGGCTGTCCCCGGCCGCATCGAACAGCAGGGTATCGTCGCCCAGGCGGAAGCGGCCCGTGCGGGTGCCCGGGGCGAAGACCATCTGCGGACTGACGAAGACCCAGTCGAGGTCGCTGACCCCGCGCAGGGCGTCCAGGGTAGCGATACCGGCCCCGGCTTCGCTGCGGTATTCCGCGGGAAAGGCCGGCGCATCGAACAGTCGCGAGCCGTCCGGCAGCTTCAGGCTGGCGGCGCCGCCAACGATCAGCAGGCGCGGGATGCCAGTGGCTCTGGCGAAGTCGATCAGCGTATCCGGTGCGATGTCGGCGAATCTCAGGCTGCTGACCAGCACGTCATGGCCGGACAGCGCCTTGGCCGCCTGCGGATCCTTGGCGTCGCCGGCAACCACGTTCAGGTCGGCACGGGACGCCAGGCGCGCGGGTTCCCGCACCAGGGCGGTGACCCGGTGGCCGCGGGAGAGGGCTTCGTCGAGCAGACGGCTGCCGACGTTGCCGGTGGCGCCGAGTAGGGCGATGGAAGTCATGGCTGGATTCCTCGGAAATGAAGGGAAGCCAAGCCTAGGCAGAGCGACGGAAGCCGCCAAGGAGGCAGTTCGGGATGAGCTGGTTACCTGCGGATAACCCGGGGGCGGCGAGGGTATGGCGCCATCGGGGGGCTGTGTATACTGGCCAGCATTTTTAGCCCTCCTTGGATAGTTCTTTCATTATGGAATTTCTCGGTCGGGTGGTCGAATTCGCCACCCATCATCCGCTGCTCGTCGCCGCCTTCCTCGCCATCGTCGCCCTGATGCTGTTCAACGAGACCCGTCGGGGCGGGCGCAGCCTGTCCACCGGCGAACTCACCAACCTGGTCAATCGCGAAGAGGGCGTGGTGCTCGACATCCGCCCGAGCAAGGACTTCGCCGCCGGGCATATCGTCGGCGCGTTGAACATCGCCCAGGAGAAAGTCGCCAGCAGCCTGTCTCTACTGGAGAAGCACAAGGCCAAGACCCTGATCGTGGTGGACAGCGCCGGCCAGCAGGCCGGCGCCGTGTGCGGCGATCTGCAGAAGGCCGGCTTCACCGCCGCCCGGCTGAACGGCGGCATCGCCACCTGGCGTGCAGAGAATCTGCCCCTGGTTAAGTGAACCCCTAGCGTGGCCGCCTCATCGGCCACTGGAGACCGCGCATGTCTGACGTCGTCATCTATACCAGTGCCTGGTGTCCCTATTGCCATCGTGCCAAGCACCTGCTCGATCGCAAGAACGTGGCCTACCGGGAAGTCTCCGTCGACGGCCAGCCGGCGCTGCGCAGCGAGATGGCTCGCAAGGCCGGTCGCACCAGCGTGCCGCAGATCTGGGTCGGCAGCACCCACGTCGGCGGTTGCGACGATCTCTATGCCCTAGACCGAAGCGGACGTCTCGATCCGCTGCTGTCCGCCTGACCAACACTCATCACTCAAGGCCCTACCATGACCGACCAAGCCAATGGCGCCCAGGAAGACGGCGCTCAGTTCTCCCTGCAACGCATCTACATCCGCGACCTGTCCTTCGAAGCGCCCAAGAGCCCCGAGATCTTCCGTCAGGACTGGCAGCCCAACGTCAACCTGGACCTGGCCACCCGCCAGAAGACCCTGGGCGACGACTTCCACGAAGTGGTGCTGACCCTGACCGTGACCGTCAAGAACAACGAAGAGACCGCCTTCATCGCCGAAGTGCAGCAGGGTGGCATCTTTCTGATCAAGGGCCTGGACGCCGCCTCCATGGCCCATGCCCTGGGCGCCTTCTGCCCCAACATCCTGTTCCCCTACGCCCGTGAAGCGCTGGACAACATGGTGGTGCGTGGCTCCTTCCCCGCGCTGATGCTGCAGCCGGTGAACTTCGACGCCCTCTACGCCCAGGAACTGGCGCGCATGCAGACCGCCGGCGAAGCCTGATCGGCGCCGCTGCGGTGACGAACGCCCCTTGCCAGGGGCGTTCTGCTATCCGGCCTTCAGCTTGCGACTGGCGCGCCAGAGATCGAAGCTGAACACGGCAAGGCCCGTCCAGATGCAGATGAAGGCGAACAGCCGCTCGCGGGGGAAGGGTTCGTCGTAGAGCCAGACCGCCTGGATCAGCACCAGGGTCGGCGCCAGGTACTGCAGGAAGCCCAGGGTCGAATAGGGCAGCTTGCGCGCCGCGGCGTTGAAGCACAGCAACGGGATCAGGGTGACCGGCCCGGCCAGCACGATCAGCAGGCCCAGCGAGGATTGCCAGGTCTCCGCCTGCAGACTCACCCCCGGGGTCAGCAGCGGCAGCGCGACCAGGGCGATCGGCACCAGCATCCAGCTCTCCACCACCATGCCCGGCAGCGCGGCTACCGGCGTCTGCCGCCGCACCAGGCCATAGAAGGCGAAAGTCAGCGCCAGCGCCAGGGAGACCCAAGGCAGTTGCCCCAGGGTCCACAATTGCTGGGCGACGCCCAGCACCGCCAGGCCCACGGCGATCCACTGCAGCGGCCGCAGGCGTTCACCGAGGATCACCAGGGCGAGCAGGATGTTGACCAGCGGATTGATGTAGTAGCCCAGGCTGGCCTCGACCACATGGGCGTTGTTGACCGCCCAGATGTAGACCAGCCAGTTGCAGGCCACCAGGGCGCCGGACAGCGCCAGCCAGAGCAGCCGTCGCGGGTGGGCGCGCAACTCCGCCCACCAGCCGCGATGGCGCCAGACCAGCAGCAGCAAGGCGCTGAACAGGGCGGACCAGAGGATGCGCTGGAACAGGATTTCGGTCGCCGGCAGGGCCGCCAGCAGCTTGAAGAACAGCGGAAACAAGCCCCACAGCCCATAGGCGGTGAGGCCCAGGGCATAACCCTGGCGCAAGGCAGACATGAGAGGTCCTTAGGCAGGCAACGTTCTTGTCCGGGCAGGATAGCCTAAGGGGCGGTGTAATGTGGGAGTGACGACAGCAAGCGTTTGCCTGCTGCGCCACTGCGCTATCGCGGCCATGGCGACCCGCCGATGCGGCCGCTCCTCCCGATACATCGCGCCTCTGTAGGAGCGGCCCATGGCCGCGATCAGTGCTGTAGCGTGAAAAACGACGCAGCCTTTTCCACTGAAGAGTTCATCGCACGGCTTACCCTCACCCCAGCCCTCTCCCGGAGGGAGAGGGGGTATCCGAGGCCATAGCGTGGAAAACGGCGCAGCCTTTTCCACTGAAGAGTTCATCGCACGGCTTACCCTCACCCCAGCCCTCTCCCGGAGGGAGAGGGGGGTATCCGGGCCTGTAGCGTGGAAAACGGCGCAGCCTTTTCCACTGCGTCGCAGCAAGCCTAGAACAGCCGCAATGGCGCCTCGTCCAGGGCGGCGCGTTGTTCGCGCAGGGTGAGGATCTGGTCGCCCCAGTAGCGTTCACTGCCGAACCAGGGAAAGCTCTTGGGAAAGGCCGGATCGTCCCAACGACGTGCCAGCCAGGCGCTGTAGTGCATCAGCCGCAGGGTGCGCAGCCCCTCGATCAGGGCCAGTTCGCGCGGCTGGAAGTCGTGGAATTCCTCGTAGCCGTCCATCAGCTCGGACAGCTGCGTCAGCCGCTCCTGGCGATCGCCGGCCAGCAGCATCCAGAGATCCTGCATGGCCGGACCGTGGCGGCAGTCGTCGAGGTCAACGATATGGTAGGCGTCATCGCGGCAGAGCAGGTTGCCCGGATGGCAGTCGCCGTGCAGGCGGATGACGTCGTAGCTGACGCCTTCGAAGAGTTCGTCGAGACGCAGCAGCAGGTCGCGCGCCACCGATTCATAGGCTGGCAGCAGGCTCTGGGGAATGAAGTTGCCGGTCAGCAGCGTGTCCAGCGAGGCATGGCCATAGCCCTGGACGTCCAGCGTCTCGCGGTGCTGGAAGGGGCGGCTGGCGCCCACCGCGTGCAGGCGACCCAGCAGCTGGCCGAGGCGATGCAGCTGATTGAGATCACCCGGCTCCGGCGCCCGGCCGCCGCGGCGGGGAAAGAGCGCGAAGCGAAAGCCGGCATGATTGAACAGCGTCTGGCCATCGCGCTGCAGGGGCGCGACCACCGGCACCTCGCGTTCTTCCAGTTCGGCAGAAAAGGCGTGCTCTTCCAGGATGGCCGCGTCGGTCCAGCGATCCGGGCGATAGAACTTGGCGATCAGCGGGGTCTCGCCTTCGATGCCGATCTGGTAGACGCGGTTCTCGTAGCTGTTGAGGGCCAGCACCCGGGCATCGCTGAGATAGCCCAGGCTTTCGATGGCGTCGATGACGAGGTCGGGACTCAGATTTTCGAACGGATGAGACATGGCGCGCTCCTCGGTCACGGGGGACGATGGCGATTGCCACCCTGCATCCGGGAGATGCTAGCGCATGCCCGAGCCCCATGGCGAAGGCTCGAGCGCTATCCGCTCGCCGGTCAGGCGCCGATCACACCACCGTCTTCGCGGCTGATGACCATTACCGAAGAGCGTGGCTGGCCGTTCGGCTGGGCCTCGGGAAAGGTCGAGCCGCCTTCCTCGCCCGGGTGCTGGATGCCGACGAACATCGTCTTGTAGTCCGGCGAAAAGGCCAGGCCGGTGACCTCGCAGCCGACCGGACCGACCAGGAAGCGGCGCATCTCGCCGCTGCGCGGATCGGCACAGAGCATCTGATTGTTGCCCATGCCCTCGTAATCGCCCTTGTTGCTGTACTTGCCGTCGGTGAGCACCCACAGCCGGCCGGCGGCGTCGAAGCCCAGGCCATCGGGACTGTTGAACATGTTCTCGGCGTTGATCTGCTGAGAGCCCGCTTCCGGCTTGCCCGGGTGCACCTTGGGATTGCCGGCGATGACGAAGAGGTCCCAGTCGAAGCTCAGGGCCGCGGCATCGTCACCGCTCTCGCGCCAGCGCACGATCTGGCCGTAGAGGTTGTTGGCGCGGGGATTGGGGCCGCCCACCGGCATGCCGTCCTCGCCGCGCTTGGTGTTGTTGGTCAGGGTGCAATAGACCTGGCCGTCCTTGGGGCTGACGGCGATCCACTCGGGTCTGTCCATGCGCGTGGCGCCGACCTGGGTGCCGGCCTGGCGGGCGTGGATGAGCACCTCGGCCTGGCTGGCGAAGCCGTTGGCGGCGGTCAGGCCGTTCTCGCCATGCACCAGCGGCAGCCACTGGCCGCGGCCCTTGGGGCGGTTCGGATCACGATCACCCTCGTCGAACCGGGCGACATAGAGGGTGCCGTGGTCGAGCAGGTCGCGATTGGCCTTGGGATCGTCCTGCAGGGGCTCGCGGCTGACGAACTTGTAGATGAATTCGCCGCGCTCGTCGTCGCCCATGTAGACCACCACGCGGCCATCGCGGGTGCGGGCGAGGGCGGCGTTCTCGTGCTTGAAGCGCCCCAGGGCGGTGCGCTTGACCGGCTTGGCCTGGGGATCGAAGGGATCGATCTCGGTGATCCAGCCGTGGCGATTGAGTTCGTTGGGATTCTGCGCCAGGTCGAAGCGGTCGTCGTGCAGGTGCCAGTCGTTCTCCACGCTGGCGTGCTTGACGCTGTAGCGCTTCTGGGCGGCGTCGAACTTCAGGTTGGCATCGCGACTGCCGAAGACGTCGGTGAAGTTCTCTTCGCAGGTCAGGTAGGTGTGCCAGGGGGTGGCGCCGCTGGAGCAATTCTGGAAGGTGCCCAGCACCTCGCGTCCGGCCGGATCGGCGGCGGTCTTGAGCAGGTCATGGCCGGCGGCCGGACCGCTGACGGCGATGGGCGTGTTGCCATGCACGCGGCGGTTATAGGGCGAGCCCTGGACGAAATGCCACTGGCCGTCCACGCGCTTCACCTCGATCACCGAGACGCCCTCGGCGGCCTGGGCCTTGCGGGTGTCTTCCAGGGACTTGGGCGGCGTGCCGTGGCTGAGCAGATAGCGGTAGTTGGTGTATTCGTTGTTGATCGCCATCAGCGCCCGATCCGGATCGTCCGTAAAGGGGTAGAAGGCCATGCCGTCATTGTTGTCGCCGAATTGTACCGCCTGGTCGGCGGCGCTCGGGCTGCCATCGGGACGAAAGGCCGGACCGTCGGCGTGCAGCGGCTGGCCCCAGCTGATGAGCACACTGGCGCGATAGCCGGGCGGCACCACCAGGGTGTCGGCGGTGGAGGCGGGGATGTTGGCGAAGCCGATCAGCGGATTGCCCGAGGCTTCGCTGACGGCGTCGGCCAGGGCGCTGCGACCGAGCAGGCCGCCGCCCAGGAACAGGGCGGCACCGGCCAGGGCGCCGGCACCGATGAAGCGCCGGCGGCTCAGTTGGACGAGGCGTTCGAGATCGGTCTGGTCGTTGTGCATGCTGATGGCTCCCTCACGGTGTGCAGGCGAGGCTAGTCAGACTAAATGACGGTTTGGTGACAGCGCTACTCGCCGGGTGGCGGCGTCCGCGCCAGGCAATAGACATCCACCCGCCGGGCGCCCGCGCGCTTGAGCAGGCGCGCCAGGCTGTCGGCGGTGGCGCCGGTGGTGAGGACGTCGTCCACCAGGGCCAGATGGCGACCCTCCAACCCGGCGTCCTGCACCAGGGCGAAGGCCTGCCGGAGATTGCGCCGCCGCTCGCTGGCGCTCAGGCCCTGCTGGCTGTGCTGCTCCTCCACTCGCTGCAACAGTCCGCCATCCACCGGTAGCTTCAAGGACTTGCCGAGCCAGCCGGCCAGCAGTGCGGCCTGGTTGAAGCCGCGCTGGCGCAGGCGCAGGGGCGAGAGAGGAACGGGCAGCAGGCACTCCGGGCGCGGCTGACCTTCGTCGAACAGGTGCTGCAGATGCCGCGCCAGCAGCGCCCCGGCCAGACGGCCGAGACTCCCGTGATCGCGGTGCTTGAATCTGTTGATCAGGGTGTCGACCGGAAAGGCATAGCGCCAGGGCGCCAGCACCTGGTCGAAGGCCGGCGGCTTGGCCAGGCAGCCGCCGCAGAACAGGCCGTCCACCGGCAGCGGCAGGGCGCAGCCCTGGCAATGGGGGCCGAGCCAGGGCAATTCGCTGTCGCAGCCTTCGCACAGGGGCAGTCCGGCCGGCAGCCAGGCGGCGCAGAGGGCGCAGCTGGTCCCGGGCCGCAGGCGTTGCCAGTGGCGCTTCAAGGCCTGGGAAAGGGGTGGGGTCATGACGGCGTCCGTGCCGAGCGAGAGCCCTACTGTGCCAGGCGGAGCGCCTGGCGACCAGTCAGCCGCGGATCAGCCAGCTCATCACCATCAGGCCGAGAATCAGCCAGATGACGCCGCCCACCACCGAGCGCGCCATGAAGGCGCGTACCGCGGCGTAGAGCAGCAGCAGGCCGATGGCCAGGACGACGAAGCTGATATAGGAGTCGTCCATGCCGATGGAGCGGGCCATGCCATGGAGAAAGTCGTGCACGGCGTCGGCGAGGCCGCCGAGCACCGAGCCGAACAGATCGATAATGAAACGGATGACCTGGCCGAGCGCGGCGCCGAGCCAGTCGAAGAAGCCTTCAGTACGCATGGATGTTTCCGGATCCTTGGCAATGTCCGTTGGAACCTGCGAAGCCCGCCGGGTTCGCTGGTGATCCGCGCTACACTGCGCGTTTTCCGCAGTGTCTCTCAAGTCCTTAGTGATGACCGCTACCGATTCCCTTCCGCTGATCCTGCTTCCCGGCCTGCTCTGCGACAGCCGTCTCTGGGCCGCTCAGGCCGCCGACCTGGCCGACGTCTGTCCGGTGCTCATTCCCGACCTCACCCGCGACCTGGGCATCCCTGCCCTGGCGCGCCGGGTGCTGGCCGAGGCGCCGCCGCGCTTCGCCCTGGGCGCCCTGTCCATGGGTGGCTACGTGGCCTTCGAGATCCTGCGCCAGGCGCCGGAACGGGTAGCGCGGCTGGCGCTGTTCGACACCATGGCCAGCCCGGATGCCCCGGAGCGCGCCGCGCAGCGCCGCGCCATGCTCGAACTGGCCGAGCGCGGGCGTTTCCTCGGTATCAGTCCGCAACTCTTGCCGCGGCTGATCCACGCCTCGCGCCTGGGCACGCCGGTGGCCGATACCGTGCTGGCCATGGGCAAGGCGGTGGGCAAGGAGGCCTTCCTGCGCCAGCAGCAGTCGATCATCGACCGCCCCGACTCACGCCCGACCCTGGCAGGGATCCGCATCCCGACCCTGATCGTGGTGGGCGCCCAGGACCAGCTGACCCCGCCGGCCGAAGCCGAGCTGATGCACGCCGGCATCCAGGATTCGCGCCTGGTGGTGCTGGACGACTGCGGTCACCTGCCGCCGCTGGAACTGCCGGAGCGCACCTCGGCGCTGCTGCGGGAATGGCTGGCCTGACCCCTCGTCGCGGGCGCTGAACCCGGGCACCAGGCCGGCCTCCATTGGCAAAGCCCCGAGGGAGTCCCGCATGCCGCATCGTCCGTCTCTGTCCGTCCTTTCCCTGATGCTGGGCCTGGCGCCCGTCGCCCTGGCCCTGGCCGCGCCGGTGGGTGCTGGTCAGCCCGAACAACTGCATTTCGCCGACGATGGCGTCATCCCCAACAGTCGCCTGCCCGTATTGCTCTATCGCCAGGTTCCCCTGGCCGGCTCCGACCGCGCCGCGGCCCTGGAGCGGCTGTTCGCCGACAACGCCTGGCCGCCGCAATGGCGCTATGGCGTCTACGATTATCATCATTATCACCCCAATGCCCATGAAGTCCTTGGCGTGGCGCGCGGCCAGGCGCGGCTGCGGCTGGGTGGCGAGCAGGGGCAGGATGTGGAGGTGACCGCGGGCGACGTGGTGGTGCTGCCGGCGGGGACCGGACACCGCAACCTGGAATCCAGCGCGGACTTCCTGGTGGTGGGCGCCTATCCGCCCGATCAGCAGGACTTCATCACCCAGCGCGCCGATCCGGCCGCCCATGCCCGTTCAGTCGAACTGATCGCCCAGGTGCCTGTGCCACTGACTGATCCGGTGACCGGACGGGAAGGGGCGCTACCCGAGCTCTGGCGCTAGCAGAGTCGCGTCAGGGTGGCTTCGTCCGGCTGGCCGGCGAAAAAGGTCTTCAGCGCCTGACGAAAGGGTTCGGGGTCTTCGGCCACGGCGGCGAAGAGGGTCAGGCAGGAATGGAATTTGAGATCGTCCGGCTGGCCGAACAGCGCCGTGGCCGACAGCTGCGGATGCTCCAGCGCGGCGGCGGTGATCTCCCGCAGGCGCGGTCCCAGCAGCGGATGCGCCAGGTAGGCACTGGCCTCGTCGCGGGAGGCGATGGCGTAGCGCTGCGCCGTCTCGCTGCGGCCAAGCCCCTGGATCTGCGGAAAGATGAACCACATCCAGTGGCTGCGCTTGTGCCCGGCGCGGATCTCCGCCAGGGCGGTGGCATAGGTGTCGGCCTGGGCGTCGAGGAAGCGTTGCAGATCGTGAGCGGCGGGCATGGCGAAACTCCGGGCCTTTTGCCTATCGGCAGATGGACCCGGAGGAAGTGCCGGTCAAGGGACGAGCGGTCTAGCCGCGCACCGCGCGATAGGCCGTTTCACCGCCTTCGCTGACCTCGTCCAGATCGATGCGCGAAGTCTCGGGCAGACTCAGGCCGCCGATCAGGCCGAGCAGGGCGATCAGGATCAGGTAGAGCGCCGGCGAGAGATTGCTGCCGGTGGCGCCGATCAGCCAGGTCGCCATCAGCGGCGCGGTGCCGCCGAAGATGGTGTAGGCCAGGTTGTAGGTGATGGCCCCGGCGGTGTAGCGCGTGCGGGTGGGGAAGACCTCGCTGAGCAGCGGCGCGGTCACCACGTTGCACAGCACCGCCCCGGCGCCCAGCAACAGCGAGCCCAGCAGGGCGCTGCCGAACTGGCCGCTGCTGGCCAGCAGCAGCGCCGGATAGACGCCTACCGCCAGCACCAGACTGGCCAGCACCGTGGTCATGCGCCGGCCGATGCGGTCGGTGACGCGTCCCAGCACTGGACAGGCCGCCGCGGCGGCGAACAGGGTGATCAGGCTGATGGCCAGGGCCGCGGCCCGGTCGAAGCCGCCGGCCAGTTGCAGGTAGGTGGAGAAGTAGGTGGTGAACATATAGAAGGACAGCGCCGTCAGCGAGATGAAGGCGCCCAGGCGCAGGATCGAGCGACCCTGCAGCCTGAGCGTCTCGCCCAGCGGCGAATGGCTGACCTCATGGTCCGCTTCCAGCGCCTGGAAGGCCGGGGTCTCGTCCAGCTTCAGCCGCAGATAGAGACCGATCAGGCCCAGCGGCGCGGCGGCCAGGAAGGGGATGCGCCAGCCCCAGTCGGCCATGGCGGCGGCGCCCAGCAGTCGCTCCAGGCCCCAGGCGGTCAGGGCCGCGCTGGCAAAGGCGAGAAAGGTCGAGACCGGTACGAAGCTGCCATAGCGCCCGCGGCGATCGCGCGGTGAATGCTCCATCACGTAGGCGCAGGCCCCGGCGTATTCGCCGCCGGCGGAAAAGCCCTGGGCGCAGCGGATCAGCGTCAGCAGGATCGGCGCCCAGATGCCGATGGTGGCGTAGCTGGGCAGGATGCCGATCAGGGCGGTGGCGCCGGCCATGATCAGGATGGTCAGGGCCAGGGTGCGCTTGCGGCCGATGCGGTCGCCCAACAGGCCGAAGACGATGCCGCCCAGTGGCCGGAAGGCGAAGGCCACGGCAAAGACGGCAAAGGTCTTGAGCAGGCCGGCGGTGGCGTCGCCACTGGGAAAGAAGTGCGCCGCGAGCAGGGTGGCGAGAAAGCCATAGAGGGCGAAATCGAACCATTCGACGAAGTTGCCGATGGACGCGGCGGAGATGACCTTGCGCAGGGTGGCGGGTGAAACGGAAGTCGCTGTCTGGCTCATGGCGGGCCTCGGGAAAGGGCGGAGACGGAGGCAGAAATGGAGCGCCTTGTTTTATTGTCATGACATCGGGGCGTACCGCAGGATCGACCCTAGTCCTTTTCCCGTGACCGAGCAGTCCCGCCAGCGACTTGTCCACCGTTGGAACCGACTTCAGGAGCCCCGCCATGACCATGACGACCACCTATGCGGAAAAGGAGCCCGCCCGCGCTGATGTCGACGCCCTGCCGGGTGTCACCCTGCTGGAGTTCGGCGCACCCTGGTGCGGCCACTGCCGCGCCGCCCAGCCGCTGCTGGCCACGGCGCTCGCGGACTACCCCGGCGTGCGCCATCTCAAGATCGAAGACGGTCCCGGCCGCCGCCTGGGACGCTCCTTTCGCGTCAAGCTCTGGCCCACGCTGATCGTCTTCAAGGACGGCCAGGAACTGGCGCGGCTGGTACGTCCGGCGACGGCGGCGGCCCTGGACGAAGCCCTGGCCATGGCGGACTGACCGGTCGTTCCGCTCGTCCTCGCCACGCTTGACAAGGCCAGGCCTGGAACATTAGTTTCAAACGACTGTTTAAACGCCCTGGCGGTAGGTCCGCAGCGACGCCGCCGCCACCCTCGACAACAAGCATTCGCAAAGAGGTAACAGTCATGCCCGATTACAAAGCCCCCCTGCGGGACATCCGCTTCGTCCGCGACGAACTCCTGGGCTATGACGCGCACTACCAGAGCCTGCCCGGGTGCGGCGACGCCACTCCCGACATGGTCTCCGCCATCCTCGAAGAAGGCGCCAAGTTCTGCGAGCAGGTCCTGGCGCCGCTCAATCGCATCGGCGACCAGCAGGGCTGCACCTGGAGCGAAGACGGGGTGAAGACCCCCGATGGCTTCAAGGAAGCCTATGCCCAGTTCGTCGAAGGCGGCTGGCCGAGCCTGGCGCACAACCCGGCCCACGGTGGCCAGGGCCTGCCCGAGTCCCTTGGCATCTCTCTCTCGGAAATGGTCGGCCAGGCCAACTGGTCCTGGGGCATGTACCCCGGCCTGTCCCACGGCGCCATGAACACCCTGGAGCAGCACGGCACCGACGAGCAGAAGCACACCTACCTGGAAAAGCTGGTGACCGGCGAATGGACCGGCACCATGTGCCTGACCGAACCCCACTGCGGTTCCGACCTGGGCATGCTGCGCACCAAGGCTGAGCCGCGTGCTGACGGCAGCTACGCCATCACCGGCACCAAGATCTTCATCTCCGCCGGTGAACACGACATGGCCGAGAACATCGTCCACATCGTGCTGGCCCGCCTGCCCGACGCCCCCGCCGGCACCAAGGGCATCTCGCTGTTCATCGTGCCCAAGCGCCTGCCCGACGCCAGCGGCGCGGCCGGCGAGCGCAACGCCGTGCACTGTGGTTCCCTGGAACACAAGATGGGCATCCACGGCAACGCCACCTGCGTGATGAACTTCGACGGCGCCACCGGCTTCCTGATCGGTCCGCCGAATCGCGGTCTGAACTGCATGTTCACCTTCATGAACTTCGCCCGCATCGGCACCGCCTTGCAGGGCCTGGCCCATGCCGAGGTGGCCTTCCAGGGCGGTCTGAAGTACGCCCGCGAGCGTCTGCAGATGCGTTCCCTGGCCGGTCCCAAGGCGCCCGAGAAGCCCGCCGATCCCATCATCGTGCACCCCGACGTGCGCCGCATGCTGCTGACCATGAAGGCCTTCGCCGAAGGCAGCCGGGCGATGATCTACTACACCGCCAAGCTGGTGGACATCCTCAAGTACAGCCAGGACGAAGAGCAGAAGCAGCAGGTCGAGACCCAGCTGGCCTTCCTCACCCCCATCGCCAAGGCCTTCATGACCGAGGTGGGTTTCGAGGCGGCGAGCCACGGCGTGCAGATCTACGGCGGCCACGGCTACATCGCCGAGTGGGGCATGGAGCAGAATCTGCGCGATGCCCGTATTGCCATGCTCTACGAGGGCACCACTGGCATCCAGGCCATCGACCTGCTGGGTCGCAAGGTGCTGATGACCCAGGGTGAATCCCTCAAGGCCTTCACCAAGGTGGTGCACAAGTTCTGCCAGGCCAACGCCGAGAATGCCCAGCTAAAGGCCTTCGTCGAGCCGCTGGCCAAGCTGAACAAGGAGTGGGGCGAGATCACCCTCAAGGTCGGCATGGCCGCCATGAAGGATCGCGAAGAGGTGGGCGCCGCCGCCGTCGACTACCTGATGTACTCCGGCTACTGCTGCCTGGCGTACTTCTGGGCCGACATGGCCCGGGTCGCCGCCGAGAAGCTGGCCGCCGGTACCGAGGAGGCCGCCTTCTACCAGGCCAAGCTGGCCACCGCGCGCTTCTACTATGAGCGCCTGCTGCCCCGTACCCGCGCCCATGCCGAGGCGCTGCTGGCCGGCGCCGGCAGCCTGATGGCCCTGGCCGAGGAAGACTTCGCCCTCGGCTACTAAGGCGTCGTCGCTCCACTGAAAACCCCGCTCCGGCGGGGTTTTCGTCTTTTCGCGGCCGCGAAAAAACCACCAGTAGCAGACCTCCGATCGGCTGACCATCAGGTCAGATCATGAACCTATGTCTCCCTTCCGGTTCGGTCTTACACTCGGGTAATACCGACAAGAACACCTTCCGAGGAGACTCGACATGGCCGACTACACCCCGCCGCTTCGCGATATCCGTTTCGTGCTGGATGCCGTCTTCAAGGTCAAGGACCGCTGGAGTCAGTGGCCCGCCCTGGCCGAGGTGGTGGACGGCGAGACCGCCGATGCCATCCTCGAAGAAGCCGGCAAGCTGTGCGCCCAGGAACTGGCGCCGCTCAATCGCAATTCCGATGAAGAAGGCTGCCACTGGCAAGCCGGTGAAGTGACCACCCCCCAGGGCTTCCGCCAGGCCTACCAGGCCTTTGCCGAAGGCGGCTGGGTGGGGGTTGGTGGGGATCCCGAATACGGCGGCATGGGCATGCCCAAGGTGCTCACCGCCCAGGTCGAGGAAATGATGCACGCCAGCTGCCTGGCCTTCGGTCTCTATCCGATGCTTAGCGCCGGCGCCTGCCTGGCCCTGCACGCTCATGGCAGCGAAGCCCTGAAGCAGGCCTACCTGCCCAATCTCTACAGTGGCCAGTGGGCCGGCTCCATGTGCCTGACCGAGCCCCATGCCGGTACCGACCTGGGCCTGATCCGCACCCGCGCCGAGCCCCAGGCCGACGGCAGCTACCGGGTCACCGGTACCAAGATCTTCATCACCGCCGGCGAGCACGACCTCACCGAGAACATCATTCACCTGGTGCTGGCCAAGCTGCCCGATGCGCCGGCCGGTTCCCGGGGCATCTCGCTGTTCCTGGTACCCAAGATCCTGGTGGACGAGGCGGGCGCCCTGGGCGCGCGCAACGCCGTGGCCTGTGGCTCCCTGGAACACAAGATGGGCATCAAGGGCGCCGCCACCTGCGTGATGAATTTCGATGGCGCGGTCGGCTATCTGGTGGGCGAGGTCAACAAGGGCCTGGCCGCCATGTTCACCATGATGAACTACGAGCGCCTGGGCGTCGGCATCCAGGGCCTGGGCTCGAGCGAACGCTCCTACCAGAACGCCCTGGCCTATGCCCGCGAACGCCTGCAGAGCCGCTCCCCGGCCGGTATCCAGCAGGCCGCCAAGAACGCCGATCCCATCATCGTCCACCCCGATGTGCGGCGCATGCTACTGACCATGAAGGCGCTGAACGAAGGCGGCCGGCTGTTCTCCAGCTATGTGGCCCTGCAACTCGACACCGCCAAGTACAGCCCCGAGCCGGCCGAGCGCGAACGCGCCGAAGCCCTGGTGGCGCTGCTCACCCCGGTGGCCAAGGGATTCCTCACCGATCTCGGCTTGGAACTCTGCGTCGCCGGCCAGCAGGTGTTCGGCGGCCATGGCTACATCCGCGAATGGGGCCAGGAGCAGCTGGTGCGCGACGTGCGCATCACCCAGATCTACGAAGGCACCAACGGCATCCAGGCCCTCGACCTGGTCGGCCGCAAGCTGGCCGGCAGTCGCGGCGCCCTCTACCGGCCCTTCAGCGAAGAGGTCCATGGCTATCTCGCCAGCCTGCCGGCGGACAACGAATTCGCCGCGCCCCTGCGCCAGGCCCTGGATCAGCTGGACGGCGCGACCGAGTGGCTGCTGCAGACCGGCGCCAGTGATCCCCATGAACTGGGCGCCGCCTCGGTGGACTACCTGCACCTGTTCGGCTATGTCGCCTATGCCTATCTCTGGGCACGGGCCGCGGCTGCCGCGGCGGAGCAGGACGCGGCCTTCGCCGAAGCCAAGCTGGCCACCGCACGCTTCTATTTCGCCCGCCTGCTGCCGCGCACCCTGAGTCTGGCGGTCGCCGTGCGCAGCGGCGCCCAGCCGCTCTACGCCCTGGCCGAGGAGGCCTTCTAAGCCGTTGACGGAAAAGGTGAAAAGCCATGTCATGTAAGCTTTGGCTTACATGACGTCGCCGCGATAAGCCATCGCCTACACCCGGGTTAGCTGGGTAATCTACACCCATCGGATCGCGGTACAGGATGTGCCCAGCGCTCCAGATGACTTCAAGGAAATGTGGCCAGGATGGCCCCCCGGCAAGGATGTCGGGCAGAGACTTACAGGGATAGATGGCCAAGGATTGGCGGCCCGACAAGGATGTCGGGTCAAGTCTGCGAAACCCCGCTTCGGCGGGGTTTTTTATTGCCTGCCGGAACCTGATTCAGGCCCTGCCAGTCTTAGAGGCATCTTCTTGCCTGCCTGCTACTGGAGCCTGAAATGGACCTCATCCGCCTTATCTTCGCCATCATCCTGCCGCCCGTGGGCGTCTTTCTCCAGGTCGGCTTCGGCGGCGCCTTCTGGCTGAACATCCTGCTGACGCTGCTGGGTTACATTCCGGGTATCATCCATGCCGTCTGGGTGATTGCTCGTCGCTGAACCCACGGCCGGATCGCGGCCCCGATGCCGCAATCGACTGGCTGACCCAGGGGTCAGCGCCAACCGAAGCGGCAGGGGCTTGAGGGCAATAGGTCCGCGCTAGGCGAGGGCGCTTCCTGCAGCCCTGTTCGAGGCCTGCCGGCCCACCACGCCGGTATCCTTGATCGACCGCCGGTGGTGCCACGGTCAGTGACGACACCCCTCCGCAGGCCGAGGCTTTGCCGTCGCCGACCGTTTTGTCCCGTACAAGGCTTTCAGACCCCATGAATCGCGAGTCGCCCCTCGATCAGAAGCATTTCAGCCAGATCCTCAAGCGCAATCTCTCCCTGCCTCTGAGCATCGGTGTCTTCAGCGCGATCTTCTTTATCGCCATCATCTATTACCTGCTGAAGGTCACCCAGTGGGTCGAGCATACCGACCGCGTCATCAGCGAGGCCAATGCCAACTTCCGCCTGGTGGTCGACCTGGAAACCGGGATGCGCGGCTATCTGCTGAGCGGCAATACTGCCTTCCTGCAGCCCTATGAACGCGCGCTGCCCAATGTCGAGCCGCAGCTCGATGAGTTGAAGAATCTGGTCAGCGACAGTGCCGTGCAGATCCGGCGCCTGGAACGGATCGAGGCGGTGCATCGCGAGTGGCGCGACTATGCGAGCCGGGTGATCGATGCGCGGCGGTTGGGCGGCGATTTCCAGACGCCGCTGAACGATGGCCAGGGCAAGAATCGCATCGACAGCATCCGCCGCGACTACACCGATTTCATCGCCTACGAAGAGCAGATGCGCGCCGAGCGGACCGAGACGGCCAGTCGCATGACGGTGATCTTCGTCGCCGCCTTCCTCATCGTCAGCCTGCTGCTGTCGGGCATCATGGCCTTCTTCGGGCGCCGCGAGCTCATGCGACTCTCCGCGACCTATACCCGGCTGCTCGATCAGCAGGCCGAGCATACCGATAATCTGGAGCGGCAGAGCTGGTTCCGTTCGGGCCAGAATCAGCTGTCGGAAGCCGTCATCGGCCAGGCGTCGCTGGCGCCGTTGGGACAGAGCATTCTGCAATTCCTGGCGCGCTATCTGGGCGCTGCGGCCGGCGCCCTCTATGTGCGACTCGACGATGGCAGTCTGGAGCGCGTCGCCGACTACGCCCTGGACGACGAGGGCCGTCGCCGGCGCCAGCGCCTAGCGCCGGGCGAGGGGCTGGCCGGTCAGGCGGTGCTGGACGGTCGCGTCATGGCGCTGGAGCAGTTGCCCGCCGACTACCTCAAGGTCAATTCAGCCCTGGGTGAACGCCAGGCCAGCGCAGCGCTCATCGTGCCCATCGAGAACGACGGCCGGGTCAATGGCGTGGTCGAGCTGGGCTTCCTGCGTGCCCTGCGCCCGCAGGACGAGGAACTGCTGACCCTGATCGCCGATTCCATCGGCTCCTCGGTGGAAGCCGCGCGCTATCGCCAGCGCCTGCAGCAGGTCCTGGCGGAAACCCAGCAGCTCAACGAAGAACTCCAGGTGCAGCAGGAAGAACTGCGCACCGCCAACGAAGAACTGGAAGAGCAGTCCCAGGCGCTCAAGGAATCCCAGGTCCATCTGGAGCAGCAGCAGGCGGAGCTGGAGCAGACTAACGAGCAGCTCTCCGAACAGGCCCAGGAACTCCTGCAGCAGCGCGACGTGCTGGACGACCGCAACAACCGCCTCAACGAAGCCCAGCAGATGCTGGAAGACCGCGCCCGTGAGCTGGAGCGCGCCAGCCAGTACAAGTCCGAATTCCTGGCGAACATGTCCCACGAATTGCGCACACCGCTGAACAGCTCGCTGATCCTGTCCAAGCTGCTGGCCGACAACCCGGCCGGCAACCTCAGTGGCGAGCAGGTGCGCTACGCCGAATCCATCTATTCGGCGGGCAATGACCTGCTGACCCTGATCAACGACATCCTCGACATCTCCAAGGTCGAGGCCGGCATGCTGGAGATCCGCCCGGAGCAGCTGTCCGTACGCCGCCTGGTGGAAGCCCTGAAGACCGCCTTCGAACCGGTGGCCCAGAACAAGGGTGTCGCCTTCGTGGTGGAGCTGGACGCGCGGATGCCGCCGGCCTTCTTCAGCGATCGCCAGCGGGTCGAGCAGATCCTCAAGAATCTGCTGTCCAACGCCTTCAAGTTCACCGAGCACGGCCAGGTGACCCTGCGCCTGTCGCTGGAAGACGGGCAGCCTAGCTTCGCGGTGAGCGATACCGGCATCGGCATCGCCGCCGAGCAGCAGGAGCTGATCTTCGAGGCCTTCCGCCAGGCGGATGGCGCCATCACCCGGCGCTATGGCGGCACCGGCCTGGGGCTGTCGATCTCCCGCGACCTGGCGCTGCTGCTGGGTGGCACCCTGAGCGTCACCAGCCAGCCGGGAGAGGGCAGCACCTTTACCCTGCGCCTGCCGCTGGAGTACCAGGAAGCCGCTGCGCCCGCTCTGCCCATCACCCCGGTCACCGCCCCTGCCGCGATCACCGCGCCGGCCGCGGCATCCGCGCCCCTGCCGGCCCTGGCCGCCACCCCGCGTCCGCCGGCTTCACCGCCGATCACCGAGGCGGCGGCTCCCGTGGGAGCGGCCTTCGCCGACGACCGGGACGACTGGCCCTATCCGGATCGCCGGGTCCTGGTGATCGAAGACGAGGTGCCCTTCGCGCAGATCCTCTTCGATCTGGCCCACGAACTGAAATACAGCTGCCTGGTGGCCCATCGCGCCGAGGAAGGCTTCGCCGCGGCCCTGGAATACCGTCCGGACGCCATCCTGCTGGACATGGGCCTGCCCGATCATTCCGGTCTCACGGTGCTGGAACGGCTCAAGGAAAACCCGCTGACCCGCCACATCCCGGTGCACGTGGTCTCGGCCTCGGATCGCATCGAGACGGCCATGCACATGGGCGCGGTCGGCTACGCCATCAAGCCCACCACCCGCGACGAACTCCGCGAGGCCTTCACTCGCCTGGAAGCCAAGTTCGCCGCCGGCATCAAGCGGGTGCTGCTGGTGGAAGACGACGCCCTGCAGCGCGACAGCATCGCCAAGCTGATCGGCGATGTGGACGTGGAGATCACCGCGGTGGAGATGGGCAGCCAGGCCCTGGAGCTGCTGCGCGACGAGGTCTACGACTGCATGGTCATCGACCTCAAGCTGCCCGACATGGAAGGCGGCGAGCTGCTCCAGCGCATGGCCAGCGAAGACATCTGCTCCTTCCCGCCGGTGATCGTCTACACCGGGCGCAGCCTGACCCGTGACGAAGAGGCGGCGCTGCTCAAGTATTCGCGCTCCATCATCATCAAGGGCGCGCGCTCGCCCGAGCGGCTGCTCGACGAGGTGACCCTGTTCCTGCACAAGATCGAGGCCGACATGCCGCTCGATCGCCAGCGCATGCTGGAAAGCGCCCGCAGCCGCGAGAAGGCCTTCGACGGCCGCACCCTGCTGCTGGTGGACGACGACGTGCGCAACATCTTCGCCCTCACCAGCGCCCTGGAGCAGAAGGGCGCCAAGGTGGAGATCGCCCGCAACGGCCTGGAGGCGCTGGAAAAGCTCGACAACAGCGACACCATCGACCTGGTGCTGATGGACATCATGATGCCAATGATGGATGGCTACGAAGCCATGCGCGAGATCCGCAAGCGGCCGCACATGAAGAAGCTGCCGATCATCGCCATCACCGCCAAGGCCATGAAGGACGATCAGGAGCGCTGCCTCGCCGCCGGCGCCAGCGACTACCTGGCCAAGCCCATCGACCTGGACCGGCTGTTCTCGCTGATCCGCGTCTGGATGCCGTCGCTGGAGCGGCTGTAGGTCATGAGCGAACGGCTGCAGGACATCGAGCTGAGGTTGCTGCTGGAAGGCATCTTCCTGAGGTACAGCCACGACTTCCGCAACTACTCCAAGGCCTCGCTCAAGCGTCGGGTGCTGCAGGCGCTGACGCGCTTCGACTGCCCGAGCATCTCGGCGCTGCAGGAGCGGGTATTGCGCGATCCGGCGCTGTTCGCCGAGTTGCTGCAATTCATCACCATCCCGGTCAGCGAGATGTTTCGCGATCCGGGCTACTTCCTTGCCCTGCGCCAGCAGGTGGTACCGGTCCTGCGCACCTATCCCTCGCTCAAGGTGTGGATCGCCGGCTGCAGCACCGGCGAGGAGGTCTTCTCGATGGCCATCCTGTTCCAGGAGGAAGGGCTGCTCGACCGCACCTTGTTCTATGCCACCGACATCAATCCGCGCTCCATGGAAAAGGCCCGCCAGGGCATCTTTCCGCTGGAGCGGATGCGCGCCTACACCGCCAGTTACCAGAAGGCCGGCGGCACCCGCGCGTTTTCCGACTACTACACCGCGGCCTACGACGGCGCGCTGTTCGACAAGTCGCTGATCGCCAACGTGACCTTCGCCGATCACAGCCTGGCCACCGACAGCGTCTTTTCCGAGACCCAGCTGGTGTCCTGCCGCAACGTGCTCATCTACTTCAACAAGAATCTGCAGAATCGGGCGCTCGGGCTGTTCCACGAGTCCCTGAGCCACCGCGGCTTTCTCGGCCTGGGCAGCAAGGAGTCGCTGGACTTCTCCGCCTATGCCAACCACTTCGAGCCGGTGGTGAAGCAGGAACGGCTGTTCCGCAGGCTCTAGCATGTTCCCGCCCCGCAAGCCGTTGCGCCTCATTGTCATCGGAGCCTCTGCCGGCGGGCTGCAGGTCCTGCTGCGCCTGCTCTCGACCCTGCCGGCCAGCTATCGCCTGCCGCTGGCCGTGGTGCTGCACCTGCCGGACGATCGCACCTCGCGCCTGGCCGAGCTGTTTCAGGCGCGCTTGGCCCTGCGGGTGCGCGAGGCCGAGGACAAGGACGCTATACTGCCGGGCACGCTGTATTTCGCGCCGCCGGGTTATCACCTGCTGGTAGAGGATGACTTCACCCTGTCGCTGTCCCGCGACGAGCCGGTGCAGTTCTCCCGGCCGTCCATCGATGTCCTGTTCGAAAGCGCGACCGACGCCCTGGGCGAGCAGGTCTGCGGCATCCTGCTGACCGGTGCCAACCATGACGGGGCCAGCGGCCTGCACGCCCTGGCGCAGAACGGGGGGGTCACCGTCGTCCAGTCGCCGCAATCGGCCGAGGTGCCGACCATGCCCGAGGCGGCCTTGAAGAGATTCCACCCGGATTTCGTGCTGGATGTGCCGGGCATCCATCTATTGCTCATCGAGCTGGAACGCGACCATGGCTGAAGTACCCGTCGAACAGGCGAAGCTCCTGCTCGTAGACGACCTGCCGGAAAATCTCCTGGCGCTGGAAGCCCTGCTGCGCAGCGAGGCGCTGGAGATCTTCCAGGCCAGCTCCGCCGAGGCCGCGCTGGAGCTCCTGCTGATGCACGAATTCGCCCTGGCGATCCTCGATGTGCAGATGCCGGGCATGAACGGCTTCGAACTGGCGGAGATGATGC
Source organism: Pseudomonas sp. RIT411 (assembly GCF_003057735.2). Lineage (NCBI taxonomy): Bacteria > Pseudomonadati > Pseudomonadota > Gammaproteobacteria > Pseudomonadales > Pseudomonadaceae > Pseudomonas > Pseudomonas sp. RIT411. The sequence goes on from NZ_QBIZ02000009.1 coordinate 90,428, forward strand.
GCGGCCTGGAAAAGACCCGGCACATCCCCATCGTCTTCGTCAGCGCCGCCGGCCGTGACCTCAACTATGCCTTCAAGGGCTACGAAAGCGGTGCGGTGGATTTCCTGCACAAGCCCCTCGATGTCCATGCGGTGAAGAGCAAGACCCGGGTGTTCGTCGACCTCTACTGGCACCGCAAGCGCCTGGCCGAGCAGCTGGTGGCCCTGGAGCAGAGTCGCCAGGAGCAGGAGATCCTGCTGGCCGAGTTGCGCCAGACCCAGGTCGAGCTGCAGCAGGCGGTGCGTACCCGCGACGACTTCATGTCCATGGTCTCCCACGAGCTCAAGACGCCGCTCAACACCCTGATGCTCGAAGCCCAGCTGCGCCGCATGTACCTGGACAAGGGCAAGCTGGAAGCCTTCACCCCCGACAAGCTGGCCGGCATGGCCGAGCGCGACGAGCGGCAGATCCAGCGCCTGGTGCACCTGATCGACGACATGCTCGACATCTCGCGCATCCGCACCGGCAAGCTGTCGATCCGCCCCTCGCAGTGCGATCTCGCCGCCCTGGTCAACACCGTGGTCGACAGCTTCGCCTCGCAATTCGCCGCGGCCGGCTGTCCGGTGGAGTTGCACGCCGAAGGCCCGGCGCCCGGCTACTGGGACGAATTCCGCATCGAGCAGGTGATCACCAACCTGCTGACCAATGCCATGAGATACGGCGCCGGACGTCCGGTGGAGATCTCCCTGCGCAGCGACGGCGCCGACGTGGAGCTGAGCGTCAAGGACCACGGCATCGGCATCCCGGTGGAGCACCAGGCCCTGATCTTCCGCCAGTTCGAGCGCGCCAGTGGCACCGAGAACATCGCCGGCCTGGGCCTGGGCCTCTATATCGCCGACCAGATCGTCAAGGCACACCACGGCAGCCTGCACGTGGAAAGCATCGCCGGGCAGGGTGCGACCTTCCGCCTGCGGCTGCCCTGTCTGCCGGCCTAGGTAGCATTGACAGGACCCCGGGCGCCCGCGAGAATCGCGAAAAGAGGTGAGATGTCGTACCTCTTGCCAGATAACTCCATAAGAAGGCGCCCGCTCATGTCCGAAGTCTCCTCGTCACCCTTCCATCGACTCCTGCTCACCGGTGCTGCCGGTGGCCTGGGCAAGGAGTTGCGCCAGCGGCTCAAGCCCCATGCCGAGATCCTGCGGCTGTCCGACATCGCGCCGATGGCTGCGGCCGAAGGCCCGGCGGAAGAGGTGGTGACCTGCGACCTGGCGGACAAGGCCGGCGTCCATGCGCTGGTGGAAGGCGTCGACGCCATCCTGCACTTCGGCGGGATTTCCACCGAGCACGCCTTCGAGCCCATCCTCGAAGCCAACATCCGCGGCACCTTCAACCTCTATGAGGCCGCGCGGCGCCACGGGGTGAAGCGCATCGTCTTCGCCAGCTCCAACCATGTCATCGGCTTCTATCGCCAGGACCAGCGCATCGACGCCAGCGTGCCCCAGCGCCCGGACAGCTACTACGGCCTGTCCAAGGCCTTTGGCGAGGACCTGGCCAGCTTCTATTTCGATCGCCATGGCATCGAGACGGTGAGCATCCGCATCGGCTCCTCCTTCCCCGAGGCGCAGAATCGCCGCATGCTCGCCACCTGGCTGAGCTATGAAGACCTGACCGACCTCATCCTGCGCAGCCTGACCACGCCGGACATCGGCCACACCATCGTCTATGGCGCCTCCGCCAACCGTGACAGCTGGTGGGACAACCACCTGGCCGCGCACCTGGGCTTCCAGCCCAAGGACAGCTCCGAGCCATTCCGCGCCAAGGTCGAAGCCCAGCCCATGCCGGCAGCGGACGATCCGTCGATGGTCTACCAGGGTGGTGCCTTCGTCGCCACCGGTCCCTTCGACGACTGAGGAGGGCCGCCATGACTGCCGAATTGCTCGTCGATGCCCGCAACGCCACCGGTGAATGCCCGGTCTGGCAGGTCGCCGAACAGGCGCTCTACTGGGTCGATATCCCGGCCAAACGGCTGCACCGCTGGACCCCGGCTGGCGCCCTGGACAGCTGGAGCGCACCGGAAATGCTCGCCTGCATCGCTGCCCGCGAGGGTGGCGGCTGGCTCGCCGGTCTGGAAAGCGGCCTCTTCGCCCTGCAGGCCGAGGCTTCCGGCCAACTGAGCGGCGAACGCCTGGTCGCTCTCGACCATGCCCAGCCGGCCATGCGATGCAACGACGGTCGCTGCGATCGCCAGGGCCGGTTCCTGGTGGGCACCATGGTGCAGGACATGGCCCAGGGCGCGCCGGCTGGACGCCTCTACAGCCATACCGCGGGCGAGGGCGCCCGGCTGCTGCTGGACGACCTTATCGTGCCCAATGGCCTGGCCCTGAGCCCCGATGGCCGCACCCTCTATCTGTCCGACTCCCATCCCAGCCGCCAGCTGATCTGGGCCTTCGACTACGATCCGGATACCGGCACACCCAGCAACCGGCGGCTGTTCGTCGACATGAACGCCCGTCCCGGCCGACCCGATGGCGCCGCGGTGGATGTCGACGGCTGCTACTGGATCTGCGGCAACGACGCCGGCCTGATCCACCGCTTCACCCCCGACGGCCGCCTGGATCGCTCCCTGAGCGTACCGGTCAAGAAGCCGGCCATGTGCGCCTTTGGCGGGCGCAATCTGGATACCCTGTTCGTGACCTCCATCCGTCCGGGGGGCGATCTCAGCGATCAGCCGCTGGCGGGTGGACTCTTCGCCCTGGATCCCGGGGTTCAGGGGTTGCCGGAGCCTGCGTTCGCCGGGTGAATCAATCCCGGTTCAGGGACCGCAGGGCTTCCAGGCTGCGGAGTCCTGAGCGGTGCATAGCGACCTTGGGAAACCAGTTGTCATGCTTTTGTCATGAAGATCGGCAGGGGTCCTGCCCGGGCGGCTTATAATCAGATTCTATCCGCCGTAATTCGCCGCCATGACCTCTTCAACCGAAAGCCGCCCCACCGCCCGTTACTACGGCCTGGAATGGCTGAGATTCCTCATGGCGCTGTACATGGTCGTCTACCACCTGGGCGGGCTCTACAGCGATCTGCCGGACGCCTTCCGCCGGCTGGCCGGCATGGGCTTCTTCGCCACCAGCACCTTCTTCCTGCTGTCGGGCTTCCTGCTGGCCCATGTCAGCCTGGATCGCCAGGGCGCGCTCAAGGGCAGCTCCCGCGGCTTCGTCCTGCGGCGGCTGTGCAATCTCTATCCCATCCACCTGCTGACCCTATTGGTCGCATTGGGGCTGTCCTACTGGCTGTCCCAGGATTCCTGGCTGGAACACGGGGTGCCGGTCTACTACAACCAGCACCCCTATCTGCAGCTGGAAGAGGGCAGCGAGCTGGACGAGATGCTGCCGCTGTCCTGGCTGGCCGCCACCACCCACGTGCTCCTGCAACTGCTGCTGTTGCAATCCTGGGAGCCACGCTTCCTCTGGCTCAACGGCGCCGCCTGGTCGATCTCGGCGCTGCTGTTCTTCTACCTGCTGTTTCCGCTGCTCGGTCCGCGGCTGATGCGCCTGCGCCGCTGGGCCTTGGCCGCCGCCGCGCTCTGGGGGCTTTATCTGCTCGGTCCGCTGGTGGCCACCTGGGCCCAGGCCTTCGATACCGTGACGGTGGGCGTCATCCACCGCAATCCGCTGATCCGCCTGCCGGAATTCCTGCTCGGCATCCTGCTCTATCGCGCCGTTCAGGAGCCCTGGGTGGTCGAGACGACCCAGCGCCTGCGCCTGCCGCTGCTGCTGTTCGGCCTGACCGGCCTGTGGCTGGGCGCCCTGCTGCTGGAAGGCGATGGCCGCCGCTGGTTCTACCTGGTCCACAACGGCCTGCTGACACCCTTCCAGGCCGCGGTGCTGCTGGCCTGCGCCACCTTCGGCGAACCCGGTCGCGCCGGCGTGCGCCGCCTGGCCCAGCGTCTTGGCGAGGCCTCGCTGTGCATCTTCGCCGTCCACACCCCGCTGATCGGCGTGCTCGAACCCTGGACCCGCACCCTGCTGGGCTGGATGCACCTGGCCGGCGACAGCCTCGAAGACCTGGCCGAAGACGTCGGCGAGGCGCTGGCGCTGCCCATTCCCATTCCCGGCTGGATGCTGCCGCTGCACCTGGTGCTCATCGTCCTGCTCGGCCTGGCTATGCAGCGCTGGGTAGCCGGTCCGCTGCGACGTTGGTTGCAGGCGCGCTTGCCCCAGTCTTAAGGAGGCGTTAAGTAGACCCGGCTAGCCTCGCCGCAGGAATCCGCAGCGGAGCTGAGCCTTGTCCAGCGAATACGAAGTCCACGGCCCCCACGACCATGAGGTGGAACACGCCGCCCATGGCGCCCATCGCCGCGACAGCCTCACCGGCCGCATCGCCGTCACCACTGCCATCCTGGCGACGCTAGGCGCGCTCTGCGCCTACCAGGGCGGCAACGCCGAGAGCCTGGCGCTCTACTACAAGAACGAAGAAGCCATCGCCAAGACCGAAGCCGCCAACCAGTGGGGCTACTACCAGGCCAAGGGCGAAAAACAGAACCTCGCTGACCTCGGCGCCGCCCTCGCGACCAACCCCGACACCGCCCAGCGCTTCACCCAGGACAGCCAACGCTACGCCCAGCAAAAGGGCGAGATCCGCACCAAGGCCGAAGCTCTGGAAGTGAAGGTGCAAGCCAACGAAGCCCTGAGCGAAACCCAACTCCACCGCCACCACCGCTGGGCCCAGGCCACCATGCTCATGCAGGTCGCCATCTCCCTGGCCGCCATCACCCTGCTGACCCGGCGGCGCTGGTTGCAGGCGGCGGTCTATGGGGTAGCGGGGGGAGGAGTGGCGGTTGGGATGTTGGCGTTGCTGCACGTCTAGCCATTCAGGTGATGCCAGAGAGCGACCACCAGGCACGCAAAAGGCACGTCTTGCCACGACGATAGAATTGGCTTTACTGGAAGCTTCAGGTTCCGTATACGTTACAAACCATCAAATTTGTTACGTATGCAGAACATGGATAGCGAGCTGATCAGCCAACGTCTCGGCAGCCAACTCCGCCAGCGGCGCCTTAATCGAGGCCTTACGCAAGCGAGCCTCGCCGAGCTGGCAGGCCTTACCCGGCAAAAGATCATCGCCGTGGAGCGAGGAGACTCCCGTGTCGGTATGGCAGCCTACGCACGAGCGCTCGCAGCCTTGGATTGCGAGCTGGCAATAATCCCTGCCGCCTTGCCGACCTTGGACGAGATTCAGGGGGTATTCGACTGATGAAGACTCGGCTGCGCGTCGCAACCCCTGCAGGCGGGAGCGGAGCGCTCATGGCTCAGGATGGCGACTACCTGTTCCGCTACCAGGACGATGCTTCGGCAAGGGCTGCCATCAGTCTGCTGATGCCGGTGCGCCTGGATGACTATCGCCGCCGCGAACTGCATCCGATCTTCCAGATGAATTTGCCGGAAGGCTATGTACTGGAGCAGCTACGCAACAGGTTGGCCAAGCTGGTACCTCTGGATCCCATGGCTCTGCTGGCCCTGACAGGCAGTAGTTCGCCCATCGGTCGCGTGACGGTGACATCGCCTGAGATCGATACACTGCTGGAGCGCCAGCGCTTTCCAGGCGAACGGCTCAGCGAGATTCTCGCCTGGGATGGCACGGAAGACCTGTTCGTCGAGTTGGTGGATCGCTACATCCTGCGCGCCGGTATCTCCGGCGTACAGCCCAAGGTCTTGGTGCCCGAGCGGGAGGATGCCCGCTTCACCTCGAGAACCGCCGAGTTGATCATCAAGAGTGGTCGAGACGAATTTCCGGGCCTGGCGATCAACGAATACCTCTGCATGTCCGTGGCCCACGAGTCAGGCATTCCGGTGCCGGAATTTCACCTTTCCAGCAACGCCAAGCTATTCGTCATGCGCCGGTTCGACCGCGACGAACATCTTGAACCTCTCGGCTTCGAAGATATGGCTGCCCTGATGGGGCTGGCAGCGGAGCAGAAGTACAGCAAGAGCTATTCGGCGATCGCCAAGGCCATCCGCCTGTTCTGTGCGCCCGAACATGTCCGCTCTTCGCTGGCGCAACTCTTCGCCACGGTGAGCCTGAGCTGCATCCTCGGCAATGGCGATGCGCATCTGAAGAACTTCGGATTGCTCTATGCCGACCCTGCCCAGCGCGATGCACGGCTGGCGCCCGCCTACGACATCGTCAACACCACCGCTTACCTTCCCGAGGATGTGCTGGCGCTGGAGTTGATGGGCAACAAGTCGCTGTTTGCCTCGCGCCAAGGTTTGCTGGATTTTGCGGAAGTCTGCGATGTGGAGCGACCAACCGAGATGATTCGCTCCCAGTTGGAGGCACTGGAGCGGGTCCTAATGCGTGCAACTGACCTTTGCGAGCAGGCGCCACAGATCGTCGCTGCCATCCGGCACAGCGCTGCGCCCTTCGTGCAGACGTTCGGCTAAAGCACGAGGACTCGGAAAAGGCAGGGCAAAAGCCCAAATCCAGGCACAAAAAAGCCGCGCAACGCGCGGCTCCTGAAAGCTGGTGGGCCCACACGGACTCGAACCGTGGACCAAAGGATTATGAGTCCTCTGCTCTAACCAACTGAGCTATAGGCCCTATAGCGCGGTGGAGTATACCGGGGGTGGCAGGGATCGCCAAACCCTTGTCGGGCATAAAAAAACCGGAGCCTGGGCTCCGGTTTCTGGTGCAGCGCTGGCGCCTTACTCGTCGAGGAAGGAGCGCAGGTGCTCGCTGCGGGACGGGTGGCGCAGCTTGCGCAGGGCCTTGGCTTCGATCTGGCGGATACGCTCGCGGGTGACGTCGAACTGCTTGCCCACTTCCTCGAGGGTGTGGTCGGTGTTCATGTCGATGCCGAAGCGCATGCGCAGGACCTTGGCTTCACGGGCGGTGAGGCCGGAGAGCACGTCGCGGGTGGCTTCCTTGAGGCTTTCGCTGGTGGCCACTTCGATCGGGGACTGCATGGTGCTGTCCTCGATGAAGTCGCCCAGGTGCGAATCCTCGTCGTCGCCGATGGGCGTCTCCATGGAGATCGGTTCCTTGGCGATCTTGAGCACCTTGCGGATCTTGTCCTCTGGCATCTCCATGCGCTCGCCCAGCTCTTCCGGGGTCGGCTCGCGGCCCATCTCCTGCAGCATCTGGCGGGAGATCCGGTTCAGCTTGTTGATCGTCTCGATCATGTGCACCGGAATCCGGATGGTGCGCGCCTGGTCGGCGATGGAGCGGGTGATGGCCTGGCGAATCCACCAGGTGGCATAGGTGGAGAACTTGTAGCCACGGCGGTATTCGAACTTGTCCACCGCCTTCATCAGACCGATGTTGCCTTCCTGGATCAGGTCGAGGAATTGCAGGCCGCGGTTGGTGTACTTCTTGGCGATGGAGATCACCAGACGCAGGTTCGCCTCAACCATTTCCTTCTTGGCGCGGCGGGCCTTGGCCTCGCCGATGGACATGGCGCGGTTGATGTCCTTGATCTGCGAGACCTTCAGCTCGTAGTCGCGCTCCAGCTCGGCCAGCTGGGCCTGCTTGGCCTGGATGTCGGCCTGGAAGCGCTCGAGACCTTCGGCGTACTTGGGCTTGCCCTTGAGCAGGCCGGCGGTCCACTCGGTGTTGGTCTCGTTGCCGGGGAAGTGGCGCAGGAAGTCGGCACGCGGCATGCGCGCATCGCGCACGGCCAGCTGCATGATGGCGCGCTCGAGGCCACGCACGCGCTCCAGGGACTCGCGCACGCGGGTCACCAGGGCTTCGTACTGCTTGGGCACCAGCTTGATCGGCGAGAACAGCAGCGCCAGGGCGACGAATTCTTCCACGGCGCGATCATCGTCGCGACCGTGCTTCTTCAGCACCTTCTGGGTCTTTTCCAGCTGCTCGGCGACCGCGCCGAAACGCAGGCGAGCTTCTTCCGGATCCGGACCGCCGTCGCCTTCTTCCTCGGCGTCGTCGTCGCTCTCTTCTTCGTCGTCCTTCTCGTCGTCCACGGCCTTGGAATCGGCGGCCTTGTTCGGGACGGGCAGCTCATCGCTCTCGTTCGGCAGGCTGCCGTCGTCGGGGTCGATGTAGCCGGCGAGGACGTCGGACAGGCGACCGCCTTCGGTGGTGACGCGGGTGTATTCGCTGAGGATGTAGTCGACGGTGCCCGGGAACTGGGCGATGGCGCCCATGACTTCGCGGATGCCTTCCTCGATGCGCTTGGCGATCTCGATCTCGCCTTCGCGGGTCAGCAGTTCCACGGTACCCATTTCACGCATGTACATGCGCACCGGGTCGGTGGTGCGGCCGACATCGCTCTCCACGGCGGCCAGGGCGGCAGCGGCTTCTTCGGCGGCGGCTTCGTCGGTATCCGTCTCGGCCAGCAGCAGGGCATCGGCGTCCGGCGCGGTCTCGAATACGTTGATCCCCATGTCATTGATCATGCGGATGATGTCTTCCACCTGTTCCGGATCTGAAATATCCTCCGGTAGGTGGTCATTGACCTCCGCGTAAGTCAGGTAACCCTGCTCACGACCGCGGGCGATCAATTCTTTCAGACGGGATTGCTGTTGCGCTTTTCCGGACATAGGTACCCTTCCACTGAAGGCTTAGGCGGGCAAAAATAGCTGAACATTATAGCCGGTTAGACGGTTGTCGTGCCAGTTAGGTCACGGACCCCGCCGGACGGCTGAGGAGTTCGCGTAGGCGGTCCTTGTCTTCGGAGCTCAGTTCGCTCTGTCGCGCCTTGCGTAGGAGTTGCTCCAGCAGGCGATCACGCTGGCTGGCGGCTAACCTCGTTATGGTGTCGAAAAACTGTTGTTCAAGGTTGTCCCCGGCAATCAGCCATTCTTTTTCCGCCAGAGCGCGCAGCAGTCGACCCTGTTCGGTGCCGTGCCAGCGAGCGATGAGCGCCAGGGTGCTCTGCCCAGGCTTCTTCTGCAGCGCCTCGACCAGGGCAACCAGCAACTGGGCGTACTGATCGCTTTCCTCGGCCAGGTTGCGGGCGTCCTGCACCGCCTGGGCCAGGGTCGGGTGGTGCAGCAGACTGCGCAGCGCGGCCAGCACCGGGGTCTCCACCTTGACCGGTGGCTGACGGGGAGGGCGCTCGCCGCCACCCTTGCCGTTGAAATCCTTTTTCCAGCCCTTGCCGTCGCGCCCGCCCTTGCCTTCGCGGCGGGGCGTCCACTGCTGCTGTGCCGGGGCTTCCTCGGCCTGGGCATAGGTGTAGTCGCCATAGTCCGGGGGCGGGGCATCCTGCGGCGGGGCGGACGGCGCCAGCTGGCTCAGCGCATCGTTGCCGAGGCCGGTGAGTTCGCTCAGGCGCTGGCGCATCAGCAGGCGCAGGTTGTTGCCAGGAATCTTCTCGATTAGCGGCGCCGCCAGGGTGGCCAGGTGCGCCTTGCCTTCCAGGGTCGCCGGATCGGCTTCGATCATCAGTTGCTGGAAGAAATACTCGGCCAACGGCTGGGCCTGCTGGACGAAGCGCGCCTGGAAGGCGTCGGCGCCCTCGGCGCGCACCAGGGTATCCGGGTCCTCGCCCTCGGGCAGGAACAGGAAGCGCACCCGGAAGCCGTCCTTGAGCACCGGCAGGGCCGATTCCAGGGCGCGCCAGGCGGCGCTGCGACCGGCCTGGTCGCCGTCGAAGCAGAACAGGATGCTCGGCACGATGCGGAACAGCCGCTTGATGTGCTCTTCGCTGGTGGCGGTGCCCAGGGTGGCCACGGCATTGCGGATGCCTTGCTGGGCCAGGGCGATGACGTCCATGTAGCCTTCCACAACCAGGATCTCGTCCAGGTCGCGGTTGTGCTTGCGCGCCTCGAACAGGCCGTAGAGTTCCTGGCCCTTGTGGAACACCGGGGTCTCCGGCGAGTTGAGGTACTTGGGCTTGTCGTCGCCCAGTACCCGGCCGCCAAAGGCGATGACCCGGCCCCGGCTGTCGCGGATCGGAAAGATCACCCGGTCGCGAAAGCGATCGTAACGCTTGCCGCTCTCGGCGTTCTCCACCAGCAGGCCAGCGTCGAGCATGGCCTTCTGCTGCAGGTCGTCGCCGCCCAGGTGCTTGCTCAGGTTGTCCCAGCCCGGCGGGGCGAAGCCCAGGCCGAAGTCCCGGGCGATCTCGCCAGTGAGGCCGCGCTTCTTCAGGTAGTCGACCGCTGCCTGGCGCTTGGGGTGGTTGCGCAGCGCCAGGCGATAGTATTCGGCGGCAGCGGCCAATAGCGGGTAGAGCGGGGAATCCGTGGGTTGCCGCGGCTTGCGTCGACCGCCGCTCTCTTCGCGCGGCACGTCCACGCCGGCCTTTTTGGCCAGTTCCTCGACCGCCTCGGGGAATTCGAGGTTGTCGTGGTCCATGATGAAGCCCAGGGCGTTGCCGCCGGCACCGCAGCCGAAGCAGTAGTAGAACTGCTTGTCGGGGCTGACGCTGAAGGAGGGCGTCTTCTCGTTATGGAAGGGGCAGCAGGCCATCCAGTTCTTGCCGGCCTTCTTGAGCTTCACCCGCGCGCCCACCACCTCGACGATGTCGGTGCGATTGAGCAGGTCGTCGATGAAGCCTTGCGGGATGAGTCCGGCCATGGTCAGCGTCTGGATAGAGGGGCGAAGAGCGGAGGATGAAGCGAGGAGGGCAGTCTAGCGCCCGAGTGCGCCAGGGCGAAGCGGGAAGGCCAGAAACAGACAACCCGACCAGAGGTCGGGTTGTTTGATGACGCCAGAGGAGCGCTGTAACTCAGTACAGACGCTCGCGACGGCGCTGCTCGCGCTGTACTTTCTTGGCGTGGCGCTTGACCGCGGCAGCAGCTTTACGCTTGCGCTCGGCGGTGGGCTTTTCGTAGAACTCGCGGCTACGCACTTCGGCCAGTACACCGGCCTTCTCGCAGGAACGCTTGAAACGACGCAGCGCTACGTCGAAGGGTTCGTTTTCTTTGACTTTGACGTTGGGCATCCAGGTCGTACCTTCAAATTTACCGAGGTTTAATCCAACGCTAGCGGCAAAAGGGCACGGGAAGCGTCGGTTTTTAAGGGTTGCGGATAGTAACGCTTCAACTGCCCCGCTGCCAAGCCCCGGCGGACGAAAAGCGCTGGCCGGTGCTGGAAGCGGCGCTTATCATGCGCAGCCTGACATTCTATACCCTCGAAGGCTTATCTCCATGCGTGTTCTGGGACTGGAAACGTCCTGCGATGAAACCGGCGTCGCCCTCTACGACAGCGAGCGCGGCCTGCTGGCCGATGCGCTGTTCAGCCAGATCGATCTGCACCGCGTCTACGGTGGCGTGGTACCGGAGCTGGCCTCGCGCGATCACGTCAAGCGCATGCTGCCGCTGATCCGCGAAGTGCTGGACGCGGCGGGCAGCCGTCCTGAAGACGTGGATGCCATCGCCTACACTGCCGGCCCCGGCCTGGTCGGCGCCCTGCTGGTGGGCGCGGCCTGTGCCCAGGCGCTGGCGCTGGCCTGGGGCGTGCCCGCCCTGGGCGTCCACCATATGGAAGGTCATCTGCTGGCGCCCATGCTCGAAGAGCAGCCCCCGCAATTTCCCTTCGTCGCCCTGCTGGTCTCCGGTGGCCACACCCAGCTGGTGCAGGTCGATGGCATCGGCCGCTACAGCGTGCTGGGCGAGTCCCTGGACGATGCCGCCGGCGAAGCCTTCGACAAGACCGCCAAGCTACTAGGCCTGAGCTATCCCGGTGGACCGGAGATCGCCCGCCTGGCGGAGCGCGGCGTGGCGGGGCGCTTCGTCTTTCCGCGCCCCATGACCGATCGGCCCGGCCTGGAATTCAGCTTCAGCGGCCTCAAGACCTTTACCCTCACCACCTGGCAGCGCTGCCGGGCGGTCGGTGACGACAGCGAGCAGACCCGCTGCGACATCGCCCTGGCCTTCCAGACGGCGGTGGTCGAGACCCTGGCGATCAAGTGCAAGCGCGCGCTGAAGCAGACCGGGCTCAAGTCGCTGGTGATCGCCGGTGGCGTCAGCGCCAACCGCGCGCTGCGCGAGAACCTGGAGCAGATGCTCGGCGAACTGGGCGGCCAGGTCTTCTATGCGCGGCCGCGCTTCTGCACCGACAACGGCGCCATGATCGCCTATGCCGGTTGCCAGCGGCTGCTGGCCGGCCAGCAGGAAGGCCCGGCAATCGCCGTCAAGGCGCGCTGGCCTATGGAGCAGCTGGCGGCGCTCTGAGACGGGCGGAGGGCGCCAGCGGGCAATCCCCGGACGGCGCCAGGGTCAAAAATGACGCTCGGTCCCCTGGCGCAGGGCGCGCAGGTTGTGGCGGTGGCGGATCAGGATGAGCAGGGCGAGCAGCAGCATCGGCGCCAGCAGGTCCGGACGTTGCCAGGCGAACAGCGGCAGGATGCCGAGCACCGCGACCAGGGACGCGAGGGAAGCGATCCTCAGGCTGGCGAATACCGCGGCCCAGAGCACCAGCCCCAGTAGCGCCGCCGGCGGGTAGAGGCCGAGCAGCAGCCCGGCCGCCGTGGCGACGCCCTTGCCACCGCGGAAATGGAAGTACAGCGGATAGAGATGGCCGACCACGGCGGCCAGCCCGATCCAGGCCTGCTGCAGGGGCGCAAGCCCCAGTTGCTGGGCGATCAGCACGGGGATCAGGCTCTTGCTCAGGTCGCCGGCGAGGGTCAGCAGGGCCAGCTTGCGTCCGGCCAGGCGCAGCATGTTGCTGGCGCCGGGATTGCCGGAGCCGTCGTGACGCGGGTCGCGGGTGCCGAACAGGCGACTGAGCAGCACGGCGAAGGACAGCGAGCCCAGCAGATAGGCTAGCAGGAGCAGCAGCCAGAACATGGTAGGGTTCCGCGCCAGGAGAAGGCTCGATTCTACCGACAGCCCGCCGCCCGACGATAGGCCGGCGGTGACGATCACACAGAGCACGACAAAGGTGCGAGGCAAAGGCAGTGGACAAGGTTTTCATCGAGGGACTCGAGGTCGACACCGTGATAGGGGTGTACGACTGGGAGCGTGACATCCGCCAGTGCCTGCGCATCGATCTCACCATGGGCTGGGACATCCGCGCGGCGGCGGCGAACGACGAACTCGAGCACACCCTGAACTACGCGGCAGTGGCCGAGCGCATCACCGCCTTCGCCCACGAGACCACCTTCGAATTGGTCGAGACCTTTGCCGAGCGCCTGGCCGCCCTGCTGCAGGCGGAATTCAAGCTGCCCTGGCTGCGCCTGCGCATCACCAAGCCCGGCGCGGTGCCGACCGCTCGTGGCGTGGGCGTGGAGATCGAGCGGGGGCAGGCGTGACCCGGGTCTATCTGGGGCTGGGCAGCAACATCCAGCGCGAGCAGCACCTGGGCATGGCCCTGGACGAACTCGCCGAGCTGCTGACCGATCTGCACTGCTCGCCAGTGTTCGAAAGTGAGGCAGTAGGCATCCGCAGTGCGCCCTTCTTCAATCTCGTCGTAGCCGGCGACACCGACCTCGATCCCGCCACCTTGAGTCAGAGACTCAAGGCCATCGAAACCCGCAGCGGGCGCTATGCACCGGATCGCCAGGGTCTGCCACTGGACATCGACATCCTGCTGCACGGCGACCTGACCGGCGAGTTCGCCGGCCTGACCCTGCCGCGCGCCGAGATCCTGCGCAACGCCTTCGTGCTCTGGCCACTGGCCCTGCTGGCCGGCGAACGACGGCATCCGGACAACGGTCGGCGCTTTGACGAGCTGTGGCAGGAGATGCGTGGCCAGACCACCCAGGTGCTGCGACCGGTAGCTTTCAGCTGGAAGGGTATGGAACTGACGCCAGACGCGTTGCTGGGCGCCGATCGGGTGTAACGCGGCGGTCGTTGGGCTTCGCTGTGCTCAACCCAACCTACGGGAGCTCTTCCCCCTCTCCCTTTGGGAGAGGGCTGGGGTGAGGGCACGCCTGGCGAAGGCTCCCCAGTGGAAAAGGCTGCGCCGTTTTCCACGCTACGGCTCTAGCACAGGCTTCGCTTCGCTCGGACAACCCCCTCTCCCTCAGGGAGAGGGTTGGGGTGAGGGTCGCTGGGGAAGAGCTGCGCTGTGCTCAGCGCCAACCTACGAAAGCTGCGCCAGGGCCTCGATGCGGGCCTGCTTGAGGGCCTCGCCCAGGGCGGCACCCTTGAAGCCCTGGGCGACCAGCGGCTGGACCGCGACCCCGCGCACTACCTCGGCCGCCTGACGCAGCAGCGCCAGCGGTGGCTCGCCCTCGGCGGGCCTGACCGCTGCGGCACAGGCGCAGGCCTGGAGGAACTCCTCGAAGCGCGCCGGGCGGCGCAGCACGTCGAAGCCCTGCAGCAGCTCGAACCAGGCCTCCGGGGTCAGCTGTCGGGCCTGCAGCGCCGTGGGCCAGTGGCGCGCCAGCAGCAAGGCCAGCTCGGCGGGATCGCGTGGCACCTTGAGGCGGGCGTTGAGGGCGGCGTGCTGCTCTTCCGGTACGTCCAGCAGCAGGCAGGCCCAGCGCACGTTCAGCGAGGCCTGGACCTCGGCGCTCTGGCGCAGGATGGCATAGACCCGGGCACCCGGCTCGGGCTGCTCGCCGGCGAAGCCGGCAGTCACCTCCGGCAGCAGCGCGGCCAGGGCGCCGCAGTCGTGCAGCACCCGAATGAAGACATCGGGTCGCTCTTCGAGCAGGGCGCGGGAGATTTCCTTCCACAGCCGTTCGGCGGTCAGGGCATCCAGCTCGCCACTGGCGACCATGTCCTGCATCAGCAGCAGCGTCTCGGGCGCCACCTGGAAACCCAGGCTGCAATAGCGGGCGGCGAAGCGGGCGACCCGCAACACGCGCAGCGGATCTTCGGCGAAGGCGGGAGAGACGTGGCGCAACAGGCGCGCCTGGAGATCCGCGCGTCCACCGTAGGGATCTATGACCTGGCCATCGTCGTCTTCGGCCATGGCGTTGACGGTGAGATCGCGGCGGATCAGATCCTGCTCCAGGGTGACATCGGGCGCGGCATGAAAGGTGAAGCCGCCATAGCCACGCCCGCTCTTGCGTTCGGTGCGGGCCAGGGCGTATTCCTCGCCGGTCTGGGGATGCAGAAAAACCGGGAAGTCGGCGCCCACCGGGCGATAGCCCTGGGCAGCGAGGGCTTCGGCGGTGGCACCCACCACGACCCAGTCGACCTCCGTTACCGGGCGACCGAGCAGGCGATCCCGTACGGCACCGCCCACCTTGTAGATTTGCATAGAAAGAGACCTCCTTGCGGAGGTCTAGGATAGCCCGAAAGACCGGCTCGGCTCAGATCGGCGAAGCCAGATCCAGACGCCGGTCGTGATCGCGGCTCTCGTGGCGGGGTGGAACCTGGAAGCTCTGGGCCACGTCGTCGCCCCTCATGCTTTCCAGGCGGATATCGAAACCCCAGAGTCGGTGCAGGTGCTTGAGCACCTCGTCCGTGGAGTTGCCCAGCGGCTTGCGGTCATGCTGGAAGTGGCGAAGGGTGAGCGAACGATCGCCACGCCGATCGACATTCCAGATCTGCACATTGGGCTCGCGATTGCCCAGGTTGTACTGGGCGGCGAGTTGCTCGCGGATCAGCCGATAACCGCCGTCGTCGTGGATGGCCGCCACTTCCAGTTCGTCGCGCTGGTCGTCATCGAGGATGCTGAACAGCTTGAGGTCGCGGATCACCTTGGGCGAGAGGTATTGCAGGATGAAGCTCTCGTCCTTGAAGCTCTTCATGGCAAAGGTGACGGTGGCCAGCCAGTCGCTGCCGGCGATCTCGGGGAACCAGCGGCGGTCTTCGTCCGTGGGGTCCTCGCAGATGCGGCGGATGTCGCGGAACATGGCGAAGCCCAGGGTGTAGGGGTTGATACCGCTGTAATAGGGGCTGTCGAAGCCCGGCTGGTAGATCACCCCGGCGTGGGATTGCAGGAATTCGAACATGAAGCCTTCGGTGACCAGGCCCTCGTCGTAGAGATCGTTGAGCAGGGTGTAGTGCCAGAAGGTGGCCCAGCCCTCGTTCATCACCTGGGTCTGGCGCTGGGGATAGAAGTACTGGGCGATCTTGCGCACGATGCGGATCACCTCGCGCTGCCAGGGCTCCAGCAGCGGCGCGTGCTTTTCCACGAAATAGAGGATGTTTTCCTGAGGTTCGCTGGGGAAGCGCGCCCCTTCGTCGTGGGCTTCCTTGCCGGCCATCTTGGGAATGGTCCGCCAGAGGTCGTTGACCTGGCGCTGCAGCTGCTCTTCGCGCTCCTTCTGCCGCTGGCGTTCCTCGGCGGCGGAAATGGGATAGGGCCGCTTGTAGCGGTCCACCCCGTAGTTCATCAGCGCATGGCAGGAATCCAGCAGTTCTTCCACGGCATCGATGCCATGGCGTTCCTCGCACTGGGTGATGTACTGCTTGGCGAACACCAGGTAGTCGATGATGGAGCTGGCATCGGTCCAGGTGCGGAACAGGTAGTTGCCCTTGAAGAAACTGTTGTGGCCATAGCATGCATGGGCGATCACCAGCGCCTGCATGGTCATGGTGTTCTCTTCCATGAGGTAGGCGATGCAGGGATCGGAGTTGATCACGATCTCGTAGGCCAGCCCCATCTGGCCGCGGCTGTAGTGCTTCTCGGTATGGAGGAAGTGCTTGCCATAGGACCAGTGGTTGTAGCCGATGGGCATGCCGACGGAAGCGTAGGCGTCCATCATCTGCTCGGCGGTGATCACCTCGATCTGGTTGGGATAGGTGTCCAGCGCATAGCGCTTGGCGATCCGGGCGATCTCCCGGTCATAGGTCTGGATCAGCTCGAAGGTCCATTCCGAGCCAGTGGAAATGGGCTCACGTTTCATGACACGAGTCTCCGCTGGAACAGTTCGCGGAACACGGGATAGATATCCCCCGCCGAGACGATCTGCTGCTGCGAGAAGGAATCCGGGAAGCTGCCCCGGACGTTCTCGTATTCGTACCACAGCGCCTGGTGCTCGCGCGGGGTGATTTCCACATAGGTGTAGTACTGCATGAACGGCAGGATCTGCTTGGTCAGGATCTCCCGGCAGATGGGCGAGTCGTCGTTCCAGTTGTCGCCGTCGGAAGCCTGGGCGGCATAGAGATTCCATTCGTTGACCGGATAGCGCGCGGCCATGACCTCCTGCATCAGCTTGAGGGCGCTGGAGACGATGGTGCCGCCGGTTTCGCGGGAGTAGAAGAACTCTTCCTCGTCCACTTCCTTGGCGCTGGTGTGGTGGCGGATGAACACCACCTCGATGCGCTCGTAGTTTCTCTTGAGAAAGAGGTAGAGCAGGATGTAGAAGCGCTTGGCGATGTCCTTGGTCGCCTGGGTCATGGAGCCGGAGACGTCCATCAGGCAGAACATCACCGCCTTGGAGCTGGGGCTGGGCTGCTTGGAGAGCAGGTTGTACTTGAGGTCGAAGGTGTCGAGGAAGGGCACCTTGTCGATACGTGCGCGCAACCGCTCGATCTCGGCCTCCAGCGCCTGGATGTCACCCAGGTTGTCGGGCTCTTCCACCCGCAGCCGTGCCAGTTCGGCCTTGGCTTCGCGCAGCTTGTTGCGGCTGCCGCCGGAGAGGGCGATGCGCCGGGCATGGGAGGCACGCAGGGTGCGGATGATGTTGATCCGGGCAGGGTTGCCCTCGTTGCTGATGCCGGCGCGTACCGTCTTGAAGGTATCGGTGCCGGTCAGCTGCTTCTTGACCAGGTTGGGCAGCTCCAGATCCTCGAACATGAAGTCGAGGAATTCGTCCTGGGTGATCTGGAAGGCGAATTCGTCCATGCCTTCGCCGCTGTTGCTGGCCTTGCCCTGGCCCTGACCACCGCCGCCGCCTTGGGGCCGCGGGATGCGCTCGCCGCTGACGAATTCCTTGTTGCCCGGGTGGACGATGGTCTGGCGTCCGCCCTTGCCCTGGTACAGCGCGGGTTCGTCGATGTCGCGGGCAGGAATGCTGATCTGCTCGCCGTGCTCCATGTCGGTGATGGAGCGCCGACTCACGGCTTCCTCGACCGCCTTCTTGATGTGCTCACGATAACGCCGCAGAAAACGCGTGCGGTTCACCGTGCTCTTGTTCTTGCCGTTTAGACGCCGGTCGATGACATAACTCATACAGGCCCTCCGGGCTATTGCAGGACGCCACGACGACGCGGCAGGCGCGTCGTCGCGGGTTCAGCCTCAGGCTGCCTTACTGCGACTTGCGTACCCGTGAATACCACTCGGACAGCAGTCGCACCTGCTTCTCGGTGTACCCGCGCTGGACCATGCGGGTCACGAAGTCGCTGTGCTTCTGCTGGTCTTCCTTGCTGGCCTTGGCATTGAAGCTGATGACCGGCAGCAACTCCTCGGTGTTGGAGAACATCTTCTTCTCGATCACCGCACGCAGCTTCTCGTAGGACAGCCAGCTCGGATTCTTGCCGTTATTGTTGGCACGGGCGCGCAACACGAAGTTGACGATCTCGTTGCGGAAATCCTTCGGATTGCTGATGCCAGCCGGTTTCTCGATCTTTTCCAGTTCCTCGTTGAGGGAGGCGCGATTGAGGATCTCGCCGGTTTCCGGATCGCGGTATTCCTGATCCTGGATCCAGAAGTCGGCATAGAGCACATAGCGGTCGAAGATGTTCTGGCCGTATTCGCTGTAGGACTCGAGGTAGGCGGTCTGGATCTCCTTGCCGATGAATTCCACGTAGCGCGGCGCCAGGTATTCCTTGATGAATCTCATGTAGCGCTCGCGGGTCTCGGCCGGGAACTGCTCGGCTTCGATCTGCTGCTCCAGCACATAGAGCAGGTGCACCGGGTTGGCCGCGATCTCGTTGGCGTCGAAGTTGAACACCCGCGAGAGGATTTTGAAGGCGAAGCGGGTCGAGAGGCCGTTCATGCCCTCGTCGACGCCGGCGCTGTCGCGGTATTCCTGGATCGACTTGGCCTTGGGATCGGTGTCCTTGAGATTCTCGCCGTCATAGACGCGCATCTTCGAATAGATGTTGGAGTTTTCCGGTTCCTTGAGGCGCGAGAGCACCGAGAACTGGGCCAGCATCTTCAGGGTATCCGGCGCGCAATGGGCGCTGGCCAGGGAGCTGTTGACCAGGAGCTTGTCGTAGATGTGGATCTCGTCGGAGACGCGCAGGCAATAGGGCACCTTGACGATGTAGATCCGGTCGATGAAGGCCTCGTTGTTCTTGTTGTTGCGGAAGGTGTGCCACTCGGATTCGTTGGAGTGGGCCAGGATGATGCCGCTGTAGGGCAGGGCGCCGAGGCCTTCGGTGCTGTTGTAGTTGCCTTCCTGGGTTGCGGTCAGCAAAGGGTGCAGGACCTTGATCGGGGCCTTGAACATCTCCACGAATTCCATCAGGCCCTGGTTGGCACGGCACAGGGCGCCGGAATAGCTGTAGGCGTCCGCATCGTTCTGCGGGTATTCCTCCAGCTTGCGGATGTCCACCTTGCCCACCAGGGCGGAGATGTCCTGGTTGTTCTCGTCGCCCGGTTCGGTCTTGGCGATGGCGATCTGGTTGAGGATGGAGGGGTAGAGCTTGACCACCCGGAACTTGCTGATGTCGCCGCCGAATTCCTGCAGACGCTTGGCCGCCCAGGGCGACATGATGCTGCGCAGGTAGTGGCGGGGGATGCCGTAGTCCTCTTCGAGGATCTGGCCGTCTTCGTCGGGATTGAACAGCCCGAGAGGCGATTCGAATACCGGCGAGCCCTTGATGGCGTAGAAGGGGATCTTCTCGATCAGGTGCTTGAGTTTCTCCGCGAGGGACGACTTGCCGCCGCCCACCGGGCCGAGCAGATAGAGGATCTGCTTCTTCTCCTCCAACCCCTGCGCCGCATGGCGGAAGTAGGACACGATCTGCTCGATGCAGTCTTCCATGCCATGGAAGTCGGCAAAGGCCGGGTAGCGGCGGATGACCTTGTTGGAAAAGATGCGCGACAGGCGTGAATCACTGGTGGTGTCCACCAGTTCGGGTTCGCCGATGGCCATGAGCATGCGCTCGGCGGCACTGGCAAAGGCGGTACGATCCTTCTTGCAGATCTCAAGGTATTCCTGAAGGGAATACTCTTCCTGGCGAGTCGCTTCAAAACGCCCCTGGAAGTGACTGAAAATGCTCATGACGTCTCCTCGCTGGATACCCTGGACCAGCTTGGAATCGATGCCTGGAGCCTTGCCTTGCTGCCGGTGGGGAGCGGTCATGCCGGGCGACGAAAGATAACGTCTCTAATACCTTCGCGGTCGTCTTGCCTAATCGATCCTTACACGCCTGCAGAATAGGGTTGGGTTTCGAGAGACGCACGAAGGAGACCGATGGAAACGGTCCCCCTGGAATTCCCCCGAATCTCCAGTGGTTACACCGATGGTCCAAAGCCGGTTATCGAGCCCGCCGTTTCCGGAGGGCCTGATTCCAGAATAGTCCTATCTGCGAGATGTGGAAGAGCCAATTCGGTTTATTCTTGTAACGACAGCGTCAATCGGCTGTGCTAGATGCCCGCTCAGGCCTGGCCGCTGGCGGTCTCGTCGGGATAGCGGGTGCGCCAGTTTTCGAAGCCGCCGTCGACGCTGTAGACCTGGCTGAAGCCCTGGCCGGCCAGGAAGGCGGCCGCACTCTGGCTGGAGTGACCGTGGTAGCAGAACACCAGCAGCGGCGCGTCCAGATCGGCGGCGGCGATGAAGTCGTGGATGTTCTGGTTGTCGAGCCGCTGCGCCCCGGCGACGTGCAGGGAGGCGTAGCTGTGCGGATCGCGGATGTCGACGATCTGGGCGCCCTGGCTGCGCAGCTCCAGGGCCCGCTCGGGGGAGATACAGGTGAATTCGCTCATTTCTTCTCCTTGCAACTGCAGAGATGACGGCGGTTGCCGTCGACGTCGAGCAGGGTCATGTCGCCGCCCCAGACGCAGCCGCTGTCTAGGGCCTCGACATTGGGTGCTGCGCAGCGACCCTTGAGCGCGGCCCAGTGGCCGAACAGGATGCGCACGTCGCGGGTCAGCCGGTGCTCATGGCTGAACCAGGGGGCGAAGCCGGCCGGTGCGCTGTCCAGGCCTTCCTTGCTCTTGAATTCCAGACGACCTTCGGGGCTGCAGAATCTCATGCGCGTCAGGTAGTTGGTGATCAGGCGCAGGCGTTCCTGGCCTTGGAGATCATCTTGCCAGAGCGCCGGCTCGTTGCCATACATCTGCTCGAGAAAGGGCACGTGGGCCTGGTCATCGCGCAGCACGGCTTCGACTTCGCCGGCCAGGCTCATGGCCTGGTCCAGGGTCCATTGCGGTGGCAGGCCGGCATGGACCAGCACGCAATTGCGCCCGGCATCGTGCTGGATCAGCGGCAGGTGGCGCAGCCAAAGCAGCAATTCGTCGCGATCGGGGGCGGCGAGGATGTCGCTCAGGGTGTCCTGTTTCTTCAGCCGGGCGCCGCCCAGGGCCACGGCCAGCAGGTGCAGGTCGTGGTTGCCCAGGACGCTGACCAGCGAATCGCGCATCGCGTACAGGTATCTCAGGGTTTCCAGGGACTGAGGTCCGCGGTTGACCAGATCCCCTACCAGCCAGAGGCGGTCCTGCGCAGGATCGAAGCGGACCTCGTCGAGGAGGCATTTGAGCGGGTCGAGGCAACCTTGCAGATCGCCAACGGCGTACAGCGTCATCGGGACTCCTAGTGCAGCGAGCCGGGTACGGCCAGGCGGAAGGTGGGGATGGCGGCTTCGAAGAGATGGCCATCGCTGGCGACCATCTGGTAGCTGCCCCTCATGCTGCCGACCTGGGTCGGCATCAGGGTGCCGCTGGAGTAGCTGTGGGTTTCGCCCGGGGCGATCAGCGGCTGTTCGCCCACCACGCCCGGTCCGCGCACTTCCTGCGCCTCGCCATTGCCATCGGTGATGATCCAGTGGCGGCTGAGCAGCTGCGCCGGGAGCTGGCCGTCGTTGCGGATGCTCACGTCGTAGGCGAAGGCGTAGCGCTCCTGGCTGGCACTGGATTGCTCGGGCAGGTAGCGGGTGGTGACCTGCACGGTGATGAGATAGCGCGGATCGGGCTCGGTCACGGAAGAATTCTCTGCGGAGGCGGGTGGAAAGGCTTCAGCTGGACGCCAGCTGGTTGGCCAGGCGCACATAGGCGGCCAGGTCCAGCTGCTCGGGGCGCAGCCCCGGATCGACGTCGGCGGCCTCGATGGCGGCGCTGTCCAGGGTACCCTTGAGGGTGTTCCTGAGGGTCTTGCGGCGCTGGCCGAAGGCCTCGCGGACGACGCGCTCGAGCAGCACCGGATCGCGGGCCACATGGGGCCGCTCGGTGTGGGGCACCAGGCGCACGATCGCCGAATCCACCTTGGGCGGCGGATTGAAGGCGCCTGGACCGACGTTGAACAGGTGCTCCACGCGGCAGTGGTACTGCACCATGATCGACAGCCGTCCCCAGTCGCCATTGCCGGGCACCGCGGCCAGGCGTTCCACCACTTCCTTCTGCAGCATGAAGTGCATGTCGGCGATGATGTCGGCGAAGCTGAGCAGGTGGAAGATCAGCGGCGTGGAGATGTTGTAGGGCAGATTGCCCACCACCCGCAGTCGATCGCCGGCGGCGATGCTGGAGAGGTCGTATTTCATGGCGTCACCCTGGTGCAGGGTGAACAGCGGATTGAGGCCGAACTTGAGTCGGAGCAGGGGAATCAGGTCCTGATCCAGCTCGATGACGTCGAGCCGGGCACCGCTGCCGAGCAGGCCCTCGGTCAGGGCGCCCTGGCCCGGACCGATTTCCAGCAGGCGCTCGCCGGGTCGCCCGTGGATGGCGCGCAGGATGCGATGGATCACCCCGGCGTCGTGCAGGAAATTCTGGCCGAACCTCTTGCGGGCGCGGTGTTGGTAGAGCTCGGTCATCAGGTGCTCCGGCGCAGGCAGCGGGCCTGCGATTTCAAGACGGCAAAGACCCACCAGTTTAGCAGACCCTTGGCCGTCACCGGAGCGCTCAGGTCACCGAACGGCGATGGGCCGCCATGCTGTAGGCGGTCTCCAGGGCCACCTTCAGACTGCCGGTGTCGATGCGTCCGCTGCCGGCCAGATCGAGGGCGGTGCCATGGTCGACCGAGGTGCGGATGATCGGCAGGCCCAGGGTCACGTTGACCGCCGCGCCGAAACCCTTGTGCTTGAGCACCGGCAGGCCCTGGTCGTGGTACATGGCCAGGACGGCATCGCAGTGCTCGAGGTGCTTGGGGGTGAAGAGGGTGTCGGCGGGCAGCGGTCCGACGAGATCAAGGCCTTCGGCGCGCAGGCTGTCCAGCGCCGGCTCGATGATCTCGATCTCTTCCCGGCCCAGATGACCGCCCTCGCCGGCATGGGGATTGAGACCGCAGACCAGGATGCGCGGCCGGGCCACGCCGAAATAGCGCTGCAGATCGCCATGCAGGATGCGGGTCACGTCCAGCAGCGTCTGGTGGTCGATGGCATCGGCCACTTCGCGCAGCGGCAGGTGGGTGGTGACCAGGGCCACTCTCAGGCCGGCGGTCGCCAGCAGCATCACCACCTGCGGAGTGTGGGTCAGTTCGGCGAGGAATTCGGTATGGCCGGAAAAGGCCACGCCCCCGTCGTTGATCACGCCCTTGTGCACGGGCGCGGTGATCATGCCGGCGAAGGTGCCGTCGAGGCAGCCCTGGCCGGCGTGCGTCAGGGTGTCCAGGACATAGGCGGCGTTGGCGGTGTCGAGCTGGCCGGTCACCACCGGCGCACCCAGCGGGGTATCCCAGACATAGAGGGCACCGGCGGGTGCCGGGCGGTCGGGCCAGGCCGCAGGGGCGACCTTGATGAGCTCGATGGCGAGTCCCAGTTCGAGCGCGCGGGCGGCCAGGAGGTCGCGGCTGGCGATGGCGATCAGGGCGTGGGGCTGGGCCACGCGGGCCAGCAGCAGACAAAGGTCGGGACCGATACCGGCGGGCTCACCGGGGGTCAGGGCGAAGCGCAGGGCCATGGCGGGCTCCGGAAACAAGAAGGCCGCAGGGGGTGCCTGCGGCCTCGGGGTTACTGCTTGATCTCGACGTAGGCTTCGTCGCGGATCTGCCGCAACCAGGTCTGCAGCTCCTGGTCGTACTTGCGGCTACGCAGGAGATTCAACGCCTGCTGCTCGCGGGCCTGCTGGGTGTTGTCGGTGGCCCGACGGCCCAGGACTTCCAGGATGTGCCAGCCGAAGGCGGTGCGGAACGGCTGCGACAGCTGGTTGACCGGCGAGTTGTTCATGACCTCGCGGAATTCCGGGACCAGGGATTCCGGATTGATCCAGCCCAGGTCGCCGCCATTGAGCGCCGAGCCCGGATCTTCCGAGAAGCTCTTGGCCAGGGTGGCGAAGCTCTCGCCATTCTGGATGCGCTCGCGCAGGCGCGCGGCCAGACGCTGGGTCTCGGCATCGCTGCGCACGGCATTGGGCTTGAGCAGGATGTGGCGCACGTGCACCTCGTCGACGATGCTGGCCTCGCCTCCGCGCTTCTCTTCCACCTTGAGGATCACGAAGCCGCCGGGTACGCGTAAGGGCTGGGTGATGCCGCCGACGCCGACACTGCCGATCAGGCGGTCGAAGGGCGGGGGCAGCTGGGCAGCCTTGCGCCAGCCGATCTCGCCACCGTCGAGGGCGTTGTCCCCGGCCGAGCGGGCGATGGCCAGCTGGTTGAAGTCGGCGCCCTGGCGCAGCTGGTTGTAGGTGTCCTGGGCTTGGCGCGCGGCGGCGTCGAGACCGGCATTGCCGGCGTTGTCGGCCACCGGGATCAGGATGTTGGCCAGCCGGTATTCTTCGGACAGCTGCAGCTTGCCCAGGTCCGAGGCGAGGAAGTTCTGCACCTCCTGCTGGGTGACCTGCACGCGCTGACCGACCTGGCGCTGGCGCACCCGGCTGATCATCATCTCGCGACGGACCTGCTCGCGCGCGGCATCGTAGGAAAGACCGTCGCGGGCCAGGGCCTGGCGGAATTCGGCCACGCTCAGGCCATTGCGCTGGGCGATGGTGGCGACGGCCTGATTGAGTTCCTCGTCGGAGATCTTCACGCCCATGCGGCCGGCCAGCTGCATCTGGATGTCTTCCAGGATCAGCCGCTCGAGCACCTGCTGGCGCAATTCGCTTTCCGGCGGCGCCGCGGCGCCGCGGCGGGTGATGTTCTGCTTGACCTCGTTGAGTCGCTGATCGAGCTGGCTCTGCATGACCACGTCGTTGTCGACGATGGCCACGACCTTGTCCAGCGGTACCACGGCAGCCTGAGCCAGGGGGGTGAGGGCGAGCGCCGCGCCCAGGGCGAGCGGGCGCAGGGCGTTACATAGCTTGGTCTTCACGTTCACGATAGCCTTGAATGCCTCTGTCCAGGAAGCCTTCGGTCTTGCCGCCGAAGACGTTGCCGAGTCCCTTGAGCACGATCTGCAGGAAGATCCCGCGATCGGCTTCGGAGCTCTGGGCGGTGTAGAAGACGTCGTCTTCGCTCTTGAGCCAGTAGCGGCTGATCAGGCGCAGCTTCCAGCAGCAGTTGTCGTACTCGAAGCCACCGAAGGCTTCCAGGGTACGGCTCTTGTTGTAGTCGAACTGCCAGCGGGCGATGGCGGACCACTGGGGCACGATCGGCCAGATGAAGGAGATGTCGTGCTGGTCGACCTTGTAGTCGTTGCTGTTGTAGGTGAAGCGGCCAAGGTTCGGATCGAACACCCGGACGTTGTCACGATAGCGATAGCCGACGTTGAGGATCTTGCCCGGTTCGGCTTCCGGCTGGTAGTGGAACATGACGCTGCCGGAGTCGGTCTGGTGCAGGGTCGGATCCCAGTTGAATTCGCCGTTCACGCGCCAGTCGCGGTTGAAGCGATACATGCCGGCCAGGGCATAGGGCGAGCGCGAGGTGGTGGCCTGGGGATTGTCGATGTCCTGACCTACGCTACGTGCGTATGCCAAGTCGTCCTTGGTCAGGCCGGGCAGCTGGACGTCGCGGTCGCGGAAGTAGAACAGCTGGCCGAAGCTGACGTTGGCGCGCTCGAAGCCGTTGGGCTCGATGAAGCGGCTGGTGGCACCCAGGGCCAACTGGTTGGCGTCGCCGATGCGGTCGCGACCGGTGAAGCGGTTGTCGCGCCACAGCGAGCTGTAGCTGAAGGTGTATTCGCCGGTATCGAACACTGGCAGATCGTCCTGGTCGCGATAGGGTACATAGAGGTACTTGGCGCGGGGTTCCAGGGTCTGCTTGCCGCCTTCGCCGAACAGATTCGAGGTGCGGTCGAAGTAGAGGCCGCTGTCGAGACTGAAGATCGGCACCGAACGGGTCGGGCTGTCGTTGAAGCTGGTCACGCTGGAGCCGGCCGAGGCGCGACGACCACCGCCGACCAGCGGCGAATTCAAGTCATTCTGGCCGGTGCTGTCCAGGTCGAGGTCGTAGCGGGTGTAGGCATAGCGCACCGACGGCGTCAGGAAGCCCCAGGACGCGGTCATCGGGCGGGCGATGCCCGGCTCGACGTGGTAGCGATTGCCTTCGGCGCGGGTCAGGCCGAAGAGATTGACGTCCGGGCGGTTGCGCACGTTGGTGCGATTGCCGTTGTCGTCCAGGTCGAAGTAGGTGTTGTCGTCGAAGCTGCGGGTGAAGCGCACCGCCTCGGTGTCGTAGGTGAAGTCCAGGCCGCCCGGGTTGTAGGGCAGGGCGCCGGTCAGGGTCAGCTGCGGCAGGCGGTTGTAGGGCGTCACGTCGGAGACCGTGGCCAGCTGGTAGGCCTGGGCGTTGAGGCCGGCGACAAAGGTGTCGCCACGGTAGGTCAGGCGGCCCTGCTGGTTGACGTAGGTCGGCTTGTTGATGCCGAGGTCGGTGTCCAGGTCCTGGAAGTAGTAGGGATCGCTGATGCGGGTGTAGTCGACCTCGGCCATCAGGCGCGAATCCAGGCCGCTGCGGTTCTTCCAGCCGTACAGCCAGCGGTTGTCGGTGGCTTCCGGTTCGCCCTCGTGCTCCGGATCGGTGTCCTTGAGGTAGGAACCGTAGACCTCGCCTTCGCTGCTGCGGGTCAGGTAGCGGAAGTCACCCTCGGTCTGCAGGCCATGCTTGGCCATGTAGCGCGGATAGAGGGTGGCGTCATAGTTGGGCGCTAGGTTGAAGTAGTAGGGCGTGGTGATCGCGAAGCCGGTGTCGCTGGAGGTGCTGATTGAGGGCGCCAGGAAGCCGGACTGCCGACGGTCGTCGATCGGGAAGTAGATGAAGGGCGTATAGAGGACCGGAATGTCCTTGACCCGTAGCGTCGCGTTGGTCGCATAACCCAGGCCAGTGGCCGGGTTCAGGGTCACGGTGTTGCCCTTGACCTGCCAGGCGTTGCTGCCCGGTTCGCAGGTGGTGTAGGTGCCATCCTTGAGGCGGATGATGGCGTCGTCGCCACGCTTGGCATAGAGCGCGCTGCCGCGGGCGCGGCTCTGGTGCATGACGAATTCGGCGTTGTCGACCTGGACCTGGCCGTTGTCCAGCTGCAGATCGGCCTTGTCGCCGACCATCAGCAGGCCGTTGTCGCGGAATTTGACGTTGCCCTTGAGCTCGCCGCGATTCTCCAGCTGGTGCAGGTTGGCTTCCTGGGATTCCACCTGCATGCCGCCCTGCCGCAGTACCACGTCGCCGGCCAGGGTGGCGACCTGCTGCTCCTGCTCGTAGCGCGAGGCCTTGGCCGAGACGTAGGTCGGGGCCTTGGACGTCGGGGTGTCGTCGTACATGCCCGGGCGCTGCGGCTCGACATAGGCGCCACTGCAGTAGGGGCCGGTCTCGGCCAGCTGGGCCGGGGTCAGCTGATCGCGCGGGACCCAGTCCAGGTGACTGTAGTCGGCGCTGCGGGACTTGAGGGCACGACCCTTGCTCTCGGTCACCAGCACGGCATCGTCGCCCTTGCGGGCGGCCGGCTCGGCGGCGACGCCCTGGGTCTCGCCCTTGCTGGGACGGGGCGGGATGGCCGCGGTCGGTGCCTGGGTGTTGCACGACCAGCCACCACCGGCGCCGGCACTGCAGCTGAACTGCTCGGCGGGTGCGGCGATAAGGGCGGTGACGGGCTGCATGGCGAGCAGGCTGCCGGTTACCAAGAGGGGGAATTTTCTGCGAAACGCGGGGGTTTTCACGGCCATCCTTAAAGTCGTCCTGCACGCCGGCCATTAAGGGGCCGCGGCCTCTCGATGGGCTCAAAAAGATAGCGGATAATAAAACATGACCTGCGCATCGGCTAGGGCCGGGGGATCCGCTGTAAATGACTGAAGATGTTCGCTTAAACCAGATAGAAGACTGGCTGACCACCGTTCTACCGGAAATTTTCCGGGAGCAGGCCTGGGGTGAGGTGCCCGTGGGCAGCCTGACCGCTGCCAGTAGCGATGCCAGCTTTCGCCGTTATTTCCGCTGGGCGGGCGAGGGCCGCAGCCTGATCGTGATGGATGCGCCGCCACCGCAGGAGGACTGCCGTCCGTTCGTCCGGGTGGCCGCGCTGCTGGCCGCCGCCGGTGTCCATGTGCCGCGCATCCTGGCCGAGGATCTGGAGCGGGGATTCCTGCTGCTGAGCGACCTCGGCACCCTGACCTACCTGGAGGTAATCAATGCGGCCAATGCCGACGATTATTTCCAGGCGGCCATCGACGCCTTGCTGGCTTTTCAGGGCAGGCAGCCGACGAACGGCAGCCTGCCGCTCTACGACAGGGCTCTGCTCGCCCGCGAGTTGAGTCTGTTTCCGGAGTGGTACGTGGGCCGCGAGCTTGACACGACTTTGAGCGCCAGCCAGCTCGAGCGCTGGCAGGCCATCTGCGAGGTGCTGATCGACAGCGCCCTGGCGCAACCCCAGGTGCTGGTCCATCGGGACTTCATGCCGCGCAACCTGATGCTCAGCACGCCCAATCCGGGGGTACTGGACTTCCAGGATGCGGTCATCGGCCCGGTGACCTATGACATCACCAGCCTGTTCAAGGACGCCTTCCTCAGCTGGCCGGAGCCGCTGGTGCAGCGCTGGCTGCTGGGCTACTGGGAGCAGGCCCGCGCCGCCGGCATCCCGGTGCAGGCCGAGTTCGCCGATTTCCAGCGGGCGTCGGATCTGATGGGCGTGCAGCGCCATCTCAAGGTAATGGGCATCTTCGCCCGCATCTGGCACCGCGACGGCAAGCCGCGCTATGTCGCCGACACCCCGCGCTTTCTCGACTATATCCGTACCGTGGTGGCGCGCCGCCCCGAGCTGGCCGACCTCGGCGCCTTGCTCGACGAGCTGCATGCCGAGCGGGCCGAGGCATGAAGGCCATGATCCTGGCGGCGGGCAAGGGCGAGCGTATGCGACCCCTGACGCTGAGCCTGCCCAAGCCGCTGATCGAGGTGAACGGCCGGCCGCTGATCGAGCACCACATCCGGGCCCTGGCGGCGGCGGGCATCACCGAGCTGGTGATCAATCACGCCTGGCTGGGCGCCCAGCTGGAAGCCGCCCTGGGCGATGGCAGTCCGCTGGGGGTCGCCATCCGCTTCTCCCCCGAGGGTGAGCCGCTGGAAACCGGGGGCGGCATCTTTCGCGCGCTGCCGCTGCTGGGCAGCGCGCCTTTCGTGCTGGTCAACGGCGACATCCGTACCGACTTCGCCTTTGGCAGCCTGGCCCTGCCGGCCGGTTGCCTGGCGCACCTGGTGCTGGTCGACAATCCGCTGCATCACCCGAGCGGCGACTTCGGCCTGGTGGACGGGCGGATCACCCTGGACGCCCCGGAGAAGCTCACCTACAGCGGCATCGCCGTGCTTCATCCGCACCTGTTCGCCAGTTGCACGGCCGGAGCCTTCAAGCTGGTGGACGTGCTGCGGCCGGCCATTGCCGCCGGGCAGGTCTCGGGCCAGCGACTGGACGGTCGCTGGGTGGACGTCGGTACCCTCGAGCGGCTGGCGGAAGCGGAGCGGCTGTTCGAGGCGGCTTCTTGAAGATCTGGTTCTGGCCGCTGACGCTGCTGGGTTTCCTGGCCGGCTGGGCGGTGGCCAGCATTCCCGGTGCGCTGCTGGTGGCGCTGCTCGCCCATGCCGGCGAGCGGCAACTGGGGCTGACCTCCCTGGCGGGCTGGAAGGCGCGCTGGCAGGGGCGCCCCGGGCGCTTCGAGCACCAGGCGCAATTCCAGATGCTCGGCCGGCTGGCCAAGCGCGGCGGGCGGGTGCTGACCGCCCACATCCGCCAGGCCGAAGGCGAGATCGAGCGTCTGGGGCTGGGCGCCGACGACCGCAAGAAGGCCATCGCCGCCTTCGAGCAGGGCAAGGGTGGCACCCTGCCGTCGACGGCCGATCTGCAGCGCCTCAGCGAGCGCAGCGAAGGCATCCTGCGCGCCTGCTGGCGCATGGTCTGGATCAGCGGCAGCGTGCGCCCCGGCGATCGCGACGAGATCCTCGGCTGGGGCCAGGCGATGGGCCTGGCCGAAGCCCAGGTGCTTGCCTTGCAGCCGCCGGTACAGACGGCGCCACGCCAGCCCAGCAACGAAGAAAAGTATCGCAAGGCGCTGCAGTTGCTCGGCGTCACCGATGACGCCGACGCCGCCACGGTCAAGCAGGCCTATCGGCGGCTGCTCTCGCGCCATCACCCCGACAAGAAGGCCGGCGCCGGGGCCGGCCAGTCGGCGGTCTATGCCGCTGCCCAGCGCACCGCCGAGCTGCATGCCGCCTACCAGGTGATCAAGACGCGGCGGGGCTTCCGCTAGCGGCCGGTGGCAGCCGATCCAGCCAGGCGCGCAGGCGACGGACGGTCTGTTCCTGCTCGGCGGCCCGGTCGCCGGGAATCACCGGCAGATCGATCTGCCGATAGCCCTTGTTGGCCTTTTGCGCCGCGCGTTCCTTGCGCCGCTGGGCGGCCGCTCCGGGGGCGTGCACCAGGTCGGCGATCTGCAGGTCGGTCTTGCCCATGGTGGCGTCCAGCCGCGGCGGCATGCCCTGGGGTTCGCGGGCGTCGATGAGCACCAGTTGCTTGACCTCGGCCGGTTCCTTTTCCGCCAGATAGCGCGCCGCCCAGTAGGCGCCGGTGCCGTGACCGACCAGCACGATGGGGCTGGCGCCCTGTTGCAGCGCCAGGTCGATGCCGGCGGCGATGCGCGCCAGTACCCGGGTGGCCTGGGCATTGGCCGCGGCTTCGGGATCCACCGGTGCGACCGCCGCCTGGGCCGGTTCGCCGCTGCCGGCTTCGGCCTGGGTCGGGGCGGCGGGCGCCGTACCGCTGCCGCCGGTCACCGGCGGTGCCGCCTGCTCGCTGTTGGCCTGGGCGTCGGTGTCCGCCGGCGCGGTGTCCTGCTCGATCGCCACCACGGGGTCATAGGGATCGGGCAGGCTCAGGCTGATGGTCTGCCAGCCGAAGGTGGGCAACTGCTGGCGCACGGGCGCCACCACATTGGGCCAGTCGGCCGATTCGCCATCGCCCGGCACCAGCACTACCGTCCCTGCCGCCTTGGCCCGGGCGGCGGGCATCAGCAGGGCGAGAAAGGATTCGTCGCCAGCCTGCAGGGTCTTCTGCTGCTCGGCGGGCAGCTGCCGCATCAGCGCCTGCTGCTGCTCCTGGCTGCGCTCCAGCGCCGGGGCCACGGCGGCCGGCGCCGCCGGCGTTTCCGGTGCCGGGGTGGGCGCCTCTTCGGCAAGCACCGGGGCGGCAAGGCCGAGCAGGAGGAGGCAGAGCGGCAGCAGGGCGGGCGACGACATCGACGGTAATCCTCGACAGGGGGACGGTTGACCCTGGCGAGCCTACCGCCGTTCGCCCCGTCGGGGCAGCGGGAACGCCCGAGCCGCAGACGGATCTCCGTTACAATGCCGCCACTTAACCTTCGCCGAGGCTATCCCATGCAACCCTTCGCCATCGCCCCCTCGATCCTGTCCGCCGATTTCGCCCGCCTGGGCGAGGAGGTCGACAAGGTCCTCGCCGCCGGTGCCGACATGGTCCATTTCGACGTGATGGACAACCACTATGTGCCCAATCTCACCATCGGTCCCATGGTCTGCAAGGCGCTGCGCAACTACGGGGTGACCGCGCCCATCGACGTGCACCTGATGGTCAAGCCGGTGGATCGCATCATCGGCGATTTCATCGAGGCCGGCGCCACCGACATCACCTTCCACCCCGAGGCCTCCGAGCACATCGATCGCTCGCTGCAGCTGATCAAGGACGGCGGTTGCCGGGCCGGCCTGGTGTTCAATCCGGCCACCTCGCTGGATGCCCTGAAGTACGTCATGGACAAGATCGACATGGTGCTGCTGATGAGCGTCAACCCCGGCTTCGGCGGCCAGAAATTCATTCCCGGCACCCTCGACAAGCTGCGCGAGGCGCGCGCCCTGATCGACGCCTCGGGTCGGCCGATCCGCCTGGAGATCGATGGCGGGGTCAACGTCAAGAACATCGGCGAGATCGCCCGCGCCGGGGCCGATACCTTCGTCGCCGGCTCGGCCATCTTCGGCCAGCCCGACTATGCCGCGGTGATCCAGGCGATGCGCGCCGAACTGGCCAAGGCCCGCTCGGTATGAGCGCCCTGGTACGCCTCGGTGGCGGGCATCCGCCCGCCCTGGTGATGTTCGACCTCGACGGCACCCTGCTGGATTCGGCGCCGGACCTGGCCGCCGCGGTGGATGCCATGCTCGAACGCCTGGGCCGCGCGCGGGCGGGACTGGACAAGGTGCGGCTGTGGATCGGCAATGGCGCCCGGGTACTGGTACGCCGGGCACTGGCGGATGACATGCGGCATGACGCGGTGGACGATGCCGCCGCCGACGAGGCCCTGGCGCTGTTCATGGCGCTCTATGGCGGCAGTCACGCCCTGACCCGCGTCTATCCCGGCGTGCTGGACAGCCTGGCGCTGCTGCGCACCCTGGGCGTGCGCCTGGCGGTGATCACCAACAAGCCGGAACGCTTCGTCGCGCCGCTCTTGGCCGACATGGGGCTGGGCGACTTCGACTGGATCGTCGGCGGCGATACCCTGCCGCAGCAGAAGCCCGATCCGGCGGGCTTGCTGTGGGTCATGCAGCAGGCGGGGGTAGCGGCCGGCCAGGCCCTGTTCATCGGCGATTCGCGCAACGACA
The DNA here is from genome assembly GCF_003057735.2 of Pseudomonas sp. RIT411. Taxonomy (NCBI): domain Bacteria; kingdom Pseudomonadati; phylum Pseudomonadota; class Gammaproteobacteria; order Pseudomonadales; family Pseudomonadaceae; genus Pseudomonas; species Pseudomonas sp. RIT411. The sequence continues at coordinate 123,255 of NZ_QBIZ02000009.1, forward strand.
TCCGCGCCGCCCGCGCCGCCGGGGTGCGCTGCGTGGCCCTGAGCTACGGCTACAACCATGGCGAGCCCATCGCCAGCGAGCAGCCGGATCTGGTCGTCGACGATCTGCGCGAACTGTTTATCTAGCACGCCGAGGTTGCCGGCCGGTTGCCATGCCGCGCCGGCTAGGCTAACGTGGCCCTTCAACCCCCGCCCCAAGAGCAAGAGATCGCATCGTGGTGGTCACCCGCACAGGCTCCTCGCGAGCATGGATGAAAGTCATCAAGGCCCTGGCCCGTTGGCGCTGGCGCGCCTGATTTCGTCCCTGCCGGTATCAGACCGGCACGCTGTGCACCCGACCTTTCGTTTTCCTCGCCACGAGGCTGATCATGACCCGCGACGACTTCCTGCGCCTGGCCGCTCAAGGCTATAACCGCATTCCCCTGGCCTTCGAAACCCTGGCCGACTTCGACACCCCGCTGTCCCTCTATCTCAAGCTGGCCGATGCGCCCAACTCCTATCTGCTGGAGTCGGTGCAGGGCGGTGAGAAATGGGGCCGCTATTCGATCATCGGCTTGCCCTGCCGGACCCTGCTGCGTGCCCGCGGGTACGAGGTCACGGTGCACGAGGGCGAGCGAGAGCTCGAGGCGGCCACCGTCGAGGATCCGCTGGCCTTCGTCGAGGCCTTCAAGGCCCGCTATCGCGTGCCGGTGGTGCCCAATCTGCCCAAGTTCGATGGCGGCTTGGTGGGCTACTTCGGCTATGACTGCGTGCGCTATGTCGAGAAGCGCCTGGGCGCCAGTCCCAATCCCGATCCGCTGGGCACCCCGGACATCCTGCTGATGGTCTCGGACGAAGTTGTGGTCTTCGACAACCTGGCCGGCAAGCTGCACTGCATCGTGCTCGTCGATCCGAGCCAGCCGAACGCCTATGAGCAGGGCCAGGCCCGACTCGCGGCGCTGCGCGAGCGCATTCGCCAGCCCATCGCCCCGCGCCTGGGCCTGGACTTCGCCGCGGTAGGCAGCGGCAGCGAACCGGCCTTCCGCTCCAGCTACAGCCGTGCCGACTATGAAAACGCCGTGGAGCGGATCAAGGACTACATCCTGGCCGGCGACTGCATGCAGGTGGTGCCCTCGCAGCGCATGACCATCGATTTCCAGGCTGCGCCCATCGACCTCTATCGGGCGCTGCGCTGCTTCAACCCCACGCCCTACATGTATTTCTTCAACTTCGGCGACTTCCATGTGGTGGGCAGTTCGCCCGAGGTTCTGGTGCGGGTGGAAGACGGCGAGATCACCGTGCGCCCCATCGCCGGGACCCGTCCACGTGGTGCCACCGAAGAAGCCGATCTGGCGCTCGAGCGCGACCTGCTGGCCGATGCCAAGGAGCTGGCCGAGCACCTGATGCTGATCGACCTGGGCCGCAACGACGTGGGCCGGGTCTCCACCACCGGCAGCGTGACCCTGACCGAGAAGATGGTCATCGAGCGTTATTCCAACGTGATGCACATCGTCAGCAACGTCACCGGCCGGCTCAAGCCCGAGCTCTCCGCCATGGACGCCCTGCGCGCCATCCTGCCGGCCGGCACCCTGTCCGGGGCGCCGAAGATCCGCGCCATGGAGATCATCGACGAACTGGAACCGGTCAAGCGCGGCATCTACGGCGGCGCCGTGGGTTACCTGGCCTGGAACGGCAACATGGACACCGCCATCGCCATCCGCACCGCGGTGATCAAGGACGGCGAACTGCACGTGCAGGCGGGCGGCGGCATCGTCGCCGACTCCCAGCCGGCGGCGGAGTGGGAAGAGACCCTCAACAAGCGTCGCGCGATGTTCCGCGCCGTCACCCTTGCCGAACAGTCCGTCTGAGGAATCCACCATGCTGCTGATGCTCGATAACTACGATTCCTTTACCTACAACCTGGTGCAGTACCTGGGCGAGCTGGGCGCCGAGGTCAAGGTGGTGCGCAACGACGAGGTGCCGGTCGAGGCGCTGGACGACCTGGCGCCGGAGCGCATCGTCGTCTCCCCCGGTCCCTGCACGCCCAACGAGGCGGGCATCTCCCTGGCCACCCTGGAGCGCTTCGCCGGCAAGCTGCCGGTGCTGGGCGTCTGCCTGGGCCATCAGAGCCTGGGCCAGGCCTTTGGCGGCGAGGTGGTGCGGGCGCGCGAGCCGATGCACGGCAAGACCAGCCCGGTCTACCACAACGGCGAAGGCGTCTTCGCCGGCCTGCCCAATCCCTTCACCGTGACCCGCTACCACTCGCTGGTGGTCAAGCGCGAGACCCTGCCCGAGTGCCTGGAGATCACCGCCTGGACCCAGCATCCGGACGGCAGCATGGACGAGATCATGGGCCTGCGGCACCGCGAGTTCATGATCGAGGGGGTGCAGTTCCACCCCGAGTCCATCCTCACCGAGCATGGGCACGACCTGCTGGCCAACTTTCTCCAGCAGCAGGGAGGACGGCGCTAGATGGACATCAAGCAGGCCCTGAACCGCATCAGCGGACAACTCGACCTCAATGTGGCGGAAATGCAGGCGGTGATGCGCCAGATCATGACCGGTGGCGCCGACGAGGCGCAGATCGGTGCCTTCCTCATGGGCATGCGCATCAAGAGCGAGACCATCGACGAGATCTGTGGCGCGGTCAGCGTGATGCGCGAACTGGCCACCCCTGTGGTGCTGCCGAGCCTCGATCACGTGGTCGACGTGGTGGGCACCGGTGGCGATGGCGCCAACATCTTCAACGTCTCCTCGGCCTCGGTGTTCGTGGTCGCAGCGGCCGGCGGCAAGGTGGCCAAGCACGGCAATCGCGCGGTGTCCGGCAAGAGCGGCAGCGCCGATCTGCTGGAGGCCGCGGGCATCTACCTGGAGCTGACGCCCGAGCAGATCGCTCGCTGCGTCGAGCAGGTGGGCGTCGGCTTCATGTTCGCCCAGTCACACCACAGCGCCATGCGCCATGCCGCCGGGCCGCGTCGCTCCCTGGGGCTGCGCACCCTGTTCAACATGCTCGGGCCCCTGACCAACCCGGCCGGCGTGCGCCACCAGGTGGTCGGGGTGTTCAGCGCCGCGCTGTGCCGGCCGCTGGCCGAGGTGCTGCAGCGCCTGGGCAGCCACCACGTGCTGGTGGTGCACTCCCGCGACGGCCTGGACGAATTCAGCCTGGCCGCGGCGACCCAGGTGGCCGAACTCAAGGACGGCAGCATCAGCGAATACCAGGTGCTGCCGGAGGATCTGGGCATCAAGAGCCAGACCCTGGTCGGCCTGACGGTGGACGGCCCCGAGGCCTCCCTGGCGCTGATCCGCGACGCCCTCGGCCGGCGCAAGACCGAAGCCGGGCAAAAGGCCGCCGACATGATCGTGCTCAACGCCGGCGCGGCGCTCTACGCCGCGGATCTCGCCCATAGCCTGCATGAAGGGGTACTCTTGGCCCACGACGCGCTCTACAGCGGCCTGGCCCGGGAAAAGCTGGACGAGCTCGCCCATTTCACATCCGTCTATCGCGAGGAGGGTCGCCCGTGAGTGTGCCAACCGTGTTGCAGAAGATCCTGGCCCGCAAGGCCGAGGAAATCGCCCAGCTCAAGGCCCGGACCAGCCTGGCCGAACTCGAGGCCCAGGCCCGTGCCGCCGACGCCCCGCGCGGCTTCGCCCGCGCCCTGCAGGCCCAGGTGGCGCGCAAGGAGGCGGCGATCATCGCCGAGGTGAAGAAGGCCTCGCCGAGCAAGGGTGTGATCCGTGAATACTTCGTGCCGGCCGAGATCGCCCACAGCTACGCCCTGGGCGGCGCCACCTGCCTGAGCGTGCTCACCGACGTGGACTTCTTCCAGGGTGGCAACGCCTATCTGCAGCAGGCGCGCGCCGCCTGCCAGCTGCCGGTGATCCGCAAGGACTTCCTCGTCGATCCCATCCAGGTGGTGGAAGCCCGGGCCATTGGCGCCGATTGCATCCTGCTGATCGTCGCGGCGCTGGACGACGGCCTGATGGGCGAACTGGCCGCCACGGCCAAGGACGTCGGTCTGGACGTGCTGGTCGAGGTGCATGACGGCACCGAGCTGGAACGCGCCCTGACGGTGCTGGATACCCCGCTGGTGGGGGTCAACAACCGCAACCTGCACACCTTCGAGGTCAGCCTGGAAGCCACCCTCGATCTCCTGCCGCGCATCCCCCAGGATCGCCTGGTGATCACCGAGAGCGGCATTCTCAATCGCGCCGACGTGGAGCTGATGGAAACCAACGAGGTGCGCGCCTTCCTGGTCGGCGAAGCCTTCATGCGCGCCGACGAACCGGGCCAGGAGCTGCAGCGTCTGTTCTTCCCGGATCGCCGCTTCCCGCTCAGAGACGCCTGAGGCTTCGGTCGTCCGCACAAGGCCCCGGGGATATCCTCGGGGCTTTTTTCTTTCCACAGGGTGATCCAGGTCGACTCGCGCCCACCCCGGGCCGCGGGAACGACCTCCGTGTGCCCGCTGCCGACGCAGGGCTTTGTTTCTGTAGGGATAAACCCGGTTAATGGCCTCCGACTCGTTGCACCGTGGCGAGTCGCGGAGGCGGCTGGCCGTCGCAGGACGAGCCAGGACTCCGCCGCACCAGGCCATCCATAACCAGGGCATGCGAGAACCATGGCAACGGAAGAAAAAAGCGAAACACTTGATATCAGCGTCACCGATCCCTCCCGGACCGAGGAGGCGCGACGGGATCGGCGACTCGCCGGCACCACCGACTGGGTGGTCTTCGGCGTCACCAGCATCGCCGCGCTGGCCTTCGTGATCTGGGGCTTCGTCAGCCAGGCCAGTCTGGCCAGCAGCGCCTCGACCGCCCAGGGCTGGGTGATCACCCATTTCGGCTGGCTGTTCGTGCTCACCTCCACCGGCTTCGTGGTCTTCGTCATCTGGCTGGCCGCCAGTCGCTATGGGCGGATCCCCCTGGGGCGCGACGACGAGCAACCGGAATTCCGCACCCTCTCCTGGGTGGCGATGATGTTCAGCGCCGGCATGGGCATCGGCCTGATGTTCTTTGGCGTCGCCGAGCCGCTGTCGCACTATCTCAATCCGCCACCCGGCGGCGCCGCGGGGCAGAGCAGCGCCGCCCTGCAGGTGGCCATGGCGACCACGCTGTTCCACTGGACCCTGCACCCCTGGGCCATCTACGCCGTGGTCGGCCTGGCCATCGCCTATGGCACCTATCGCCGCGGCCGCTGCCAGCTGATCTCGGTGGCCTTCCGTCCGCTGATCGGCGAGCACGCCAACGGCCCCCTCGGCCGCGTCATCGACATGATGGCGATCTTCGCCACCCTGTTCGGCTCGGCCGCCTCCCTGGGCCTGGGCGCCCTGCAGATCGCCGGCGGCCTGGAGCACAACGGCTGGATCGAGCAACCGGGAAAGATGCTCTACATCAGCATCATCACGGTGCTGACGGTGGCCTTCGTCATCTCCGCCGTGTCCGGGGTCGAGAAGGGCATCCAGTGGCTGTCCAACACCAACATGGTGCTGGCAGTGGCCCTGGCTGTGTTCGTCTTCGTCGTCGGTCCGACCCTGCTGATGCTCAACCTGCTGCCCACCGCCATCGGCGACTACATCGACCTGCTGCCGGAGATGATGGCGCGCACCAGTGCCAGCGGAGGCGAGGCCATGGGCAACTGGCTGTCCAGCTGGACGGTGTTCTACTGGGCCTGGTGGATCTCCTGGACACCCTTCGTCGGCATGTTCATCGCCCGCATCAGTCGCGGCCGCACCATCCGCCAGTTCGTCACCGGGGTCCTGCTGGTGCCGAGTCTGGTCAGCGTGGTCTGGTTCGTCATCTTTGGCGGCGCGGCCATCGATGCCATGCGCCAGGGCGCCTTCACCCTGGTCGACGGCGCGGTGAACAGCAACTTCGCCCTCTACGACCTGCTGGCCAGCTATCCCTGGGTCTCGGTGACCTCGGTGCTGGTCATGGTGCTGGTGGCGATCTTCTTCGTCTCCGGCGCCGACGCCGCCTCCCTGGTGATGGGGACCCTGTCCGAGCGCGGTACCACCGAGCCCTCGCGGCGCACGGTGATCTTCTGGGGCGCCCTCACTGGCGCGGTGGCGGCGATCATGCTGGCCATCGGCGACCCGGGCAATCCGGGTGCGGCGCTCAATGGCCTGCAGAATCTGACTATTGTGGTCTCGCTGCCCTTCGTGGTGGTGATGGCGCTCCTGTGCCTGGCGCTCTACCGCGATCTGCGCAGCGATCCGCTGATGCTGCGGCATCTGCGCGGTACCGAGCTGATCGAGAAGGCGGTGCTCTATGGCGCGGTCAAGCACGGCGAAGAATTCCACTTCGTCGTGGGTGAGCCCAAGGCGAAGGGGAGCGAAGAGAAGACCGTCGACGGGAAGGCCACGGTGCGGGTGGAAAAGGTGTCGCGCAAGGTCGAGGGCTGAAGCCCTGGACGGGCGGGGGCCGTGGCCCCCGCCTGCAGGCAGGGGCTAGCGGGCGGGCTCAGCGGGTGCCGAACACCACCATGGTCTTGCCCTTGACGTGGACCAGACCCTGTTCTTCGAGGGACTTAAGGACCCGACCGACCATCTCGCGGGAGCAACCGACGATGCGGCCGATCTCCTGGCGGGTGATCTTGATCTGCATGCCGTCCGGGTGGGTCATGGCGTCGGGCTGCTTGCACAGGTCGAGCAGGGTGCGGGCCACGCGACCGGTGACGTCGAGGAAGGCCAGGTCGCCGACCTTGCGGGTGGTCTGGCGCAGGCGCTCGGCCATCTGGCGACCCAGGGAGAACAGCATGTCCGGATCCTGCTGACTCAGTTCGCGGAACTGGCTGTAGCTGATCTCGGCGACTTCGCACTCGGTGCGTGCGCGGACCCAGGCGCTGCGCTCGGGCTCGCTGCCTTCCTTGGAGAACAGCCCCATCTCGCCAAAGAAGTCTCCGGCGTTGAGATAGGCGATGATCATTTCGCGGCCTTCATCGTCTTCGATGAGGATGGTCACCGAACCCTTGAGGATGAAGAACAGGCTTTCGCTGTTGTCGCCAGCGTAGATGATGGTGGTTTTTGCCGTGTAACGGCGACGCGAGCAATGCGCTAGCAGCTTGTCGATGTGCTGTAACTTCGCGGGTGGGATGATAGCGGCCATGCTGATTCCTGAGGTTGAAAGCTAACCTGAGTCGGGGGCACCGATGTCCGAACCGGTGCATGCACAGGCTGCGCCGGTTCCAATTCAAAGACCGGATAAGAACATGCGCAGCTTAAATGCGAGCTGAATAACCCTTCACTGCTTACCAGTTTACGCCATCCAGCATGTTAAGCTGATCACCATTTGTATATATAAGTAGGACGAAAGCGATGAAAGCGCGCATCCAGTGGGCAGGCGAGGCCATGTTCCTCGGTGAATCCGGCAGCGGCCATGTGGTGGTCATGGATGGCCCGCCGGAAAGCGGTGGGCGCAACCTCGGCGTACGGCCGATGGAAACCGTGCTGATCGGCCTGGGCGGTTGCGCCAGCTACGACGTGGTCAGCATCCTGCGCAAGGCGCGGCAGCCGGTGGAAAGCTGCGAGGCCTTCCTCGAGGCCGACCGCGCCGACACCGAGCCCAAGGTGTTCACCCGCATCCACCTGAAGTTCGTGGTCAAGGGCCGCGGCCTCAAGGAAGCCCAGGTCAAGCGCGCCATCGAGCTGTCGGCGGAAAAGTACTGCTCGGCCTCCATCATGCTCGGCCGCGCCGGCGTCGAGATCAGCCACAGCTACGAACTCGTCGACCTCGCCTGACCCCTGCCCGCGACGCCCGCCCGGGCGTCGCTGTCCGCCTCGTCTCCCTCCCGCCGACATCAATTCATCACCTGGGCCCGGCAGACTCTGGCCCCAACCGCTGCCGATCTGCATAATGCGCCGCTCTTAAGGGGCAAGGGCCCCGAAAGCACAGCCAATCGCCATCGCGAAGAGGTGTTCGCCGCCCTACGCAGCTTGCGCAATCCGCAACTGACGGGCATTCAGGACCGCGGTCAGAGACCGCACGACGGGAGCTTTACCACCGTGAAAAGCAAACTCAGGCTCCATGGTTTCAATAACCTGACCAAGACCTTGAGCTTCAACATCTACGACATCTGCTACGCCGAGACGTCGGAAGATCAACAGGCCTATGTCCAGTACATCGACGAGGAATACGACGCCGAGCGTCTGACCCAGATCCTGACCGACGTGGTCGATATCATCGGGGCCAACATCCTCAACATCGCCCGCCAGGATTACGATCCCCAGGGTGCCAGCGTGACCATCCTGATCTCCGAGCAACCGGTCGAGCCGACCGAGAGCCAGATCGAGGAGTCGCCCGGTCCGCTGCGCGAGACCATTCTCGGCCACCTGGACAAGAGCCACATCACGGTGCACACCTATCCGGAGATCCATCCGGACGACGGCATCGCCACCTTCCGCGTCGATATCGACGTCTCCACCTGTGGCGTGATCTCTCCGCTCAAGGCCCTGAACTACCTGATCCACCAGTTCGACTCGGATATCGTCACCGTGGACTACCGGGTGCGCGGCTTCACCCGCGACATCGAAGGGCGCAAGCACTTCATCGACCACGAGATCAATTCGATCCAGAACTACCTGTCCGAAGACACCCGCGCGGCCTACCAGATGACCGACGTGAACGTGTACCAGGACAACCTGTTCCACACCAAGATGCTGCTCAAGGAATTCGAACTGGACAACTATCTGTTCGGCGACGCCTCCCGCAGCCTCTCGTCCGAGCAGCGTCAGCAGATCACCCAGCGTCTCAAGCACGAGATGCGCGAGATCTTCTCCGGCCGCAACCTGCCGCGCTGATCGCTCGGCTGTTGCGCAGAGAACCCCGCCACGGCGGGGTTCTCTCGTTTTGGGGTCAGTGGTGTTCGTCGCGCGCGACCGGGGCGCCGCCGGTGACGCTCTTGACCACCCGGCCGATGGTCAGGCCCTGGCCGAGGATGGAGACCAGCACCACGATGTAGGTGAGAGCCAGGATCAGATCCCGCTCCGGACCGGCCGGCAGACTCAGCGCCAGGGCCACCGAGACACCGCCGCGCAGCGCGCCCCAGGTGAGGATGCGCGCCGTGCCCCGGGTCATGTTGCGCCAGTGCGGGCTGAGCAGCACCACCGGCGCCACGCTGATCCAGCGGGCGAAGAGGATCGCCAGGGTCACCAGCAGCGCCGCGCCCAGGTGGGTCCAGCTGAAGGGCAATACCAGCAGCTCCATGCCGATCAGGGCGAACAGCAGGGCGTTGAGGATTTCGTCGATCAACTCCCAGAAGCCGTCCAGGTAGCGTCGGGTGAAGTCGTTCATGGCCTTGGTACGACCCAGGTTGCCGATGATCAGACCGGCCACCACCATGGCGATGGGACCCGAGACGTGCAGGTGGCTGGCCAGGGTCGAGCCGCCGATCACCAGGGCCAGGGATAGCATCACCTCGATCTGGTGCTGCTCGATGCTCAGCATCAGCCAGTAGCAGACGAAGCCGATCAGCAGGCCGAACAGGATGCCGCCGCCGGCTTCCTCGACAAACAGCCAGAGCGCTGCGTTGACCGTAGGCGTCTCGCCCAGCTGGATCACCCCCAGTAGCACCGAATAGACCACCACGGCCACGCCGTCGTTGAACAGCGCCTCGCCGACGATGGTGGTCTCCAGCGACTTGGGCGCCCCGGCCGAGCGCAGGATGCCGAGCACGGCGATGGGATCGGTCGGGGAGATCAGGGCGCCGAAGATCAGGCAGTAGAGAAGGTCGACGTGCCAGCCCAGCCAGCCGAAGATCCAGTGGCTGAGATAGCCGATCAGCACCGTCGAGATGATCACCCCGAGGGTGGCCAGACCGCCGATGGCCCATTTGTAGTCGCGCAGGTCCTTGAGATTGACGTGCAGGGCGCCAGCGAATAGCAGGAAGCCGAGCATCCAGTTCATCAGCAGATCGTTGAAGTCGATCTGCCCGAGGAGTTCGCCGATGCGGTGTTCCAGACCGGGGAAGCCCAGCCAGGACAGACTCTGCAGACCGACCGAAAAGATCAGGGCGATGACCATGACGCCGATGGTCGGCGGCAGGCCAACGAAGCGGTAATTGAGGTAGGTGAGCAGGGAGGTAAAGCAGATGAAGGCAGCAGCGAGTTCAAGCATGGGCGTTCCAGATCCATCAGACAGCGAGCCCCTGCGAACGCAGGGCCTAGAGGTAGGATGGGGCGGACGCCGCAAAAGTTACATGTTCGATAGCTACCTAGCCAATTGTTCGCGCAAGCAGCGCTGTGAATCACCCTGGCCCGCCGCTGAACGGGCGGTGCCAGGGCGATCCGCAAGACCAGCGGTCAGGGCGGCGTGAGGCCTAGAGCGGCGCGGCCAGGCCTGTCGCAGCTTCGCGCAGGGGCAACGGATGGGGTGCGGCGATGCGCGCTTCCAGCGTCGCGACATAGCTGCGGGCATCGGCTTCGCTGAGAAAGGTGATGGCCTGCTTGTCGATGCAGACCTGCCAGGCACTGGTGGTGGACTTGCGCAGGGGACGAACCACGATCTTCATGCTGATACCCTCGGGGACAGACGAAAAGTGGAAGCCCGAGTCTAGAGCGGTTTTGATTACAGTACAGTGACATTCGTCGGTCAGGGCGCTAGGCGCGCGCCTTCTGCCGTTCGGCGTACCAGACCTCGAACTCCTCCGGCGGCAGCGGTGGGCTGAACAGGAAGCCCTGGCATTGCTGACAGCCCAGCTTGCGCAGGATGTCCCACTGTTCGGTGGTCTCCACCCCTTCGGCCAGGACGTCCAGGTCCAGACCCTGGCCCAGGGCGACGATGGCCGCGGCGATGGCCTGGCTGCTGTGGGTACCGCTGTCACTGCGCAATTCGTGCATGAAGCTCTGGTCGATCTTGAGCTTGTCCAGCGGAAAGCGGCGCAGATAGGCCAGCGAGGAATAGCCGGTGCCGAAGTCGTCCACGGCGATGCGCACCCCCAGGGTCTTGAGGGTCGCCAGGGACAGCAGCGCCTCCTCGACATTGCCCATCAGGGTGCCTTCGGTGATCTCCAGTTCCAGGTGCTCGGCCGGCAGGCGACTGCGCGCCAGGGCGCGGGAAATGGTGCTGGCCAGGTCGCGCTTGGCGAATTGCCGGGGCGAGATGTTGATCGCCAGGGTTTCCAGTTCCAGGCCCTGGGCCAGCCAGCTGTGCATCTGCTGGCAGGCGCTCTCGATGATCCAGTCGCCCAGGGGCACGATGAGCCCGGTTTCCTCGGCCAGCGGAATGAATTCGGTGGGCGGGATGAGACCCAGCTCCGGATCCCGCCAGCGCACCAGGGCTTCCACGCCAATGGTCTGGGCGGTGCTGACGCTCATCAGCGGCTGGTAGTAGAGGACGAAGTCGCCGCGCTTGAGCGCCGTACGCAGCCGCGACTCCAGATTCAGCCGCCGGCGCGACTGCTCGGTAAGGGCCTGGGTATAGAAGCGGAAGGTGTCGCGGCCCTGATCCTTGGCCTGGTGCATGGCCGTGTCGGCATTGCGGATGAGGTCATCGGCGGTGGCGCCATCGTCGGGAAAGAGACTGATGCCGATGCTGGCGTTGAGATAGATGTCGTGTTCGCCGAGGTGGAAGGGCTGTTCCAGCTTGCCGAGCATGGCCTGGGCGATCTGGGCGGCGAATTCGGGTCGATCCAGCCGCTCGATGATGACCAGGTACTCGTCGCCACCGATGCGCGCCAGGGTGATGTCCTCGCTGAGCAGGGCGCGCAGCCGGGCGGCGAATTCCACCAGCAGTTCATCGCCCAGGGCGTGGCCATGGCTTTCGTTGACCGTGCGGAAGTAATCGAAGTCGAGGATCAGCACGGCGACCAGGTATTCCTGGGGCTCGGCCAGGGCCAGGGCGTGTTCCAGATGGGTGCGCGCCAGCAGGCGATTGGGCAGGTCGGTCAGCGGATCATGATGCGCCAGATGACTCAGGCGCGCCTCGCTCTCGCGCAGGCGGGTGGTGTCGCTGACGGTGACCGTGTACTGCCGGGTCTCCCGGGGGTAGAGGGTGTCGATGGCGGTCCAGGCCGGAAAGGTGCTGCCGTCGAGGCGCGGCCAGAGCAATTCGCCTTCCCAGCGGCCCTCGCGGCGCACGGTGCGCCAGAGATCGCGATAAAAGCGCTGGTCCTGGCGACCGCCACCGGGCAGTCCCAGGCGCTGGCCGAGCAGGATGCCTTCCTGGGTGCCCAGCAGGCGGGCGAAGGCCGGATTCACCGCCAAGATCCAGCGGCGCTCGTCGAGCAGCAGCAGGCCGTCGCGACTGTTCTGGAACATGGCGGCGGCCTGGCGCAGGCTTGCCTCCTGCTGCTTGCGCAGGGTGATGTCCTGGGCGGTGCTGATGAAGTACTGGGGCACGCCTTGATCGTCGCGGATCAGGCGGGTGGTGACGTTGGTCCACACCGGCGTGCCGTTGCGGTGCAGATAGCGTTTTTCCAGGGTGTAGCGGTCCTGGCCGGTGTCGACCAGCTGCTTGCGCAGGGCGGCGCCCAGGGCCCGCTCTTCCGGATGCGTCACCGAGGCGGTGTCCTTCTGCAGCAACTCCGGTTGCGAGTAGCCGAGCATCTGGCAGAAGTGGTGGTTGACGCTCAGCCAGCGGCCCTCCAGATCGCTGAGCATGATGCCGGTATAGGCCTGCTCGAAGATGCCGCGGTAGCGCGCCTCGCTGGCGCGTTGCGCCTGGACCACGCGCTGTTGCCGGATGGCCAGCACCGCCAGACGGGTGAATTCGGTGATCAGCGCCTGGGTCTCCGCTTCGGGCAGTCGCGCCTCCCCGTAGTAGATGCCCAGGGCGCCCACGGCGCGCTGCTGCTCGTCCTGCAGCGGCAGGGCCCAGGCGCCGCGAATGCCGGCTGCCTGGGCGACCGGCAACAGCGGCTGCCAGGCCGGATCCAGTTCGACATCGATGGTGAAGACCGGGGCATTGGCGGCGACAGCGCTGCAGCAGCCCTGGTCGTGGCGACTGCGCGGCACGCTTTCCAGCGCTGCCTGGAAGGCGGGGGGCAGACTGGGCGCCGCGGCGACCCGCAGATGCTCGCCCTGGTCGTCCAGCAGCAGGGCGACGCGCATCTCCGGGTAGATACGCTCCAGCCGCAGGGCGATGCCCTGCTGGATTTCCGCCAGCGGCAGGCCGGTGAGCAGGTCGTCGAGGACATCGCTGCGGGCCTGCTGCAGTTGCTGCGCCTGGTAGTCGTGGTGGATGTCGGTCAGGGTACCCTGGATCTCGCCATCGAGGCCGGCGCGCAGCTCCATCTGCATCCAGCGATGACTCTCCACCGACAGCCGCAACCGCACCACGCCGTTCCAGTGCAGGCGCTGACCCGCGGCGAATTCCGCCACCAGCTGGCGCAGTCGGGCGCCGTCCTGGGGATGGAAAGCCTGATCCAGGGGATGGTTTAGGGGTTGGGTGGCGGGTTGGCCGGTCAGGGCTTCCCAGGCCGGATTGAGAAATTGCCAGCGACCACGGTGGTCGCTGGCGAACACCACCAGTGGCAGGTGCTGGACCAGCTCGCGATAGCGTCGCTGGCTGTCCTGCAGTGCCTGTTCGGCCAGCTTGTAGCTGGTGATGTCGACCAGGGCGCCGCGAGTGATGCCGGCTTCGTCGAAGTCGCTCTGCCAGTTGAGCCAGCGCCAGCTGCCCTGGCCGTCGTCGAAGTGCGCGGAGAAATTCAGCGGGCCCTGCATGTGCTGCAGACGCTCCAGCATGCTGCGCACATGGTCACGGTCGTCGACGCGAGCGCAGGCGGCGATGGTGGCGAAATCCAGCGGATCGCTGCCCTTGGGCTGGTGCAGCATCACCAGGGTGCGTTCGGAGCAGAGCAGACGGCCATCGTCCAACAACTGCCAGTCACCGGTATTGGTCAGCCGCTGGACGAAATCCTGAGTGGCGCGCTGGTTCTGCAGCTCGCCGATGAAGCCTTCGCGATAGCTGGCCTCGCGCCGCAGCAGGCCATAGAGCACCAGCGACAGCAGGCTCATGAAGGCCAGGCCCTTCAGGGTGTGCCACAGATAGGCATTGTCCCGATCGCTGAGCAGCAGATACAGCAGCCCATCGCTGCCGATCACCCAGAGGGCGCTCAGCAACAGATAAACCAGGGCAATGCGCGCGGGAGAAAGAGGCCGCATCCCGGATCCTCAAGGCCCGATCGCAGGTGTCGGGTTCAATTCAGCATTGACCGGATAAAGGTACGGCAGTTCGGGTCGGGTCACCTGGAAACCTACTTCTTTCGTCCGCCTTTATCGGCTTTGGCACCTTCGACGACAACGCGTCCAGGCTCGGGCTCAAGAGTCGTCTGACCTCGTGCAAATTACCAGGTCTATTCGCCAGGAAGTTGCATTTTGCCCGCCTGTCATCCACGTCTAATTGAAATAAGTCATTGATTTTTAACGTCTTTAACAAGTCTTGGAATTCGGCGCAGCCGTTGCGCTCTACATCTAGGTCGCTGCTGCCAGGACCTGGGCGCAGTACAACCAAGGAAAACAGGAGTCATCTCATGAAAAAGACTTTCGGTACCTTTGCCCTCGCTGCCGTCACCGCTTCCGTACTGAGCCTGCCGCTGGCCGGCGGTGCCTTTGCTGCCACCAGCCAGAACATGACCCTGGCCGCCAACAACACCGTGGACAAGACCGAAGAAGCCGCGTCCGACACCTGGATCACCAGCAAGGTGAAGGCGTCGTTCCTGGCCGACGAACACATCAAGGGCACCGCCATCAAGGTCGAGACCAACAAGGGCGTCGTGTCCCTGTCCGGCACCGTGGCGACCGAAGCCCAGCGCGACCTGGCGATCAAAGAAGCCAAGGCCATCAAGGGCGTGAAGGCCGTATCGGCTGACGCCCTGAAAGCGGCTCAGTAACGACGCCCGCTAATACCCGGCACGATGGCGGCGCCCGACGCCGCCATCACCCCTTGCCCTTCGCCCCGGAGAACTGCCATGACCAGCACGACCGAAACCCTCAACGATCTGATCGAGATCGCCCGTGACGGCAAGAATTTCTACGAGCACGCCCTCACCGAAGTGAAGAACCCCGAATTGAAGGCCCTGTTCACCGAGATCGCCCAGAGCAAGGCCGAGATCATCAGCGCCCTGAGCAGCCAGGTGTCGGCTGCCGGTGAAAAACCCGCCGAGCAAGGCACCTTTGCCGGCAGCTTCCGCAAGTACTACACCGACGTCAAAACCTCCTTTGCCAGCAAGGAAAAGGAAGAGGTCACCTACGTCAGCGAACTGGAAGAGCAGGAAGACCGCCTGCTGCACGCGCTGGAGCGTGCCGTCAACGAACACGCCACCCCGGATGCCCAGGCCAACCTGCGCAGCCAGCTGGAAAAGGCCCGTGCGACCCACGATCGCATGCGTGACCTGAAGCACCGCATGCAAGCCGCCCACTAAGGTCGGCAGCAGCAAAAAGCCCCGCCTAGGCGGGGCTTTTCTTTGGGTCTCCGGCTAGCCTTGCGGGGCGCGATTGAGGCGGGCGTCGATCAGGCTGTCGACCACCGACGGATCGGCCAGGGTCGAGGTATCGCCCAGGCTGTCCAGCTCGTCGCAGGCGATCTTGCGCAGGATGCGTCTCATGATCTTGCCGGAGCGGGTCTTGGGCAGCGCCGGCGCCCATTGCAGGAATTCCGGCTTGGCGAAGCTGCCGATCTGGTCGGCCACCTGCTGGCGCAGTTGCGCCTTGAGTTCGTCGCTCGGCGTCACCCCGCCCTTGGTGGTGACGAAGGCATAGACCGCCTGGCCCTTGACCTCGTGGGGGCAGCCCACCACCGCCGCCTCGGCCACGTCCGCATGCTCGGTGAGCACGCTTTCTACCTCGGCGGTACCGATGCGGTGACCGGAGACGTTGAGCACGTCATCCACCCGCCCGGTGATCCAGTAGTAGCCGTCTTCGTCCCGGCGCGCCCCGTCACCGGTGAAGTAGTAACCCGGGTAGGCGCTGAAATAGGTGTCGATCAGGCGCTGGTGATCGCCATAGACGGTGCGGATCTGGCTTGGCCAGCTGGATTTGATCGCCAGCACGCCGCTGCCGGGCCCGTCGATTTCCTGGCCCTGCTCGTCCAGCAGCACCGGCTGCACGCCAAAGAAGGGCAGGGTGGCCGAACCCGGCTTCAGCGCCAGGGCGCCGGGTGGCGGGGCGATGAGGATGCTGCCGGTCTCGGTCTGCCACCAGGTGTCGACGATGGGGCAGCGCCCTTCGCCCACCACCCGGTGATACCACTCCCAGGCCTCGGGATTGATCGGCTCGCCGACGCTGCCCAGCAGCTGCAGACTCTTGCGCGAGGTGCGCTGTACCGGGCCGTCGCCTTCGCGCATCAGGGCGCGCAGGGCGGTGGGGGCGGTATAGAAGATGTTGACCTGGTGCTTGTCCACCACCTGCCAGAAGCGACTGGCATCGGGATAGCTCGGTACCCCTTCGAACATCAGGGTGGTGGCGCCATTGGCCAGGGGGCCGTAGACGATGTAGCTGTGGCCGGTGACCCAGCCGACATCGGCGGTGCACCAGAAGACCTGGCCCTCGTGATAGTCGAACAGATACTTGAAGCTCAGGGTGGCCCCCAGCAGGTAGCCGCCGGTGGTGTGCAGCACGCCCTTGGGTTTGCCGGTGGAGCCGGAGGTGTAGAGGATGAACAGCGGATCCTCGGCGTCCATGGGCTCCGGCGGGCAGTCGGGCGAAGCCGCGGCCACCGCCTGGGCATAGGGCAGGTCGCGCCCCTCCTGGCGGGCCACGGCGGCGCCGGTGCGCTCGACCATGACCACGGTATGGACCTCCGGGCACTTGGCCAGGGCCTTGTCGACATTGGCCTTGAGCGGGACGCGCTTGCCACCGCGCACGCCTTCGTCGGCGGTGATCACCACCCGGCAGTCGGAATCGAGGATGCGGTCGCGCAGCGCCTCGGGCGAGAAGCCGCCGAACACCACCGAATGCACCGCGCCGATGCGGGCGCAGGCGAGCATGGCGTAGGCCGCCTCGGGGATCATCGGCATGTAGAGGCAGACGCGGTCGCCCTTCCTGACCCCACGCTCCTTGAGCACGTTGGCCAGGCGGCTGACGTGCTCGTGCAGCTGGCGATAGCTGATGGCTTGGCTGTCGGCGGGATCGTCGCCTTCCCAGAGGATGGCGGTCCGCTCGGCCCGGGCCCCCAGGTGGCGATCGATGCAGTTGTAGGCGACGTTGAGCTGGCCGCCGCTGAACCAGCGGGTCTGGCCCTGGCGCATATCGCCGCTATGGACTTCGTCCCAGGTGCGCGACCAGTCGAGCAGGGCGCTGGCCTGTTCGCTCCAGAAGCGTTCCGGCTGCTCCACCGAGCGCTGGTAGAGCTCGCGATAGCGGGCTTCGTCGAGGTGGGTACGGGCACTCAGGCTCTCGGGCACGGGGTAGCGTTGGCTCATGGCCGGCTCCTTCTTGGTGTTGTTGTGCTCCCAGTTTAGGCCGCGGATGCCCTGCCGGGGTTCAGCGAGGCGACAAAACGAAAAAGCGCCGCAGAGCGGCGCCTTTCGGAACGGACCGGAGACGATCAGCCGCGATGACGACCGCGGAAGTAGTCGATCAGGCCCTGGGTGGAACCGTCGTCGGCCTTGCCTTCGCTGCGGCCGATGATGTGCTGGTAGACGTCCTTGCCCAGCTCCTTGCCCAGCTCGACGCCCCACTGGTCGAAGCAGTTGATGCCCCAGATGACGCTCTGCACGAACACCTTGTGCTCGTACAGGGCCACCAGCGCACCCAGGCGCCGCGGCGAGATGCGCTCCAGCACCAGGGTGTTGCTCGGGCGGTTGCCCGGGATCACCTTGTGCGGCGCCAACTTGGCGATCTCGGCTTCGCCCAGGCCCTTCTCGCGCAGCTCGGCCTCGGCTTCTTCGCGGGTCTTGCCCAGCATCAGTGCCTGGCTCTGCGACAGGCAGTTGGCATACAGCCACTGCTGGTGATCGGCCACCGGGTTGTGGCTCACCACCGGCACGATGAAGTCGCCGGGGATCAGCTGGGTGCCCTGGTGCAGCAGCTGGTGGTAGGCGTGCTGACCGTTGCAGCCGACGCCGCCCCAGATCACCGGGCCGGTCTCCAGGCTCACCGGCGAACCGTCCTGGCGCACGCTCTTGCCGTTGGACTCCATGTCCAGCTGCTGCAGGTGCTTCACGAAGTTACGCAGGTGGTGGTCGTAGGGCAGGATGGCGTGACTGGTCGCGCCCCAGAAGTTGCCGTACCAGACCCCGAGCAGGCCCAGCAGCACCGGCATGTTCTCTTCGAAGGGAGCGCTGGTGAAGTGCTGGTCCATGGCATAGGCACCGGCCAGCAGGTCCTTGAAGTTGGACATGCCGATGGCCAGGGCGATGGGCAGGCCGATGGCCGACCACAGCGAATAGCGACCGCCGACCCAGTCCCACATCGGGAAGATGTTCTCTTCGGCGATGCCGAATTCCACCGCCACCTTGACGTTGCTGGAGACGGCGATGAAGTGCTTGTGCAGCTCCGGCTCCGGGCAGCCCTGGGCCAGGCACCAGGCACGGGCGGCCTGGGCGTTCTTCAGGGTCTCCAGGGTGCCGAAGGACTTGGAGGAGACGATGAACAGGGTGGTGTCGGCGGCGAGCTTGGAGGTCACCTCGCGGAATTCGCTGCCGTCGATGTTGGCCAGGTAGTGGCAGCGCACGCCGCGCTGGGTGAAGGGCACCAGCGCCTCGGAGACCAGCTGCGGACCGAGGAAGGAGCCACCGATGCCGATGTTGACCACGTCGGTGATCGGCTTCTCGGTGTAGCCGCGCCAGAGGCCGTTGTGGATGCGGGTGACCAGCTGGGTCATCTGGTTCAGGACCCGGTGCACCTCGGGCATGATGTCCTGGCCATCGATCCGGACGCTGTCGCCCACCGGGCGGCGCAGCGCGGTGTGCAGGGCGGGGCGGTGTTCGGAGGAGTTGACGTAGGCGCCATCGAACAGGGTGCGGATGGCCCCTTCCAGGCCCGCTTCCCGGGCCAGATTCACCAGCAGGTCACGGGTCTGCTCGGTGATGAGGTTCTTGGAGTAGTCGAGGAACAGACCACTGCTGCTCAGGGAGAACTGCGAGAAGCGCTGCGGATCGGCGGCGAAGGCATCGCGCATGCGGAAGTTCTGCATGGCCTTGCGGTGTTCCTGCAGGGCTTTCCAGGAGGCGAGCTGGGTCACGTCGAGGGGGTGTTGATAGTACTCCATGGCTAGGCTTTTCCTTGGTGGCTCTTGTTTGCTGTTGTGCCCCACAAGCCGCTGGCTTGCAAGAGAAAGTCGGTGACCGCGAGACGCCGGTCGTGGCGCCGCGCTTCGAGCATGAAAAAGCCCGGTATGTTCCGGGCTTCCAGGGTTCAGGCAGGGTCGGGTGAGCTAACCTTCGGTTGCGTCACACTCGGACCCTGCGGCGAAAGCTCAGATTGTCGATCAGGCGGGTCTGGCCGAGGTAGGCCGCCACCAGCAGGACCAGCGCGGTGGTGTCCGGCCCGGCCGGTTGCAGACTCAGCTGCTCGCGCAATTCCAGATAGTCGACCTTGAGCCCCTGAGCTTGCAATTCGGCGACACCGGCGGCGAGGGTCGGCTCGACCGCGGCGCCGGCGGCGAGCTGATCGGCGAGGCGCCTGAGCAGGCTGTACAGGCAAGGCGCACTGGCCCGCTGGTGGTCATCGAGATAGCCATTGCGCGACGACAGCGCCAGGCCGTCGGTGGCCCGTACCGTGGGCTGGGCGACGATCTCGATGGGCATGTCCAGGTCCTGGACCAGCTTGCGGATCACCGCCAGCTGCTGATAGTCCTTTTCGCCAAACACCGCCACGTCCGGTTGCGCCATCTGGAACAGCTTGGTGACCACCGTCGCCACGCCTTCGAAATGCCCGGGCCGGCGCGCACCGCACAGGCCTTCGGACACCACGGGGACATTCACCCGGGTCAGGCCGTCCATGCCATTGGGATACATCTCGGCCACCGCCGGCGCGAACAGCAGGTCGCAGTGGGCCTCGTTCAGCTGGCGACTGTCTTCCGCCAGGGTGCGCGGATAGGTGTCCAGATCCTCGGTGGGACCGAATTGCAGCGGATTGACGAAGATGCTCGCCACCACGAAGTCGGCGTGACGCCGCGCGGTGTCGACCAGGGCGATATGCCCGGCGTGCAGATTGCCCATGGTGGGCACCAGGCCGATGCGCAGGCCCTGGCGGCGCGCGGCGGCGACGGCGGCGCGCAGTTCGCGGACGCTATGGACCGTTTTCATGCGGAGAATCCGTGTTCGGGAGCGGGAAAGCTGCCGTCCTTGACGGCAGCGACATAGGCCGCCAGGGCAGCCTGGATGCTGTCCTGACCGGCCATGAAGTTGCGCACGAATTTCGGCGTGCGCCCGCGCAGGGCTAGGCCGAGCATGTCGTGCAGCACCAGTACCTGGCCATCGGTGGCCGCCCCGGCGCCGATACCGATCACCGGCACCCGGGCGGCCCGGGTGATTTCCTCGGCCAGCGCCGAAGGAACGCATTCCAGCAGCAGCATGGCCGCGCCGGCTTCCTCCAGCTCACGCGCCGCCTCGCGCAACTGCTGCGCCCGGGCCGGATCGCGGCCCTGTACCTTGAAGCCGCCGAAGACGTTGACCGACTGGGGCGTCAGGCCCAGGTGGGCGCAGACCGGCACGCCATTGGCGGCCAGGCGGCGAATGGGTTCGGCCAGCCAGGCATCGCCCTCGAGCTTGACCATCTGCGCGCCCGCCTGCATCAGGCGACCGGCGCTGGTCAGGGTCTGCTCCAGGGTGGCATAGGTCATGAACGACAGGTCGGCGACGATGAAGGCACCCGCGTGGCCGCGCTTGACGCAGGCGGTGTGGTAGACCATGTCGTCGAGGGTCACCGGCAGGGTGCTGTCGTGACCCTGCAGCACCATGCCGAGGGAATCGCCGATGAGCAGCATCTCGACGCCGGCCTGACTGGCGGCCTGGGCGAAGGTGGCATCGTAGGCGGTCAGCATGGCGATCTTTTCGCCGCGCTGCTTGAGCCCCTGAAGGGTCGTGAGGCTGATATCAGGCATGCAAGGGGTCCTCGTGGGACGGCGCTATGGTTATTGTCTGGGCGCCGCGGGCGCGGGGTGGCCGCGCGCAAACGGCTGCTATAGTCCTGGCGCATCCGGCGCAAGTCAATGCTCGGTGTTACGGCTGTGTTACCGCGTGGATGACGACGGTAGCAGCCGCTCCAGGCCTTCGAAAGGGCAGGCGGACAGCAGGTCCGGCAAGCGGCGGCCATCGGGCAGGTGCAGCGCGGGGGCGAGATCGGCCAGCGGATAGAGGACGAAGGCACGGGCCTGGAGGTGGTAGTGCGGCACCTGCAGGCGTGGCTCGTCGATCAGTCGCTCGCCGAATAGCAGGATGTCGATGTCCAGGGTCCGCGGACCCCAGCGTTCATCCTTGCGCACGCGGCCCTGCTGCTGCTCGATGGCCTGGGTGGCGTCGAGCAGCGCCAGGGGCTCGAGCCCGGTGTCCAGGGCGGCGACGGCGTTGACGTAGCGCGGCTGATCGGGTGGTCCCAGGGGATCGCTGGCATAGAAGGCGGAGACCGCCACCAGCTCACTGTGAGGCAATCGGGCCAGGGCCTCGAGGGCCGCCTCCAGCTGGCGCCGCGGCTCGGCCAGGTTGCTGCCCAGGCCGAGATAGACCCTTTCCATCATTCGTCGCCGGCGGTGGGCGCATCCGAGGTGCGCCGCTTGCGATTGCTGCCGCCGCGGCGGCGCCGCTTGGCCGGTGCGCCTTCGTCGCGGCTGAGGTTCTTGATCATCTCGCGCCGCTGGCTGTCGCCGACCTCCTGGTAGCGGGTCCACCAGTCGCCCAGGCCACCGGTTTCCTCGCCGGCGCTCTCGCGCAGCAGCAGGAAGTCGTAGCCGGCGCGGAAGCGCGGATTCTCCAGCAACTGATCGGCGCGCTTGCCCTGGCGGCGCGGCAGGCGTTCCTGCATGTCCCAGATCTCGCGCATGGGCATGGTGAAACGCTTGGGGACGGCGGTGCGCTGGCACTGCTGCTGGGTGAGGTCGTGAGCGGCTTCCTGCATGGCCGGAATCGGCGGCAGGCCGAGGTCCTGATGATGACGGACGCGCTCGGGCAAGGCCGGCCAGAGCAGGGCGGCGAAGAGGAAGGCCGGGGTGACCGGCTTGCCTTCGCGGATGCGGGCATCGGTGTTGGCCAGGGCCTGGCGGATCAGGCTGCCGGCGTAGTCGGGATCGCGTTCCAGGGCTTCGCCACTGGCCGGAAACAGCGGGGCGAACAGCCCGTACTGGCAGAGCAGCTCGAAGGTGCGCTCGGCCTTGCCACCCAGCAGCAGCTTGATGACCTCGTCGAACAGCCTCGGTGCCGGAATGTCCCGCAGCAGCGGCGCCAGGCGGCTGATGGGTTCGGCGGTGGCGGCCTCGATCTCGAAATCCAGCTTGGCGGCGAAGCGCACGGCGCGCAGCATCCGCACCGGATCTTCCAGGTAGCGCTGCTCCGGATCGCCGATCAGCCGGATCTGCCGCAGGCGGATGTCTTGGGTGCCGTTGGCGTAGTCGAGGATGCTTTCGCCGCTGGCGTCGTAGTAGAGCGCGTTGATGGTGAAGTCGCGCCGCTGGGCATCCTGCTCCTGGTTGCCATAGATGTTGTCGCGCAGGATCCGGCCGCTTTCATGGCGCGAGCCCTGGGTCTCGTCCTCGGCATCCCCGGTGGGGTGATTGGCGCGGAAGGTCGCGACCTCGATGATCTCGCGGCCGAAATGCACATGGACCAGCTTGAAGCGCCGCCCGATGACCCGCGCATTGCGGAATTCGGCCCGCACCTGCTCGGGCGTGGCGCTGGTGGCGACGTCGAAGTCCTTGGGCTCGAAGCCCAGCAGCAGGTCCCGGACGCAACCGCCCACCAGGTAGGCCTGATAACCCGCCTTTTCCAGCCGGTCGACGACACTCAGGGCGTAGCGACTGATGCGCTCTCGTTCCAGAGCATGCTGACTGCGGGGCAGTTCGATGGGCAAGGCAGGCGCGGGCGGAGTACGCCGCAGGGGCGAGCGCAGAGTCTGGATCAGCTTCTTCAGCATGCGAGTTTCTGTTCGGAGAGACGGCTATACGCAATCTGGACCACAGCGGGAGCCGTTGCGCAATAGATAAGGAGGGGATCTTGAACGAGGGAGGGGAGGCTGTCAAAGGCACTGGGGGAGCCGAAGCTCCCCCCCAAAGTGGTACGTGCTTTGTTTTTATTGTCTATCCAGACCTCTTGTTTTTCTTGTGTGGTCTGTCCCGTGCGGATACCGGCCGCCGGAAAGGCTCTGAAGTCTAGAGCCAAGAGCAAACGGATTACTTTGGAAGCTGATGTCGTCAGGATCATTCCTGCTCTGCCTGGTACCGGTGCTGCCTCGGGGCAGTTTTATTGTTCTCTGGCCTGACATCGCGGGACCATCCCGCAAGACGACTCTTCTCCAAAATGATCAGTTAGCTACGCCTCCGCCTGCTTGTTCTTGTTGTGCTGGAGTCGCTACGTCTTGTTTTTGTTATGGAGGGGGTACGTTTTTATTGTTCTTGTGCCAGAACATAAAGCAGATGCCGTGCCAGTTTTGAAAAATGCTTTTATTTCAGTGGCTTACGAAAAATGTAGCCTTTTTGCCTGGTGGCTACAGAGAGATTTTCGTTACCGCTGAACCCGCCTCCTGTTACGGCGGTAACACATTGCAAAGGATGGGGAGGCGAGGCGGGAGGGTGTTACCGCGGGACGTGCAGGGCTGCCACGTCCCGGCGTGGATCAGCTGGCGTCGCTGCTGGCGCTGGCCTTGCGCCGCGGAATGCCCAGGCGCTGGCGACGTTCCCACAGGCATTTGCGGCTGACGCCGAGCTTGCGCGCCAGCTCGGTCTCGGTCATGTGATCCTGGTGCTCGAGCACGAAGTGCTGGAAGTAGTCCTCCAGCGACAGGTCCTCGGTAGGCTCATGAGCGCCGTTGCCGTTACCCAGGCCCGCGCTGGGCAGCGGATCCAGGTAGCTGTCGGCCAGGTCCAGTTCGCCGAGCTCGACGTCGATGCCCAGCTGGTCGGCATTGATCTCCTGGCCTTCGCTGAGGATCACCGAGCGCTCGATGGCGTTCTCCAGCTCGCGCACGTTACCCGGCCAGCTGTAGTGGCGGATGGCGGCCTCGGCTTCGGCGCCGAACTTGAGCCCCGGGCGACTCATGCGCGCGGACTGACGGGCGAGGAACACCCGGGCGATCTCCATGACGTCCCCACCGCGCTCGCGCAGGGCCGGCAGGCGCAGGGAGATGACGTTGAGGCGATAGAAGAGGTCTTCGCGGAACTGACCGATCTTGGCCAGGCCCTTGAGATCCCGGTGGGTCGCGGCGATCAGGCGCACATCGACCTTTTGCGACTGCACCGAGCCGACCCGGCGGATCTCGCCTTCCTGCAGCACGCGCAAGAGGCGCGCCTGGGCTTCCAGCGGCAATTCGCCGATCTCGTCGAGAAACAGGGTGCCGCCGTCGGCCGCTTCCACCAGGCCGGTACGGCTGGCGCTGGCGCCGGTGAAGGCGCCCTTCTCGTGGCCGAAGAGTTCGGATTCGATCAGGGTTTCGGGAATGGCCGCGCAGTTGACCGAGATCAGCGGCGCCTTGGCTCGGCGCGACAGGTTGTGCAGCGCCCGCGCCACCAGTTCCTTGCCGGTGCCCGACTCGCCCTGGATCAGCACGGTTGAGTCGGTGGGGGCGACCTTGCGGATCTTGCCGAAGAGGTCCTGCATTGGGGCGCAGTTGCCGATGATGCCGATCTCGCCGGTGGCCGGCGGCGGCGCGACGCTTTCCTCGACGGCGGCAGCCGGCTGGCGCTGTTCACGCTCGACCAGGATGCGTGCCACGGCCTGCAGCATCTCGTCGTGATCGAAGGGCTTGGCGATGTAGTCCACCGCGCCCTGCTTCATGGAGTCGACCGCCGATCTCAGGCTGGCGTAGCTGGTCATGATCAGCACCGGCTTGCCCTTGGCGAGATCGATCATCTCGGTACCGGGGGCGCCGGGCAGACGCAGATCGCTGATGACGAGATCGAAGCTCGAGACATCGTAGAGATCCTGGGCTTCCTGCACGGAGCCGGCTTCGCTGACGCGGAACTGGTTGCGCTCCAGCAGACGGCGCAGCGCCGAACGGATGATCTTCTCGTCTTCGACAATCAGGATATGGGCCATCAAGTGCGCTCTCTTACGGGAAGGCAAGACGACCCACGCCAGGCAGCGTGTCTTGTCGCGGTCGTCTGGACTTCCGAATGCTTTAGCAGATCCATCCAGCAGGCGGATGGGTCCGTCACGGCGCCTCCGGCAACCCGAGATAGCGCGGCAGCAGTACCCGGATGCGGGTGCCCTGGCCGGTCACGGGGTCGGTAGGACTATCGATCATTATCTGACCATAATGCTCTTCTACGATGGAATAGACCAGCGCCAAGCCAAGCCCCGTCCCCTTGCCCGGATCCTTGGTGGTGAAGAAGGGTTCGAACAGCCGGCTGACGATGGCCTTGGGAATGCCGCTGCCCTCGTCCTCGACGCTCAGGGTCACGGTCTGGCCCTGGGCCTCGCTGCGCACCCGGATCGGCGCACCGGGCGGCGAGGCGTCCCGGGCGTTGGACAGCAGGTTGATCATCACCTGCACCAGCCGCTGGGGATCGCCCTGCACCAGGTGTTCGGGATCGCAGAGATTGAAGAAGTCGACGTCCACGCTCTGGCGGTTGAGGGAGAGCAGGGCGATGGCCTCCTGGGCCGCCTCGGCCACGCACACCGGTTCGTGGGCCTGCTGGCGACCGCCGGCATGGGCGAAACTCATCAGCGACTGGACGATGCGGGTGATGCGCCGAGTCTGCTCGATGATCTGGCTGCTGATCTCGTCGATCTCTTCGTCCGCCTCGCGCTCCTCGCGCAGGTTCTGCGCCAGGCAGGCGATGCCGGTGACCGGATTGCCGATCTCGTGGGCGACGCCCGCGGCCAGCCGGCCGATGGAGGCCAGGCGCTCGGAGTGGATCAGGCGGTCTTCCAGCAGCTGGGTCTCGCTGATGTCTTCCACCACCAGCACCGTGCCGTTGCTGCCCACCGCCAGGGGTTCGTCGATGGTCGCCTTGTGCAGGTTGAGCCAGCGCTGCTCGTGTTCCTGGGGCAGCCGCTGCTTGTAGAGGTGCTGCTGCGCCGGTTCGGCGAGAAAGCGCTCGAACAGGTCCTGCCAGGGATCGGGCAGGGCGCTCAGGCGCGAACCCACCACCCGGGCGCCGTCGATGCCGGTGAGCTCTTCCATGGCGCGGTTCCACATGAGGATCTCGCGGTCACGCGCCAGGGAGCAGACGCCCATGGGCAACTCCTGCAGGGTCTGGCGGTGATAGCGGCGCAGGGCGTCCAGCTCGGCGGCCAGGCCGGTCAGGCGCGACTGGTAGTCTTCCAGGCGATTCTCGATGAAGTGGATGTCTTCGGTGGCATAGGCCTCGCTTTCCGCCTTGAACGGCAGAAAGGTCTCGACGATGTCCTGGGCGACCCGCGGACCCATCAGGCCCGAGAGGTTGGCCTCGATGCGATCGCGCAACCGGCGCAGGGCATAGGGGCGCCGTTCGTCATAGGGCAGCAGCAGATCGGCCAGGGCGCGCTCGACTTCCTTCTGCGCGGTCTTGGCGCCCAGCGGCTTGGCCAGCTGGGCGGCGAAGTCCTGGGGCGAGCTGGCCGCCAGTTCGCGGCGCTGCGGACGGCGGACGTTGTCCACGGCGCAGGCCTCGGCGGCGCTCTTCTCTTCTTCGCTGGCCTCGGTGAAGAGCGAGACCAGGGCGAACACCAGCACGTTGACGGTGAGCGAGGCCACGGCGGCGAGGTGCCAGTTGCTGGCGCTGATGCGATAGCTGAAGACGCCGATGTGCAGCGGATTGATGTCGGCCACCAGCGGCATGAGCATGCTCAGGAACCACAGGCCCAGGCCGCACAGCAGGCCGGCGATGAAGCCCTTGCGATTGGCCGTCTGCCAGTAGAGCACCGACAGCGCACCGGGCAGGAATTGCACGGTGGCGACAAAGGAGACGATGCCCAGGCTGGAGAGATCGCCATGGCCCTGCAGCAGGCGATAGAAGCCATAGCTGCCGAGGATGATGGCGGCGATCAGCATGCGCCGGGTCATGCGCAGCCAGCGATAGATGTTGCCGTCGGTGGGCGGCTGGTAGAGCGGCAGCACGATGTGGTTGAGCAGCATGCCCGACAGCGCCATGGTCACCACGATGATCAGGCCGCTGGCCGCCGACAGCCCGCCGACGAAGGCCACCAGCGCCAGCAGCGGATTGTCCAGCGCCAGGCCCACGCCCAGGGTGAAGTACTCCGGCGGCGTCGGCGAACCCAGCGCCAGGCCACCCCAGAGAATCGGCGGCACCGCCAGGCTGATCAGCAGCAGGAACAGCGGCAGGCCCCAGCTGGCACTGACCAGCGCCTGGGGACTGAGATTCTCGGTGAAGGCCATGTGGTACATGTGCGGGGTGACGATGGCCGCGGCAAAGAACACCAGCAGCAGGATCCGCCAGGGACCTTCCTGCAGCGGGGTGTGCAGGGTGGAGAGGGCGCTCTGGTTCTGCTGCAGCCAGGTCTCCAGGCCGTTGGGTCCGCCGAACACGGTATAGAGGGTGACGCCGCCGACGATGCCCAGGGCCAGCAGCTTGACCAGGGATTCGAAGGCGATGGCCACTACCAGGCCCTCGTGGCGTTCCTTGGAATTGATCTGGCGCGCGCCGAAGAGCATGGCGAACAGGGTGATCAGCAGGCAGAAGCCCAGCGCCGGGGCGTCCTGGGCGCGGGCCTGCACCAGGATGCCGGTGCTGGTGGCCACCGCCTGGATCTGCAGCGCCAGCAGCGGCAGCACGGCGATCAGCATGCCCAGGCTGGTGAGGGCGCCGGCCCAGGTGCTGCGGAAACGGAAGGCGAAAAGATCGGCCAGGGACGCCAGCTGGTAGGCACGGGTCAGGCGCAGGATGGGATAGAGCAGCACCGGCGCCAGCAAGAAGGCGCCGCACAGGCCCAGGTAGTAGGCGAGAAAGCCGTAGCCGTAGTCGTAGGCCAGGCCCACGGTGCCATAGAAGGCCCAGGCGCTGGCGTAGACGCCCAGCGACAGGGTGTAGATCAGCGGATGGCGCACCAGCCGGCGCGGCACCCAGCCCTTCTCGGTCATCCAGGCGACGCCAAAGAAGATCAGCAGGTAACCGGCGCTGATCAGCACTAGTTGGGACAGACTAAAGCTCGTCGGCATCGCGCTGGCTCTGCAGGATAAAGGTCACCACGATGAGGATGAGCCACAGCAGGTAGGGGCGATACCAGGCGCCGCTGGGAGCGATCCACCAATCCATGATGGCGGGGGAGAACAGATAGATGCCTACCACGAGGAGCAGGACCAGCCGGTAGATGTACATGCGCGGTTCCCGAACGGCGATGGCGCCATGGTAATGCAAAAGCGCTGTACCCCGGAGAGGGAGGCCTCTACCGTGAAGGCTTCTTTCCTCGCCGGAGTTCGCCGATGACCAGACCCCGTCTCGCCGCCGTGCTGGAAACCGCGCTCTATGTCGCCGATCTGCTCCGGGCCCGGCGCTTCTATGAAGAGCTGCTGGGGCTCACGCCGATGTTCGCCGATGAGCGCCTGGCCGCCTATGCGGTGGGCGCCAGCGTCCTGTTGCTGTTCCAGCGGGGTACTACCGAACAGCCCGTCAGGCTGCCGGGCGGCTGCATTCCGCCCCATGGCGCCCAGGGCTGTCAGCACCTGGCCCTGGCCGTGGCGGCGGATGAGCTGGAAGCCTGGGCCGCACAGCTGGTGGCTGCCGGGGTCGCCATCGAAGAACGCACCCGCTGGCCGCATGGCGCGATCAGCCTGTATTTCCGCGATCCGGATGGCCACCTGCTGGAACTGGCCACGCCCGGCCTCTGGCCCAACTACTAGTCCGGTAATCGGGCTTCGGCCAGGTGCGGCACCCGCGGGATCAGCGCGGCATCCCAGTGGGTGACGCCCCAGGCCAGCACCCCGGCCGGGGTTTCCCGGGCCAGCTCCGCATGCGTCGGCTGGCCCAGGGTGCGCAGGGCGCGCACCAGCAGGGCGCCGGCCTGCTCGGGTGGCAGCGGCGGCGAGCGGTAGCTCTTGCCCAGCTTGTGGCCATCGGGCTGGATCAGCAGCGGCACGTGCAGATAGCGCGGCGCCGGATGACCGAGCAATTCCTGCAGATAGAGCTGGCGGGGCGTCGAGTCCAGCAGGTCGGCGCCCCGCACCACGTCGGTCATGCCCTGCAGGGCATCGTCCATCACCACCGCCAACTGGTAGGCGATCAGGCCGTCGCGGCGCTGGATGACGAAGTCGCCCACCTCGCGGCCCAGGTGCTGGCGGAATTCGCCCTGCACCCGGTCGACGAAGCGGTAGTCCAGCTCAGGGACACGGATGCGGATGGCGGCGTCCGTCGCCGGCAGGCCGCGATTGCGGCAGTATCCGGGGTAGAGGCCGCCACTGCCTTCGAGCTGCTTGCGCGAGCAGTCGCAGGCATAGGCCAGGCCGCTGGCCAGCCACTGCGCGATGACCGCGCGATAGGCGTCCAGGCGCTCGCTCTGGCGCAGCACCGGGCCGTCCCATTCGAAGCCGTAGGCCTCCAGAGTGGTGAGGATGGCCGCCTGAGCGCCGGGGACCTCGCGCGGGGGGTCCAGGTCTTCCATGCGCACCAGCCACTGCCCGCCCGCGGCGCGGGCATCCAGGTAGGAGGCGAGGGCGGCGACCAGCGAGCCGAAGTGCAGATAGCCGCTGGGCGTGGGGGCGAAACGGCCGACATAGGGGCGCCTGGACATAGCTCATCCTGTGAATGCCGGAAAAACCGAAGTCTGGAAAGAACAAAGGGCGCCGTAGCGCCCTCGTCGGTGAGGCAGCAGGACTCAGGTCCCGGTCTGCTTCTCGCGGATCTCGGCCAGGGTCTTGCAGTCGATGCACAGGCTGGCGGTCGGACGGGCTTCCAGGCGACGGATACCGATTTCCACGCCGCAGGAGTCGCACCAGCCGTATTCGTTGTCTTCGATCAGCTGCAACGTCTCGTCGATCTTCTTGATCAGCTTGCGCTCGCGGTCGCGGGCACGCAGTTCCAGGCTGAATTCCTCTTCCTGGGTCGCGCGGTCGGCCGGGTCGGCGAAGTTGGCCGCTTCTTCCTTCATGTGGTGCACGGTGCGATCGACTTCTTCGCGCAGTTCCTGCTTCCACTTGTTCAGAATGCCGGTGAAGTGGGCGCGCATGCGCTCACTCATGTATTCCTCACCCTTGGCAGGCTGGTAGGGTTCGTAGCCACGGGCCAGATGATTGTTCTGCTGATTTGCTTCGCTGGGCATGATTGACCCTCTCACTTTCGCTGATCCTGTCCACAGGCTGGATGCGTTTCCAGGCCTCTCCATGTTGGAACGCCCGGGGTCTGTGGCTGCCGATGGCGTCCCGCGCAATGCCGACGCCAGGCTGAATATGTTCTCGACTGGCCAGTCGCCCTGCGGATGCAAGCCGGCGAACTTACCAGAAGCTTCCAGGGGGCGCTACTACTGGCCTCCCGCTCCTTGCCGACGCGGCGGATGCCGGTCTGCGAAGCCTTGGTTAGAATCCCGCCTTCGCCACAAGTTCGGACCCCCTCCATGTCCAATTCCTACAGCGCGCGCAGCCAGGCCATCGAGCCCTTCCATGTGATGGCCCTGCTGGAGCGCGCCAACCAGCTCCAGGCCGCCGGGCATGACGTCATCCACCTGGAAATCGGCGAGCCCGATTTCACCACCGCCGCCCCGGTGGTAGCGGCCGGCCAGGCCGCGCTGGCGGCCGGTCAGACCCGCTACACCGCGGCCCGCGGCCTGCCGGAGTTGCGCCGCGCCATCGCCGCCTTCTATGGCGAGCGCTACGGCGTCGACCTGGATCCGGAACGGGTGCTGATCACCCCCGGCGGCTCGGGCGCCCTGCTGCTGGCCAGCGCCCTGCTGGTCGATCCCGGGCGTCACTGGCTGCTGGCCGATCCCGGCTATCCCTGCAATCGGCACTTCCTGCGCCTGGTTGAAGGCGCGGCCCAGCTGATCCCGGTCGGCGCCGAGACCCGCTACCAGCTCACCCCCGAGCTGGTCGAGCGGCACTGGCAGGCGGACAGCGTCGGCGCCCTGGTGGCCTCGCCGGCCAATCCGACCGGCACCCTGCTGGATCGCGACGAACTCGCCGGGCTGTCGGCCGCCCTCAGGGCACGTGGTGGTCACCTGGTGGTGGACGAGATCTACCACGGCCTGACCTACGGCCTGGACGCCCCCAGCGTGCTGGAGGTGGACGACTCGGCCTTCGTGCTCAACAGCTTCTCCAAGTATTTCGGCATGACCGGCTGGCGCCTCGGCTGGCTGGTGGCGCCGCGCGCCGCGGTGCCGGAGCTGGAAAAGCTGGCGCAGAATCTCTACATCAGCGCCTCCACCGTGGCCCAGCAGGCGGCCCTGGCCTGTTTCACCCCCGAGGCCATGGCCATCTTCGAGGAGCGTCGCGCCGAATTCGCCCGCCGTCGCGACTACCTGTTGCCGGCGTTGCGCAACCTGGGCTTTGAGATCGCCGTCGAGCCCCAGGGCGCCTTCTACCTCTATGCCGACATCGCCGCCTTTGGCGGCGACGCCTATGCCTTCTGCCAGTTCCTGCTGGAGACCGAGCACGTCGCCATCACCCCCGGCCTGGATTTCGGTCGCCACCGCGCCGACACCCATGTGCGCTTCGCCTACACCCAGTCGCTGCCGCGCCTGGAAGAGGCCGTCGCCCGCATCGCCCAGGGCCTGCAGCGCTGGAGCGCCCGGTGAGATTCGAGCCGCCCCTGGAAGAGGGTCGCCTGCTGCGCCGCTACAAGCGTTTTCTCGCCGACATCGAGACCGCCAGCGGCGAGGTGCTGACCCTGCACTGCCCCAATACCGGCTCCATGCTCCACTGCCAGCCGGCGGGCGCCCGCGTCTGGTTCAGCCGCGCCAATGGTCCCAAGCGCAAGCTGCCCGGCACCTGGGAGTTGGTCGAGACGGATCACGGCCGGCTGGCCTGCATCAATACCGCCCGTGCCAATCGCCTGGTGGAGGAGGCCTTGCTGGCCGGTGGCATTCCCGAGCTGGCCGGTTTCACCGCCCTGCGCCGGGAGGTGGCCTACGGGCTGGAGAACAGTCGCGCCGATTTCCGCCTGGAGTATCTCGCGGGGCCGCTGTACCTGGAGGTCAAGAGCGTCACCCTGGGCTTTGCCGACACCGCGATCGCTGCCTTTCCCGACGCCGTGACCACCCGTGGGGCCCGTCATCTGCGCGAGCTGGCGGCCCTGGCCGCGGCCGGTGAGCGGGCCGTGCTGCTCTATTGCGTCTTGCTCGACGGCATCGAGGCGGTACGCCCGGCCGCGGAAATCGATGCCGCCTATGCCCTGGCCCTGGGCGAAGCCCGTCGCCAGGGTGTGCAGGTGCTGGCTTATGGGGCACGGCTCTCGCCCGCGGGCCTGCAGCTGGACCGACCGCTGCGCCTCGCTGACTAGGCAGTCACAAAAAGCTGATCGCCCGGACAGGATCTGGCAGGCGCCTTGCTTACGGATATCGCCCATCGATCGCCGCTATCGGGTGATCCTGTCAGGAGTCCTTTGATGATCTCTGTGTTGGGCATGCTGTTGCTGGTGGCCATCGCCATCCTCTTTTCCCGCCAGCGGCGCGCCATTCGCGTGCGTACCGTGCTCGCGGCCTTTCTGTTGCAGGCGGGGCTCGGCCTGTTCGTCCTCTACATTCCCTGGGGCCAGCAGGTGCTTGGCAGCGTCTCCGGCGCCGTCTCTTCGCTGCAGCTCTATGCCGACAAGGGCATCGAGTTTCTCTTCGGCGGTCTCGCCGGACCCAAGATGTTCGAGTACTTCGGTAACGGTGGCTTCGTCTTCGCCGTGCGGGTGCTGCCCCTGATCGTCTTCTTCGGCAGCCTGATCGCGGTGCTCTACTACCTGGGCATCATGGGCTGGATCATCCGCCTGGTGGGCGGCGCGCTGCACGCCCTGCTCGGCACCAGTCGGGTGGAATCCACCACGGTCACCGCGACCCTGTTTCTCGGCCAGTCGGAAATGCCGCTGGTGGTGCGGCCCTTCATCGCCGATCTCACCCGCTCTGAGCTGTTCGCCATCATGGTTGGCGGTTTCGCCGCGGTGGCCGGTTCGGTGCTGCTGGGCTACGCCGGCATGGGCGTGGAACTCAAGTACCTGATCGCCGCCAGCTTCATGGCCGCTCCGGGCGGACTGCTGATGGCCAAGCTGATGGAGCCGGAGACCGAACAGCCGCGCGACCAGGCCATGAAGACCCTGGGGGAAGGGGAGGAGCGCCCGGCCAACGTCATAGACGCAGCCGCCGAAGGCGCCCAGGTCGGGCTGCGCATCGCCCTGGCGGTCGGTGCCATGCTGCTGGCCTTCATCGCCCTGATCGCCCTGCTCAACGGCATCCTCGGCTGGTGCGGCGCCTGGTTCGGCGTGCCGCAACTGAGCATGCAGCTGGTGCTGGGCTATCTGCTGGCGCCGGTGGCCTTCCTCATCGGGGTGCCCTGGAACGAGGCGGTACAGGCCGGTGGCTTCATCGGCCAGAAGCTGGTGCTCAACGAATTCGTCGCCTATGCCGACCTCTCGACCTATCTGGACCCGGTCAAGTCGGCAGCGGCGGGCGTCCAGCCGCTCTCGGCGCATACCCAGGTCATCGTCACCTTCGCCCTCTGCGGCTTCGCCAATCTCTCTTCCATCGCCATCCAGCTCGGCGGCCTGGGCGGCATCGCGCCCCAGCGGCGTCACGAACTGGCTCAGCTGGGCCTGCGCGCCATGCTCGGCGGCACCCTGGCCAACCTGATGAGCGCGGCCCTGGCCGGCTTCTTCATCGGCCTCTAGCTCGATGTCGATTGGACCATCCGGTCCACTTTATGGTGCACCGCTGGCCTGGGTGCGCCAAAACGTAACAGCGGATGACCGTGGCGTGCGCCTGCTTCGCCGCCACGGGTTGTCCGCGGCTTCTAAAGGCTTTCGCTCAGGAACCCTCCTCATGACGTTTTCCCGCCTCCGTCGCGTGCGCTTCGGCGCGCTACCGCTCCTGTTCTGCTGCAGCGCCCAGCTGCTGGCCGCTCCCGCCGTCGCCACTGACAGCGCCCAGGGCGAGACCGCCAGTCCCGCCGCGCAACAGACGGACAATCGCTCGCCCTATCTGTCGTCCTGGTACAACCAGGATCTGACCCTGATCGGCAGCAAGGACATCAGCTTCGGCCCGCAGCCCGTGGACGACGTCTATCTGGAGTACGAGTACTTCGGCCGCAAGGGGCCCTTCGAACTCTATGGCTACATCGACGTGCCCAGGGTACTGGGTATCGGCAACAGCCATGACTCCGGCGTCTGGGACCGCGGCTCGCCCCTGTTCATGGAGCACGAACCCCGGATTTCCATCGATCAGCTCAGTGGTCGCTCGCTAGCCTTCGGGCCGTTCAAGGAGTGGTACCTGGCCTTCGACTGGATCTACGACCACGGCAGCAGCCGGGCCAGTCGGCAGAACACCCTCTACGCCGGCTTCGGCACCGATATCGAGACCCATACCCCGGTGCTGCTGTCCGCCAACCTCTACGGCCGCCGCCAGTGGGAAAACTATGGCGCCGCCAACGAGAATTCCTGGGACGGCTATCGGGCCCAGCTCAAGTACATCTGGCCGCTGGCCAAGTTCGACAACGGTGCCTCCCTGACCTATGTCGGCTTCACCAACTTCGATTTCGGCTCGAAGCTGGGCGACGAGCCGGGACGTACGGCCAATGCCACTGTATCCACCAATGTGCTGCTCTATGCCTTCACCCACCTGCGCTTCATGTTCGCTGCGCGGCATTTCCACAATGGCGGCAACTGGCGCGACGGCACCGAGCTGAACTTTGGCGAGGGCGATTTCGAGGGCCGCTCCAACGGCTGGGGCTACTATGCGGGGGTGGGTTATCAATTCTGATCTGGAGACTGTCATGAGCACCAACCTGCCTGCGCACCTGGCCGCACTGCTTCCGCAAGCGGTCGCTGCGGCCGAGCGCGCCTACTGTCCGCATTCGGAATTTCCCGTGGGCGCCGCCCTGCTGACCGCCGAGGGCGAAGTCATCCATGGCTGCAACGTGGAAAACATCTCCTACGGCCTGACCAACTGCGCCGAGCGCAGCGCCCTGTTCGCCGCCATCAGCCGGGGCCTGCCGCCGCGCAGTTTCACCGCCATGGCCATCCATGCGCCGGGCGTTCCCCTGATCAGTCCCTGTGGCGCCTGTCGCCAGGTGCTGCTGGAACTGATGGCGCCCGACGCGACCATCGTCTGCAGCGGCAGCGAACCCGGCCGTACCCGCACCTGGACCCTGGCCGAGCTGCTGCCCGGCGCCTTCGACGACTTCTAAGGAGTCCGCCCATGTGGCTTGCCCAGGAGGTGATCCGCCAGAAGCGCGATGGCCTGGAACTCACGGCTGCGGATCTTCAGCGACTGGTCCGCGGCATCGTCGACGACAGCCTTAGCGAAGGCCAGATCGCCGCCTTCGCCATGGCCACCCTGCTGCGCGGCATGACCGCCGCCGAGCGCACCGCCCTGACCCTGGCCATGCGCGACAGCGGCCAGGTGCTGCGCTGGGACCTGCCCGGGCCGGTGGTGGACAAGCATTCCACCGGCGGCGTGGGCGATCTCACCAGCCTGGTACTGGCGCCGCTGCTCGCCGCCTGTGGCTGCCACGTGCCGATGATCT
The DNA here is from genome assembly GCF_003057735.2 of Pseudomonas sp. RIT411. Classification (NCBI taxonomy): domain Bacteria; kingdom Pseudomonadati; phylum Pseudomonadota; class Gammaproteobacteria; order Pseudomonadales; family Pseudomonadaceae; genus Pseudomonas; species Pseudomonas sp. RIT411. Next base: position 158,902 of record NZ_QBIZ02000009.1, read on the forward strand.
CCGGGCGCGGCCTGGGCCACACCGGCGGCACCCTGGACAAGCTGGAGAGCATCCCCGGCTATCGCATCCGGCCTGGCCTGGCGCGCTTTCGCCAGGTGGTGGCCGAGGTGGGGTGCGCCATCGTCGGTCCGGACGCCGATCTGGCCCCGGCCGATCGCCGCCTCTATGCCATCCGCGATGTCACCGCCACGGTGGAATCGGTGGACCTGATCACCGCCTCCATCCTGGCCAAGAAACTGGCCGCCGGCCTGGACGTGCTGGTCATGGACGTCAAGACCGGCGGCGGCGCCTTCATGGCCGAGCGCGACGCGGCTCTGCGCCTGGCCGACAGTATCGTTGAGGTCGCCGAAGCCGCCGGGGTCCGGACTCGCGCCCTGGTCACCGACATGGGCCAGCCCCTGGCGCGCAGCGCCGGCAACGCCCTGGAGGTGGAGGAGGCCATCGCCCTGCTGGCGGGCGAGGTACGCAGCGAGCGCCTCTGGCAGGTGATCCGGGCGCTGGCCGAGGAAACGCTGCAACTGGCCGGACTGGCCAGGGACGCCGCCACCGCCGAGCGCCTGGTGCTGGAGGCCTGGCAGAGCGGCGCCGCCCTGGCGCGTTTCGCGGCGATGAGCCTGGCTCTGGGCGGCCCGTCCGACCTGACCGAGCGGCCCTGGCAGCATCTGCCCCGGGCTCCGGTGGTGCGCGCCGTCCATCCGGCCCGCTCGGGCTGGGTGCGGCAGGTGGATACCCGCGCCCTCGGTCTGCTGGTGGTTGAACTGGGCGGCGGGCGGCAACGTCCGGAGGATGAAGTGGATCCGGCGGTGGGTCTGGCCGGCCTGGCACTGCCCGGCGAGTGGGTCGACGAGCACCGGCCCCTGGGGGTGATCCATGCCGGCGACGCCCAGAGCGCCGCGCGGGCTGCCCAACACCTGCAGCTGGCCTATGGCCTGGGGGAGGAGCGGCCGGCCGATGCCGTGCCCGTCGTGCTGGATCGGCGCTAGCGCCGGATTCCAGACAAAAAAAGACCCGGCAGAGCCGGGTCCAAAACCGTGATTAGCCTGATGAGGAGATAACCCGAAAGACCAACTGCTGGACCTTCAGTTATCGACCGGTCTCGCGACCGGCTGAGTTGAATAATAACAATTCTCATTCCATCGTCAAGCGTATTCGAGAATATTTCTTAATTACCGCTGGAAGGTCGCTCTTGGGCACCGCGCAGGCGGGTGACCTCCTTGTTCAGGGTGTCGATATGGCGCGCCATGTTTTCGATCAGGCTGTGGGCGATGCGCGGGGTGGTCTCCATCAGGGAAACGAACTGATCCTGGGGGATCACCAGCACGGTGCAGACGGTCTTGGCGATGACGCTGGCGGTACGAGGCGTATGGGTGAACACCGCCAGGGCGCCGACGATCTCGTCCTGGCAGACCTCGCCGACCTTGCAGCCATCGACCCAGGCCTCGGCATGGCCTTCGGTGATGACGAAGACATGCTCGGCGGAATCGCCCTGGCGGATGATGACCTCGCCGGCGGCATAGCGACGAAAGCCGGTGGCTGGCTGGGTGACCGGCGGCTTGAGCCGGATCAGCGCCTGGGCCAGCAGCGATTGTTGACCCAGCATGTACCTCAGCAGGGCATCGCGCTGGACCGGCGTGGCGGTGGCCGCCGCGAGAAAGGTCTCGCGGTCGTAGGGCAGCACCCGCACGTCGGCCTCGCTCTCGTAATTGAGGATCGGCAGATCCAGGGTGCGCCCCAGGCCGATCAGGTCGCCCTCGCCGAGCTGGAACAGCGCCCGCTGATCCAGGACCACCCGCAGCGGGCCACGCTGGATCAGATAGACCTCGTCATTGCGCATCCAGTCCTGTAGCAGGGCGGCAGGACTCAGCTGCAGGGGCTGCCGACTCGGCGCCACACCACTGACCAGTCGCGCCGGAATGGCCTGCAGCGCCTGACGCAACTGATCGACATAGGGAGGCTGATCGCCGATGAGGTACATGGTGCCAATTCCTTCTTGTTACGCAGAGGTTGTGACGTGGGTCGCACGATAAGCCGCTCGTCGGCGACCGTAAATCCACAACTCCACGAGCTGTGACGGAACGCTTGTTCTGCCCCCCAGGAGGTCGTGGTCAGGCCGGGGCGCGACCCAGGCGGCGCAGCAGGCGAGCCGGCAGGGCCTCCAGCTGTCCGGCGCGACCCAGCTCCACCACCAGCGCCCGATCCTGCTCGGCGGGTTCGAGCGGATCCTGGGCCTGGCGCTGGGCTGCCACCACCGCGAGGGTGGCTTCGGAAGGATCGGTCCCCTCGGCCTGGCGCTCCTGCAGCCAGCGGGCGATGAGTTCGTCGTCCGCCTGGCAGTCGATGATCAGCAGGGGGGCGGCCTGGGCTTCGGCCAGGGCCTGGGCCGCGGCGCGCTGGGCCTGCTTGAGGTAGGTGGCGTCGAGCACCAGCGGATAACCGGCCGCCAGCACCTGGGCGCCGATCTCGTGCAGGCGCGCATAGGTGGCTTCGCCGGCTGCGGCGCTGTAGCGGGTGGCCTCGTCGCTGTCGGCATAGAGGCGCTGGCGCTCGACATCGGATCTCAGGCGAATGGCGCCGAGCGCCTCGACCAGGGCCAGGGCCACGGTGCTCTTGCCGATCCCCGACACCCCGTGCATCACCGCCGCGAAGGGCTGGGGCACCTGGGTATAGCCTTCGGCCAGGGCCGTGTAGCTGCGATAGCTGGCAAGGATCTCGGCCCGCAGCGCCGGCTCCTCGGCCTGGCCGAGGCGGAAGAGGGCGATCTTGGCGCGCACCATGGCGCGATAGGCCTTGTAGAAGTCGAGCAGGGCGAGGCCGCTGTAGTCGCCGGTCGCCTCGAAGTAGGCATTGACGAATCTGTTGCTCAGGGCCTTGAGGCCGCGATCTTCCAGGTCCATGGCCAGGAAGCCGGCATCGCCCATGGTGTCGGTCAGGCGGAAGGGCTCGTTGAATTCGATGCAGTCGAACAGCACCACCTCGCCGTCGAGCAGGGTGGCGTTGGCCAGGTGGATGTCGCCATGGCATTCGCGGATGAAGCCGTCACGGCAACGCGCCTCGAACAGCGGCAGCAGGCGCGCGTAGCTGGCTTCGGCCCAGGCTTCCAGCTGGTCGAGCTGCCGGAGATCGGCCGCTTCGCCGAGCATGGCGCGGATCTGCTCGAAATTCTGCCGCACCGGCGCCATGGCGGCGTCCGGGGTGCACAGCGGATGCTCGGTCCCTACCTGGGGTGCGGCCAGGTGGAAGCGGGCGATCTGTGCAGCCAGGGCGTCGATGTGCGCCTCGGTCAGCTCGCCGCGCTGCTGCACCTCGCTGAGCAGCTGGCTCTGGGGGAATTCGCGCATGCGTAGGGCGTATTCGATCACCGGACCGCTGCCGCCCAGCTCGGGAGCGCTTTCGCTGCCGGTGATGGCCACCACGTCCTGGTAGAGATCGCGGGTCAGGCGCTGGTTGAGGCGCAGCTCCTCGCGGCAGAAGTGGCCACGGGCTTCCAGGTCGGTGAAGTCGAGGAAACCGAAATTCACCGGCTTCTTGATCTTGTAGGCGACCTCGCCAGTCAGCACGACCCAGGAAATATGGGTTTCGATGACCCGGAACGCCGAGGTGGGATGGGGATAGAGCGCCGGGTTCTGCAGGGCGGAAATCAGGAGCTGGCTCACGGGCGGTCCTTGTAGGGAATGGATGGCGGCATTATCGCTGCCAGGGCGGTCCACGCAAGCCGCGACACCGGGAAGGGGCGTCCTTGAACCCCAGCTGACGAAGCGCTGGCAGGCCGCTGTCGGCCACCGGGCAAGTGCGTATAATGCGCCGCCATGAAGCGACCCCGATCCTCTCGTTCCCGCAAGCGCAAGACCTTTGACTGGCGCCGCCTGTCCGGCTGGGCAGTCAAGCTTGGTCTGGTCGCACTGGTAGCCCTGGCTGGCGTATGCATCTATCTGGATGCCGTGGTCCAGGAAAAATTCTCTGGCAAGCGCTGGACCATTCCGGCCAAGGTCTATGCCCGGCCGCTGGAATTGTTCAATGGCGTCAAGCTCAGCCGTGACGACTTCCTCACCGAACTCGATGCCCTCGGCTATCGCCGCGAGAAGACCGTGGACGGCCCTGGCAGCGTCTCCGTGGGCGCCTCCACGGTCGAGCTGAACACCCGCGGCTTCCAGTTCTACGAAGGCGTCGAGCCGGCGCGGGCGATCCGTGTGCGCTTCGCCGGCGGCACCGTCTCCGGCGTCAGCGCCCTGGATGGCAGCAATCTGGCCGTGGCCCGCCTGGAACCGCTGATGATCGGCGGCATCTATCCGGCACATAACGAGGATCGCATCCTCATCAAGCTCGACCAGGCGCCGCCGCACCTGGTCGATGGCCTGGTGGCCGTCGAGGACCGCGAGTTCTGGCATCACCACGGCGTCTCGCCCAAGTCCATCGCCCGGGCGGTCTGGGTCAACGCCACCAGCGGCCAGGTGCGCCAGGGTGGCAGCACCCTGACCCAGCAGCTGGTCAAGAACTTCTACCTCACCAACGAGCGCAGCATCACCCGCAAGGGCACCGAAGCCCTGATGGCGCTGCTGCTGGAGCTGCACTACAGCAAGCAGGAGATCCTCGAGGCCTACCTCAACGAGGTGTTCCTCGGTCAGGACGGCTCGCGCGCCATCCACGGCTTTGGTCTGGCCGCCCAGTACTTCTTCGGCCAGCCCTTCAGCGAGCTGAAACTGCATCAGGTCGCCCTGCTGGTCGGTCTGGTGAAGGGCCCGTCCTACTACAACCCGCGCCGCTACCCCGAGCGCGCCATGACCCGCCGCAACCTGGTGCTCGACCTCATGGCCGAGCAGGGCGTGGTCAGTGCCACCGAGGCGGAAGCGGCCAAGGCTCGGCCGCTGGGCATCACCAAGGCCGGCAGCCTGACCAACAGTTCCTTCCCGGCCTTCGTCGACCTGGTCAAGCGCCAGCTCAAGCAGGACTACCGCGACGAAGACCTCACCGAAGAAGGGCTGCGCATCTTCACCAGCTTCGACCCCATCCTGCAGACCAAGGCCGAAGCCGCCATGGGCGAGACCATGAAGCGCATCGACGGCCGCAAGGGTGCGGAAAACGTCGAGTCGGCCATGGTGGTGACCAATCCGGAAACCGGTGAGGTCCAGGCGCTGCTGGGTGGCCGCGATCCACGCTTCGCCGGTTACAACCGCGCCCTCGACGCGGTGCGCCAGGTCGGCTCGCTGATCAAGCCGGCGGTCTATCTCACCGCCCTCGAGCGCCCCAGCAAGTACACCCTGACCACCCTGATCCAGGACGAGCCCTTCTCGGTGAAGGGCGCCGATGGCCAGGTCTGGCGGCCGCAGAACTACGAGCACAAGGCGCACGGCACCATTTTCCTCTATCAGGGGCTGGCGCATTCCTACAACCTGTCCACCGCGCGCCTGGGCCTGGACCTCGGGGTCCCCGAGGTGCTCAAGACCGTCGCGCGCCTGGGCGTGAGTCGCGCCCTGCCGCCCTATCCGGCGACCCTGCTCGGCGCCGGTGCCCTGACGCCCATGGAAGTGGCGACCATGTACCAGACGCTGGCCAACGGTGGCTTCAACACGCCGCTGCGCAGCATCCGCAGCGTGCTCGACGCCAATGGCGAGCCGCTCAAGCGCTATCCCTTCCAGATCGAGCAGCGCTTCGATACCGGCGCCATCTACCTGGTGCAGTACGCCATGCAGCGCGTCATGCGCGAAGGCACCGGGCGCTCGGTCTACAACCAGATCCCCACCAGCGTGAACCTGGCGGGCAAGACCGGCACCACCAACGATTCCCGCGACAGCTGGTTCTCCGGCTTCAGCCAGGATCTGCTGGCGGTGGTCTGGCTGGGTCGCGACGACAACGGCAAGACGCCCCTGACCGGTGCCACCGGCGCCCTGCAGGTCTGGAGCAACTTCATGCGTCGCGCCGATCCGGTCTCCCTGGACATGCCGGTGCCGGACAACATCACCCAGGCCTGGGTCGATGCCACCACCGGGCGCGGCACGGATCCCTCGTGTCCCAACACCGTGCAGATGCCTTATATTCGCGGCAGTGAGCCGCCACCGGGCGCCTCCTGTGGCGCGCCGGCCGCACCCGCTGCCGGCGGCAACGGCAACGGCGGCAATCCGGTCATGGATTGGGTCAAGGGTTGGTTGAATTGAGAGGTCCCAAGGTGACGAAAGCAGTCTGGCCGGTGATGATCGCCGGTGTTCTCCTCGCCGGTTGCGCCGCGCCGCAGCGTGGCGCCATCCCCGTGGTCGATTCCGGTGGTCCGGTGTCCAACGGCGAACTCTATCGCCAGGGCAACAACCGGCCCCTGCCGGCGCAACGTCAGGCCCCCGTGGCCGCCGCGCCCAGCGCGCCGGCCGATTCCGGGGTGACCGTCATGGTGCCGGGCGGTAGCTCCGCACCCCTGGAAACCTATGCCGCGCCGGCGGCCTCGGCGCCGCTGATCACCTCGTCCAGCCCCAGTGCGCCGCCCGCCCAGGCCCCGGTGCAGCCGAGCTATTCGCAGCCGGTCTATCCGCCCGCCACCCCGAGTGGCTCCGCGGCCGCCAGTACGGCGCCGACCGGCATTCCCGCCACCGGCAATTCCAGTGGCGGCGGCCTGGCTGCCGACGAACAACTCGACGGTCCGGTGCTGGCCCTGTTGACCACCGCCCAGCAACAGCAGAGCGGCGGCGATCTCAACGGCGCCTCCTCGAGCCTGGAACGCGCCCAGCGCATCGCCCCGCGCGAGCCCCAGGTGCTCTATCGCCTGGCCCAGGTGCGCCTGGCGCAGAACGATCCGGCCCAGGGCGAGCAACTGGCCCGGCGCGCCCTGACCTACGCCAATGGCCGCCCGGCCCTGCAGGCCAGTCTCTGGCAACTGATCGCCCAGGCCCGCGAGGCCCAGGGCGATGCCTCCGGCGCCGCCCTGGCCCGGCAGAAGGCGCAGGTGGGTACCTGATGGACGAGCGCCTGCCCGCCCTGGCCGATCAGCTGCTGCAGATCGAGCGTGAATTGCGCCTGCTCGGCTGGTGGTCGGCGCAGGCGCCCAGCGCAGAAGCCCTGGCCAGCCAGGAGCCCTTCTGCGTTGATACCCTGAGTTTCGCCCAGTGGCTGCAGTGGATCTTCGTGCCGCGGATGAAGCTGATCATCGAGAGCGATGCGGCCCTGCCGGCGCGCTCGGGCATCCGGCCGATGGCCGAGATGGTCTACCAGGGCAATCTCGACCCCGTCCTGCCCCTGCTTGCGTCCCTGGCCGAATTCGACCGCATCATCGAAAGCGCCTGAGTTACTTGCCGCAGTTCTGCTCGATGGACAGCTGGGTCTCGGCCAGCCTCTGCTGACGTTCCTCTTCACTCAGCCGCCGCGTCTCGCCCCGCCCGGACTGCACCAGGATGCGCGGATTGTTGCGCAGTTGCGCCAGATTCTGGCGCGCCTGATCGCACTGCTCCTTGAGCTGGTTCTGCTGCTCGCGCACCTGCGCCTTCACCCGGCGATCCAGTTCCTGCTGCTGGGCATCATTGGACACCGATGGCTGCTGGGCACCGTTGGGCATCTTGTAGGTGGGTGCAGTGCCACTGCCATTGATCTGCGGCGCCGTCTTCACGTCCACCTCGTTGGCCTTCTGGCCCTCGGGCGGCTGGGCACTGAAGTGGGTGACACCCTTGTCATCGGTCCACTTGTAGACCTGCGCGGCCTGGGCGGACAGGCTGCAGGCGAAAGCCAGGGCGGAAAGCCAGAAGATCGAGCGCATGGGAATCCTGGAAGGGGAGAGGACAGGACTTCACTATAAGAGGAGACGTCGACCTTTTCATCACGACTGATCGCCGACGACCGATTGCGCCCGGTTGCACCTTTCGGCTTGACTTGCACGGGTCGAATGCGAACAATCCAAAGTTCGCTGTAGCGAGTCGGCCCAAAGCTGACTGCTCGGCAGACCATGAGGTGCCTACCCGCGCCGCCACAGTCAAATACCCTGCACCGCGTTACCTCGCGTCGGGTGGAAGCTCCAGCATTCATCGGAATCTTCCAACAAGGCTTTCTAGGCAGCTGAATCGTCGGTGACCACCGTCGCCCATGCTCTGCCTTGCAGTCAACCGAACCTTGAGCGTCCACCGATGGGCGCTCGCCATGCGTGGAATGAGGTGATACGTGGAGCTATTAACTGGCGCTGAGATGGTCGTCCGCTTCTTGCGCGACGAGGGCGTGAAACACATCTACGGGTACCCGGGCGGTGCCCTGCTGCACATCTACGACGCCCTGTTCAAGGAACCGGCGCTCAACCACATCCTGGTTCGTCACGAGCAGGCCGCCACCCACATGGCCGACGGCTATGCCCGCGCCACCGGCAAGGCCGGCGTGGTCCTGGTGACCTCCGGCCCCGGCGCGACCAATGCCATCACCGGCATCGCCACCGCCTACATGGACTCCATCCCCATGGTGGTCCTGTCTGGCCAGGTGCCGAGCAACATGGTGGGCACCGACGCCTTCCAGGAAACCGACATGGTCGGCATCTCCCGGCCGATCGTGAAGCACAGCTTCATCATCAAGCACCCCTCCGAGATCCCCGAAGTCCTCAAGAAGGCCTTCTACCTCGCCGAGTCCGGGCGTCCTGGTCCGGTGGTGGTCGACATCCCCAAGGACATGGGCGATCCGACCAAGAAATACGAATACGTCTATCCGAAGAAGATCAAGCTGCGCTCCTACAATCCGGCGCAGCGCGGTCATTCCGGGCAGATCCGCAAGGCCGTCGAGATGCTGGTGGCGGCCAAGCGCCCCATCCTCTATGCCGGTGGTGGCGTCATCCTCGGCGGTGCCTCCGCGGCCCTCACCGAGCTGGCGCGCCTGCTCAACCTGCCGGTCACCAATACCCTGATGGGTCTGGGCGCCTACCCGGGCAGCGATCGCCAGTTCCTCGGCATGCTCGGCATGCACGGCAGCTACCAGGCCAACCTGGCCATGCACCACAGCGACGTCATCCTCGCCGTGGGTGCGCGCTTCGATGACCGCGTCATCAACGGTGCCACGCGCTTCTGCCCGAACGCCAAGATCATTCACGTCGACATCGATCCGGCCTCGATCTCCAAGACCATCAAGGCCGACGTGCCCATCGTCGGTCCGGTCGACAGCGTCCTCGCCGAGATGGTCGCCGTGGTCCGCGAACTGAGCGAGAAGCCCCGTGCCGAAAACCAGGCCGCCTGGTGGAAGCAGATCGAGGAGTGGCGCGGCGGTCGCGAGATGTTCCCCTACGACAAGGGCGACGGCAGCATCATCAAGCCGCAGACCGTCATCGAGACCCTGTACGACGTCACCGCGGGCGATGCCTACATCACCTCCGACGTGGGTCAGCACCAGATGTTCGCTGCCCAGTACTACCGCTACGACAAGCCCAATCGCTGGATCAACTCCGGCGGCCTCGGCACCATGGGCTTCGGCTTCCCGGCGGCCATGGGCGTCAAGCTCAACTTCCCGGACGCCGACGTCGCCTGCGTCACCGGTGAAGGCAGCGTGCAGATGAACATCCAGGAGCTCTCCACCTGCATGCAGTACGACCTGCCGGTGAAGATCGTCTGCCTCAACAATGGTGCCCTGGGCATGGTCCGCCAGTGGCAGGACATGCAGTACAGCAGCCGCTATTCCCACTCCTACATGGAATCCCTGCCGGACTTCGTCAAGCTGGCCGAGGCCTATGGCCACGTCGGCATGCGCATCGAGCGTCTGGAAGACCTCAAGCCGATGATGGCCGAGGCCTTCGCCATGAAGAATCGCCTGGTCTTCCTCGACATCGCCGTGGACAACACCGAACACGTCTACCCGATGCAGATCAAGGATGGCGCGATGCGCGACATGTGGCTGAGCAAGACGGAGCGGACCTGAACATGAGACACATCATCTCCCTGCTGCTGGAAAACGAGCCCGGCGCCCTGTCCCGCGTGGTCGGCCTGTTTTCCCAGCGCAACTACAACATCGAAAGCCTCACGGTCGCCGCGACCGAGGACCCGACCCTGTCGCGCCTGACCCTGACCACCATCGGCCAGGAAGAGACGGTCGAGCAGATCACCAAGAACCTCAACAAGCTCATCGAGGTGGTGAAACTGGTCAACCTGTCCGAGAGCGCCCACATCGAGCGCGAACTCCTGCTGATCAAGGTCAAGGCCACCGGCGCCCAGCGCGCCGAGGTCAAGCGCACCACCGATATCTTTCGCGGCCAGATCGTCGATGTCGGCAGCAGCGTGTATACCATTCAGCTGGCGGGCACCAGCGAGAAGATCGACAGCTTCATCCAGGCGATCGGCGCCGCGTCCATCCTCGAGGTGGTGCGTAGCGGCGTGACCGGAATTTCCCGTGGCGACAAAGCCCTGAGCATCTGATACCCCCTTTTCCAGGAGAACCTGCAATGCGCGTTTACTACGACAAAGACTGTGACCTTTCCATCATCCAGGGCAAGAAGGTCGCCATCATCGGCTACGGCTCCCAGGGCCACGCCCACGCCTGCAACCTGAAGGACTCCGGCGTCGACGTCGTCGTCGGTCTGCGCAGTGGCTCGGCCACCGTGGCCAAGGCCGAGGCCCATGGCCTGACCGTCAAGCCGGTCAAGGACGCCGTCGCCTCCGCCGACGTGGTCATGATCCTGACCCCCGACGAATTCCAGTCCAAGCTGTACAAGGACGAGATCGAGCCGAACCTGAAGCAGGGCGCCACCCTGGCCTTCGCCCACGGTTTCGCCATCCACTACAACCAGGTCGTGCCCCGCGCTGACCTGGACGTCATCATGATCGCTCCCAAGGCCCCGGGTCACACCGTGCGCTCCGAGTTCGTCAAGGGCGGCGGCATCCCTGATCTGGTCGCCGTCCACCAGGACGCTTCCGGCAATGCCAAGAACGTCGCCCTGTCCTACGCCTGCGGCGTCGGCGGCGGCCGTACCGGCATCATCGAAACCACCTTCAAGGACGAGACCGAAACCGACCTGTTCGGCGAGCAGGCCGTGCTGTGCGGTGGTGCGGTCGAACTGGTCAAGGCCGGTTTCGAAACCCTGGTCGAAGCTGGCTATGCACCGGAAATGGCCTACTTCGAGTGCCTGCACGAACTCAAGCTGATCGTCGACCTCATGTACGAAGGCGGTATCGCCAACATGAACTACTCGATCTCCAACAACGCCGAGTACGGCGAGTACGTGACCGGCCCCGAGGTCATCAACGCCGAGTCGCGCGCGGCCATGAAGAATGCGCTCAAGCGCATCCAGAACGGCGAATACGCCAAGATGTTCGTGGCCGAGGGCGCGTCCAACTACGCCTCCATGACCGCCTACCGTCGCAATAACGCGGCTCACCCGATCGAGCAGGTCGGCGAGAAGCTGCGTGCCATGATGCCTTGGATCGCGTCGAACAAGATCGTCGACAAGACCAAGAACTGATCGGGCAGGGCGCCAGCCCTGTAACGAGCGGTAAAGGACGCGGCCTCGGCCGCGTTTTTTATTGCACTGCCCACGACCCCGGCAATGCCTTAGCATGGGAGGTTAGGCTGAACCCTATCCTCAAGAGGTCAGTCCAATCCGTCAGGTAATGCCCAAGGAAAATCCATGAGCGAGCGTCCCGAAGAAACCCCGTCCAACACAGCCACCGACGGCCTCATCCCCGTGGATGAACACATCGAGGAGACGCAGGACGCCCAGGGGCGCAAGATCAGACGCCGTGGCGTGTACCTGCTACCCAACCTCTTCACCACCGCGGCGCTCTTTGCCGGCCTCTATTCGATCATCAAGGGTGTCGCGGCTCAGACCGCCTTCATCCAGGGGCAATACGACATCGCCTCCGCCGGCTTCTCGGCCGCGGCCGCCGCCATCTTCATCGCCATGGTGCTCGATGGCTTGGATGGTCGCGTCGCCCGCATGACCAATACCCAGAGCGCCTTCGGCGAGCAGTACGACTCGCTCTCCGACATGGTCGCCTTCGGTGTCGCACCGGCGATCCTGGCCTTCCAGTGGGCCCTGAGTGGTCTGGGTAATGTCGGCTGGGCCGTCGCCTTCATCTATGTAGCCGGCGCCGCCTTGCGTCTGGCCCGCTTCAACACCCAGATCGGCTCGGTGGACAAGCGCTACTTCATCGGCCTGGCCAGTCCTTCCGCGGCGGCCCTGGTGGCTGGTACCGTCTGGTGCTTCAGTGACTTCGGCATCCAGGGCTCCAAGCTGTCGCTGCTGGTCGCCCTGATGGTCGCTGCAGCCGGCATGCTCATGGTCAGCAACTTCAAGTACTGGAGCTTCAAGACCCTGGGCCTGAAGGGACGCGTCCCCTTCGTGGTCATCCTGATCGCCGTGCTGGTCTTCGCCGTGGTCTTTACCGACCCGCCGCGCGTCCTGCTGCTGGGCTTCCTGGCCTATGCGGTCTCCGGACCCTTCACCACCCTCTGGCGCAATCGCCGTATCGGCCGTGCCTAGCGGCATCGAGAGGGCTATAAGAAAGGGGCTGCGCGAGCAGCCCCTTTCTTTTTTTGGCCTTTCTGAAAATAACCTGTTGACCTGCTCTGAATCTCCCCTATAATGCGCCCCACTTCCGGCGCAGACGCTGAAGCGGCTTGAAAATCAAGCACTTAGGTCTGAGCCGGGCGAGGGGTCCACGGATTCTTCGCCATTTGGCTCTTACCTTCGGGTGACAGCGAAATGAAGCGGAGGGGGTTGACAGCGTCTTGGGATGCTGTAGTATTCGCCTCCCGCTGCCGAGATTGGTTCGACCGGTCAGGCAAGCGCAAGTGGTTGAGTTGAAACGAAAAAAGTTCAAATCAAC